>JANLSK010000024.1:0-9255 GCA_031362415.1 Actinomycetes bacterium | reverse complement strand
CATCCGTGAGATCAAGGCTGCGGGCGCCACGGCGTCGGGCTCGCTGACGCCGCAACGGGTGTCGCGCCACATCAAGACCGTTCTCGAGGCCGAGCTCGACGTGCTGGTGATCCAGGGAACGGTCGTTTCGGCCGAGCACGTCTCGCGTACGACCGAGCCGCTCAACCTCAAGCAGTTCATCCGGGAGATCGACATCCCGGTCGTCGTTGGCGGGGTGGCGTCGTATCAGATGGCGCTGCACCTCATGCGGACGGGCGCCGTGGCGATCCTGGTGGGTGTGGGTCCCGGTCATGCCTGCACCTCGCGCGGTGTGCTGGGAATCGGCGTGCCCCAGGCCACCGCCATCGCCGATGCGGCCGGGGCCCGGCTACGCCATCTCGTCGAGACCGGCGTGTACGTCAACGTCATCGCCGACGGGGGCATGCGCACCGGCGGCGACATCGCCAAGGCCGTCGCCTGCGGGGCCGACGCCGTGATGCTCGGCTCGCCGCTCGCCGCGGCCTACGAGGCCCCGGGGCGGGGCCACCACTGGGGCATGGCGACCTTCCACCCCACGCTGCCGCGCGGCGCACGGGTGTACAGCGGGCAGAAGGGCACGCTCGAGGAGATCCTGGTCGGGCCGGCCCACGAGAACGACGGCACGCTGAACCTGTTCGGCGGGCTGCGGACATCGATGGCCACGTGCGGGTACTCGTCGGTGAGGGAGTTCCAAAAGGCCGAAGTGATGGTGGCCCCAGCCCTCATGACCGAGGGCAAGTCCCTCCAGCGCTCCCAGGGCGTGGGCATGGGCCGCTGAAGTCTCACGCGCCGGTTGTCGGCGTCGTTTCGTTGCGGCGCCGGTTGTCGTTGTCGGCCACGACGCTTGCGCCTTGTGGGTTTCGATCTCGATCTAGATCGTGGCCGGGTCGGTGATGATCACAGCCACGGGGAGATGGTACGAGCGCTCGATTCGGTGCGGGAGATCCTGTCGGAGCCAGCGCGAGACGCCGGGCGGGAACGTCGAGAGCAGGATCTCGTCGACGTGGTGGCGAAGCAAGGCATCGCCGATGGCGGCCAGCGGGCTGGCGTCGCCCACCTCACCGGTGGCCAGCGCGCCGAGCTCGTGCAGGGCCGCAAGGCTCTTTTCCAGACGCTCGGTGGCGAGCGCACGCGACTCCCCTTCGGTCCAGGTGAGCAGGTGTCGTACCGGGGTCGACGGGACCACCAGGTGGAAGTGGGCCGGTCCGGCGGCGATCCGCTGCCGTACCTCGGCCATGAGCGGTGCGCTGCATGCTGTCTGGTTGGCGACGACGAGGTGGTTGCGCATTCGACCCTCCGCCTGAGAAAACATCGTTCTCGTCGATGATATCGTTCGCCGACGCAGATGACCAGTGGAGCCGGCCGGGTTGTTGGTCAGCGGGAGCGGATGCGCACGTGGGAGCGGTCGAGCTCGGTGATCGACGGGCGACCGAGGAGCGCCAAGGTCCGGCGGATGTCGCTGGTGAGCAGGTCGATGGTGTGGTCGACACCCGCCTCGCCGCCCGCAGCCAGCCCGTACACCCACGCTCGGCCGAACATGCACGCCCGAGCGCCGAGGGCCACGGCTTTCACGACGTCGCTGCCCCGCCTGACCCCGCCGTCGCAGATGATCTCCAACCGCTCGCCCACGGCGTCGGCCACCGGCGCGACCAGTTCGATCGGCGGCGGAGCACCGTCGAGCTGACGGCCGCCGTGGTTCGAGAGCGCCACGGCCTCGATGCCGATGTCGGCGGCGATCACGGCGTCCTCGACGCGCTGGATGCCCTTGATCACGATCGGCCCGTCCCACTGCGAGCGCATCCACTCGATGTCGGGCCACGACAGCGTCTGGTCGAACTGCGAGCTGGCGAACGCGGCCAGATTCACGGCCGATGATGCCCCGGCCCGCCCGGGATCGGTGAGGTTGGCGAAGGTGATCGGCTCGGCCCGGATGAAGTCGTACACCCACCGGGGATGGAGGATGCCGTCGACGATCGTGTCGGGCCCCAACGTCGGGGGCATCGAGAACCCGCGACGGACATCGCGATCGCGCCGGCCGAGCACGGCGGTGTCGACGGTGAGCGCCAGCGCCTGGTAGCCGCTGGCCTGGGCCCGAGCGATCATCTCGGCCACGAGGCCCCGGTCCTTCCACACGTAGACCTGGAACCACAAGGCCCCGGTGCTCACCGCGCGGAGGTCCTCGATCGAGCGGGTGCCCAGCGTCGAGAGCGTGTACGGGATCCCGGCCCGGGCTGCGGCCCGGGCGCCGGCGAGCTCGCCCTGGGAGTGCGCGACGCGGGTGAAGCCGATGGGCGCCATCACGAGCGGCACCGGGAGGCGATGGCCGAGGAGCGTGATCGTGGTGTCGATATGCGACACGTCGTGCAGCACCCGGGGCACGAACTCGATGCGGCCGTATGCGTTGGCGTTCTCGCGCATCGCGCGCTCGTCCTCGGCGCCGCCGTCGATGTAGTCGAAGACGCCGCGGGGGAGCTGACGCCGCGCCATCAGACGGAGATCGGCCACCGAGGCCGCCCGGGCCAGGCGCCGCTTGATCCCGTCGCGTTCGAAGCGGCGGAAGCGCACGACCGACGAGACCGTTCGCGTGGCCTCGGCGATCCGGTGCAACGGGTTCAGGGCGACCTCCGGTCTCGATCGGTTGGCCGAGGTCGCCAACCGTACAATGATGCGGGTGGAGCATCCCCCCGAGTCCCCGGCCGTCGCCACTCGTTCTCCCGGTGCCGAGTCGGCCCCGACCGAGTCGGTTCCGATGCAGGTTCACCCGATGCAGGTGCCCCCGATGCAGCATGAGACCGTGCTGGTAGTCGATTTCGGGGCGCAGTATGCGCAGCTGATCGCCCGGCGGGTCCGCGAGGCGCACGTGTTCAGCGAGATCGTGCCGCACACGATCACCGCGGCCGCTGTGAAAGCCAAGAACCCCACGGCGATCGTGCTCTCGGGCGGGCCCAAGTCGGTGAACGTCGACGGCGCTCCGCTGCTCGATCCCGAGATCTACGACCTCGGCTTTCCCATCCTCGGGATCTGCTACGGCGCCCAGCTCATCGCCAAGCAACTCGGCGGCGTCGTGGGCCGGCACGAGGCCGGCGAGTACGGCCGCACCGAGATGACCACGCTCGACGGCGCTGTCCGCACCTCGGTACTGCTCAAGGACCTGCCCGAGAGCCAGACCGTCTGGATGAGCCACTTCGACGCCATCACCAAGGCGCCAGAGGGTTTCCGGGTCACGGCGAGTACGCCGTCGGCGCCCGTGGCTGCGCTCGAAGATCCAGCACGGGCCATCTACGGCGTGCAGTTCCATCCCGAGGTCGGCCACACCGACCGCGGCCAGGATGTGCTCAAGGCGTTCTTGTACGACGGGGCCCACTGCCGGCCCACGTGGACGCGCGTCTCGATCATCGAGGAGGCCGTCGACAAGATCAGGGCCCAGGTGGGGACGGGCCGGGTGCTGTGCGGCCTGTCGGGCGGTGTCGACTCCGCAGTCGCCGCGGCCCTGGTGCACAAGGCCATCGGCGATCGGCTCACGTGCGTGTTCGTCGACATCGGGATGATGCGCGAGGGTGAGGCCGAGCAGGTGGAGGAGACCTTCCGCCGCCAGTTCCAGATCGACCTGGTGCACGTGAAGGCCGCCGACCGCTTCCTCGAGAAGCTCGACGACGTGATCGACCCCGAGCGCAAGCGCAAGATCATCGGCGAAACCTTCATCCGTATCTTCGAGGAAGTGGCTCGCGAGCATGGCGACGCCAAGTTCCTCGTGCAGGGCACGCTCTACCCCGACGTCGTCGAATCCGGTGGTACCACAGGCGATTCGGCCGTCATCAAGACCCACCACAACGTCGGTGGCCTGCCCGACGACATGGAGATGGAGCTCGTCGAGCCGCTCCGTGATCTGTTCAAGGACGAGGTGCGCGCCGTCGGCGAGGAGCTGGGCCTGCCCGAGGAGATCGTGTGGCGTCAACCGTTCCCCGGACCGGGACTGGCCGTGCGGATCATCGGGACCATCACGCCCGAGCGCCTCGAGATCCTGCGTCGGGCCGATGCCATCGTGCTCGAGGAGATCAAGCGGGCCGGGCTCTACCGTGAGCTGTGGCAGAGCTTCGCCGTGCTGCCCGCCGTCCGTTCGGTCGGGGTGATGGGCGACGAACGCACCTACGCCTATCCCATCATCATCCGTGCCGTCACGAGCGAAGACGCCATGACCGCCGACTGGGCCCGCCTGCCCCACGAGCTGCTCGATCGGATGTCGAGCCGGCTCATCAACGAGGTGCCGGGCGTCAACCGGGTGGCCTACGACATCACGTCGAAGCCGCCGGGAACCATCGAGTGGGAGTGACGCCACGGGCCTCGACCCCGGTGACGGCCGTGGTGTTCGACCTGGGCCGGGTGCTCGTGGAGTGGGACCCGCGTCATCTCTACCGCACGTTCATCCCCCACGCGCTAGCCGACGAGGCGGCCATGGAGCGCTTCCTCGCCGAGGTGTGCCCACCCGAGTGGAACGAGGCCCAAGACCGCGGCCGCCCGTTCGTCGAGGGCATCGCCGAAGCCATCGAACGCCATCCCGGGCACGAGACGCTCGTTCGCGTCTTCTACGACCGGTGGGAGGAGATGATCCCGTACCAGATCGACGGAACGGTCGAGATTCTCGGATCATTGCGGGCGGCGGGAATGCCCGTCTACGCGCTCAGCAACTGGTCGATGGAGACCTTCCCGATCGCCAGGCAGCGCTTCGGTTTTCTCGACTGGTTCGACGGGATGGTCATCTCGGGTCAGGTCGGCCTGGTCAAGCCCGAGCCCGAGATCTACCAACACCTCTGCCGCACCTACGGCCTCGAACCGGAGCGAACCGTCTTCATCGACGACGCTCCCCGGAACGTGGCGACGGCCCAGGCCCTGGGCTTCCGGGCGCTGCTGTTCCGCGACGCCCCCTCAACCCGCGCCGACCTCGAGGCCCTCGGCCTGCTCTGACTCCTCGGGACGTGAGCCATCACATCAGAATGATCGTTGCAATCTCATACTCCGTACTTCATACTCCTTTCATGAGCACCGTCCGGCGAACGATCTCCCTGCCTCCCGCGCTGGCGGCGCGCCTCGATTCCGAAGCGGAACGTCGCGGGATGTCCTTCTCGGCTGTCGTCGCCGATCTCATCGGTGAGCGCCCCGCACGGCTGCCGTACGCCGGCCTCATCGTCGACGATGACGACTTGTCCCTCAAGGTGCGCGAGGTGCTCGCTCGGCTCGGCCGGTGATCATCTGCGACACGGGGCCCCTGGTGTCGGCGATGAACCGCACCGAGGGTGCTCGACATCGGTTCGCGGCTGAGCTCCTGGCTCGCCTCGGACGCAACGTGGTCGTCCCTTGGCCCGTGATGACCGAGGTCGACCTCCTTCTGCGATCGCGTGGTCATGCGGCTGCGGCGCGGGTGTTCGTGTCGGCTCTTCGTGACGGGGTGCATCGACTCGAGGCGCCTACGGGCGAGGAGTTGGCGACCGCGGTCACGCTGGCAGAACGGTACCCCGACAGCGGGGCCGATCTCCCGGACCTGGTCGTGATGGGGATGAGCGCCCGGCGCCGCTGCGAGATCCTCACGTGGGACTTCCGGCACTTCCGGTCGGTGGTGCTCCGACGAGGTCGCCACTGGCGCCTCCTGGTCGGTGAGGACGAGCTCCCTCAACCTTGAGCTGTTCCCTCGCGGCGGCTCCTCTGCTTCAGCGCTGCGCCATCCTGTACGTCCAGGCCGTGCGGGGGTTGGTGCAGCGGGTGACACGAGCAGGCGTGACGGTTGACGGGGAGACGGTCGGCTCGATCGGTGCCGGGCTGTGCGTGCTCGTCGGAGTCACCCACGACGACACGGCTGCGCATGCGGCGAAGCTGGCCGAGAAGGTGTGGCAGCTCAGGATCCTCGACGACGATGCCGGGGTGATGAACCGTTCGCTGGCCGACGAGGCCGAGGCGCGTCGGGACGCTGCCGTGCTCGTGGTCTCGCAGTTCACCCTCTACGGAGACACCCGCAAGGGCCGCCGGCCATCGTGGATCGACGCCGCCCGCCCCGAGCATGCCGAGCCCCTCGTGAGCTGCGTGGTCGAGCACCTGCAAGCCCTCGGCGCCCGGGTCGAGACCGGCCGCTTCCGCGCCGAGATGCACGTCGAGCTCGTCAACGACGGCCCCGTCACCCTCCTGCTGGAGGTGTGAGAGGCCCCCGCGCCGCCCCCGAAGTCGGGTGGTCGCTGCTCTACGCTTGCCCCGCTGATCGGCACGATCCGCGCCGTGGCCATGTTCGATCAGGTGTTTCAGAGGCCCGGCATCGACACGGCGCGACCCGCTCCACCCACGTCGAGGTGTTCGGCGGCGCTGTGGCATCGCCGGTCTCCAGGCGACCTACTGGAACAACTCGAACTTCTCCGGCATCCCTGTCCTGCATGGGACGCCGATCATCACGAACCCGGACTGGGGAGTGGGCAGCCCGATCGCCGTTCAGTTCGCGTTCGCGAGCTATGCGAGGAGATACGTGCTTGCGGCACCGAGCGCAAGCGCGATGCGGTGCTGCCTACCGTCCAGAGTCACGAGCGGAACCCCCGCTTCCACGCACACTTGCGCGATGAGAGCGTCATGAATGTTGCCGCCCAGGTCGAGCTCGACCGAACGTTCGAGAACTGTGGCGGTTGCGCCGGCCGTTGTCGCGATGAGCCGGTCTGTCACCGACCAGGGCCGGAGGAGCTGCGCTGCCGAACGCGCTGACTGGCCGAAGGTTCGCCGTAGCTGCGAGTACGTCTCGGCCATCACGATCGCCGGGATTCGGGATGCTGTCGTGAGCGCTGGCCGGGCAAGGGCATGATGCTCATGGTCTTCGATCAACGCCGCGACGACGGCGGATGTGTCTATCAACGCGATTCTCGCTCGGCGTCGATTGCTGCGACGACCTGATCATTGGTCACCGCCCGTCCAAGACGAAGCACAGGCAGGCCGTCATCGCCGACGACCACCGTGCCCTGGGCAGGAACTCGCGTGATCAGCACACCCTCCTCCGTCTGGGTCATGACGACCTCGCCAGGAGTCGTCGTCAGGTCGTCGCGCCAACTGTGCGGCAGGACAAGCCGACCTTGCCGATCTACCTTCACCATGAGCCTGGATGGCATTGTCATGGCACCACTATACCTTCCTCCGCGCCCTCCACCCCATGCGACCAAGGGTGAGTTGTCCGGGGCCTACGGGGCGCTACTCACGCTTGGTCCCGGTGGGGGGGTGTCATAGACCCCCCTCGACCTCCTGTCCGAAGGCCACCTCGGCTGAGTACCGCCGACCGGTTCGGCTTCAGGGCGACGCGGCTCTCCGGCTCACAAGGATCTGATCCAGTCCGTCCCAAGCCCGACCGTCAGCGCGTGAGCCCCTCAGCGGCCGAGTGGGGCCACGGTCATGTCACAGCTGGGGGGTAGGGTCGAGGTCTCATGCTCGACGTGCCCGTGTCCTCGGAATCGCTCCCGGTCCCGCTCGCTCCTCCTGCGCCGGTCGAGGGTCGCGAGGGCCTGGAGGGTGTCGAGGGCGACGCCGACAGGCCCACGCCGGTCCGGTCGACCCAGCACCGGCGGGCATTTCGCGACGATCTGCTCGTGGGGCTGAACCCGGTCCAGCAGGAGATCGTGAGCCATCCCGATGGACCGATCCTGGTGGTGGCTGGGGCGGGCTCGGGCAAGACCAGGGTGCTCACCCACAGGGTGGCCTGGCTGATCACGGCGCACGACGTGTCGCCCTTCGGGATCTTGGCCATCACGTTCACCAACAAGGCCGCCGACGAGATGAAGCAGCGCACGGCCGCGCTCATCGGACCCGTGGCGCAGAAGATGTGGGTGTCCACGTTCCACTCGGCCTGCGCCCGCATCCTGCGCTACGAGGCGGCGGCCCTGGGCCTGCGCTCGTCGTTCACGATCTACGACCAGAGCGACGCCCAGCGCCTCGTGTCGTACGTGATTCGCGACATGAACCTCGACGTGAAGCGCTTCGCTCCACGCAAGGTGCTGGGGGCGATCAGCTCGGCCAAGAACGAGATGCTCTCCCCCGAGGCCTACGCGGCAGTGGCGTTCGGGCCCCTCGAGAAGAAGACGGCCCAGATCTACGCCGAGTACCAGAAGCGCCTGCAGGATGCCTCGGCGCTCGACTTCGACGACCTGCTCGTGCGCGCCGTCGAGCTGTTCCGCTCGAACCCGGTGGTGCTCGCTCGGTGGCGGGCACGCTTTCTCCACGTGCTCATCGACGAGTTCCAAGACACCAATGCCGCGCAGTGGGAACTGGTGCGCCAGCTCACCGAGGAGCGCCGCAACGTGATGGTCGTGGGCGACGCCGACCAGAGCGTGTACCGCTTCCGGGGCGCCGACTTCCGCAACCTCCTCAAGTTCGAGGACGCCTTCCCCGAAGCCTCGGTGATCGTGTTGGAGCAGAACTACCGGTCGAGCCAGGTGATCCTCGACTCGGCCAATGCCGTCATCTCCAACAACACCGCCCGACGGGCCAAGAACCTCTGGACCGAGAAGATGGGCGGCGAGCTCGTCACCGTGTACCTGGGCGATGACGAGCTCGACGAGGCCCGTTTCGTCGTGGGCGAGCTCACCCGCCTCACCGACACCGAAGGGCACCGTTTCGGCGATGTCGCCATCTTCTACCGCACCAACGCCCAGAGCCGGGTGCTCGAAGAGCAGCTCGTGCGCTCGGGCATCCCGTACCGGGTGTACGGCGGCGTGAAGTTCTACGACCGGCGCGAGGTGAAGGACGCGCTGGCCTACTTGCGGGTGCTCACCAACCCCGACGACGCCGTGAGCTTCAAGCGCATCGTCAACTCCCCCAAGCGCGGTGTGGGCGACACGTCGGTGGCCAAGCTCGAGGCCTACGCCCAGGGCTCGGGGCTTTCGATGTCCGAGTCGTGCCGCGATGCGCTCGCTGCGGGCATCATCGGCAAGGCCGCGGGCGGGCTGCGCGAGCTCGCCGACGTGCTCGACATGCTGCGCGCCTGTGCCGATGACGGGCGGGGTGTGGCCGCGGTGCTCGAGAAGATGCTCGAGCGCACGGGCTACATCGCCGAGCTCGAGGCCGAGCGCTCGGTGGAGGCCCAGGGCCGCATCGAGAACCTGCAGTTGATCGTGGGCGTGGCCGCCTTATTTTACGCTCGTCTCTAACTGGGTGATCTCACCTGGCCCGCCGGGGGTTCCTGGGCCGTTGCGGTGGCTGGGGGCCCGATCTGGTGGTCCGCGGGCG
>JANLSK010000014.1:0-6134 GCA_031362415.1 Actinomycetes bacterium | reverse complement strand
GGGTTTCTCGGTCGTACCCGAGATATGCCCGGTTGAATCCCGGCCGGAGAGCGCCCGGCTACGGCACCGGGGCGACGGCCACGATGGGCCGCGCCGGCGGGTTCGCTCCAAGTGAGCCGTAGAAGGGCAGGTCGGAGAAGTTGAAGATCCCGCCGTCCTCGCCGACCATCAGGTAGCCGGTGCCGAACCTCACCATCCCGGTGACCGGACGGTTGAGCGAGACCGAACCCATCGAGCCCCTGAACACGGCATCGCCGAACGCGAACACCCCGCCATCGCTGGCCACCAGCCAGTACCCGCGGTTGGTGGCCGTGGGCACGAGCGACTGCACGGGCTTGTTGAGCCGCTGACCGCCCGTGGAGCCGTAGAAGGAGGCGTCCCCGAAGGCGAACACGCCGCCGTCGGAGCCGACCATGTAGTACCCGAGTCCCGACGGGGTGGCCACCGAATCGAGGACGGGCCCGTTCAGCACGACGTTGCCGAGATCGCCCAGCGGCGGTGCGTCACCGAAGCGCAGCACCCGGCCTCGGGTGGTGAAGATCCAGTAGCCCAGCCCGCTCGGCGTGGCTGAGAGGCTCGTCGCGCTCTCCCCGAGCATCAGGTTCGGCCGTGTGCTCAACAGGCCGGCACGACCACGGTTCGTGACGGTCCCGGTGCTGTCGAGCAGCCAGTAGCCGTCGCCCTGGGGACGGGGCTCGAGATCGACGTACAACACCCCGGCCGGCAGGGTCGGCCCGTCGTCGGCCAGCGTGGCCCCGGGCCCGAACCCGAAGACCTGGCCGTCGTCGGAGGCCATCCAATACCCGCCAGCCGACCCACTCCCCACCGGCGGTGTCGTCGCCGGGACGGTGGCCGAGGGAGAAGAGCCGGTGGTCGTCGTCGCACCCGGAGGCGGGGCCGTCGTGGTGGTGGTCGTGGACGTGGCACTGGTCGGCGGGGGCGTTGTCGTGGTCGTCGTGGTGGGTGGCACGGTCGTGGGAGGGCCCGTGGTGGGGGGCGGGACGACGACGCCGGTCCCGCGCACGAAGACATCGGCGGCGCTGTTGGTGTCGCCAGCCACGAGGTCGCTCGCCTTGGAGTTCCAGACCACGACCTGGCCGTCGGCGCTGATCGTGGGCGAGCCCTGGCTCGTGACGAAGCTGGTGCCGTTACCGAGTGCCGTGCCCGCCACGTTCACGCTCACCGGGATCGTCGTGGGCCCGCCAGGCGCGCCACGGTCGCGGACGAACACGTCCTCGGGCCAGTTCGCCGGATTCGTGCCGGCCTTGACCTTGGGATCGGCGAGACCCGGATACGCGGTGTTGGAACGGGACTGGAACACCACGTAGCGGCCGTCGTCGGAGACCATGCGCCCGCTGGGCCCGAGCCACGACGCCGTGTCGCTGTAACCGTCGGTGGTCCTGGTGGGATCAGCGAAGTCGGCGCTGATCAGATGGGTTTGGGCACCGGCAATGTCGCGGAGGTACACGTCCTCGTTGCCGCCGTTGACATCGGTGACCCCGGTCACGACATTGGTCGCATGGGTCTCGAAGACCACCCAGTTCCCGTCGGCCGAGACCGTCGCGTCGTCGCTCCACTGGTTGGCCGATACGGGAGCCCCCGGGGTGCTTGTACCCCGGTGGCTCACCAACTCGAAGACGTCGCCGGCGCCGCAGCGCGACAGGCGTACGACATCGGGCAGACCCGTAGAGTCGGTGATGGCCGGGTTCAGGTCTGCGAGGTCGGCACGTGTGTAGAACACGACGAAGCACCCGTCGGCCGACAGGCTCGGTGCCCGGCTCCCGTAACCGTCGGGCGACATCGCGGGATTCACAGGATTGAGCGCCGCCAACGCGATCAGCGGCTGCCCCGCCTGGTGGCTGACGATGGTGGTTCCCGTGGAGACAGGCGCGTTCAGGTCCTTGAGGAACACGTCAAACGACACACGCGAGTTCCCGGCGCCGTCGACGCCGGGAGGGTCGATCTGGCCGGTGACGAGATCGGCGGCGGTGCTGTCGAAGGACACGTAGCGGCCGTCGTCGGAGGCGGTCACGTTGTCGGTGGTCCCGCCCCCGGGGGCGCCCGCCGGAGTGACGTCGACCATCACCGTGGCGGCCGGCGCCAGGCGATCGAAGCGGTACACGTGACGGTTCGTGTTCGGCCCTGGCACCACCGGCGCCGCGACCACGTCCGTGGCTGCCGTGCTGAACACCACGTACTGGCCGTTGCGGGCCACCTGGACCCGGTAGACGTCGGCGTTGGCACCCTGCACGGCGCTGCCGGCCGAACCCGACACCAGCACGATCGTGCCCGTGGTCCGGTCGAGCAGGTAGGCGTCGTCGCCCGAGGCCCCGTTCATGTCATCGAAGCCGGGAACCAGGTTGGTCGCCCGCGAAAGGAAGGCCACCCACCGGCCGTCGGCCGAGATCGAGGCGCCGCTGCTCTGGCCGTTCCCGGGCACGGTGCCCCCAGGGGCAGCGCTGGCGAGGACGGTGCTCACGGGTGGGGCCGCGGTCGACGGTCCGGCGATGAGGGAGATGGCAGCCACGCTGGAGGCCAGGGCCAGGCCGAGCGAGAGGGCACGTCCAGCCCGGGACGCTCGGGCCCGGGCGAACACCGAGCCGGACGACGACGGCGATCTCGAGGACGATCGCGAGGCGATCGACCGCAACACGGTAGGCAGCATGGAATGGTCACCAGACGTGGGGGAAGGTGGCGGGGGGTGAACGTACCGGGGTGTTTCCCCGATTGCAACGCGGGATCGACCACTTCGTCCGGAGTTCGCCCCGAGTTATCCGGGATCTACGCTGCTTGTAATGGTTGAGCGACGACTCCCCTTCCTCACGTCCCGGCTCCAGGGCTTCGGAACCACGATCTTCGCCGAGATGTCGGCATTGGCCGTCGAGACCCACTCGGTGAACCTGGGCCAGGGCTTTCCCGACACCGACGGTCCCCCCGAGGTCCTCGAGGCTGCCATCGCGGCCATCAGGGCGGGCCACAACCAGTACCCGCCCGGACCGGGCATCCCCCAGCTGCGCCAGGCCATCGCCGAGCACCAGCGGCGGTTCTACGGTCTCGAGCTCGATCCCGACCGGGAGGTCCTCGTGACCGCCGGCGCCACCGAGGCCATCGCGGCGTGCATCCTGGCCTTGTGCGAGGTGGGTGACGAGGTCCTCGTGTTCGAGCCGCTCTACGACTCGTACGCGGCGTGCATCGCCCTCGCCGGGGCCACGCCCCGCTCGATCACCCTGCGCCCGCCCGACCATGCCGTCGACCTCGACGCGCTCGCGGCGGCCATCAACCCCAAGACCCGTCTGCTGCTGCTCAACACGCCGCACAACCCCACCGGGAAGGTGTTCAGCCGGGCCGAGCTCGCCGGCATTGCCACCCTGTGCCTCGAGCACGATCTCATTGCCGTGACCGACGAGGTGTACGAGCACCTCGTCTTCGACGGCCAGCACATCCCGCTGGCCACGTTCCCGGGAATGCGCGACCGCACGATCACCATCTCCTCGGGCGGCAAGACCTTCAGTTGCACGGGCTGGAAGATCGGCTGGGTGTGCGGGTCGCCGGCCCTGGTGGCCGCCGTCCGGACGGCCAAGCAGTTCCTCACCTACGTGAACGGCGGACCCTTCCAGCATGCCATCGCCCTCGGCCTGAGCATGAGCGACGAGTTCTACCGTTCGACGGCCGATGCGCTGCGGGCCAAGCGTGACCGCCTGTGCGCGGGCCTCGCCGCCGCCGGGTTCGAGGTGTTCGTGCCCCAGGGCACATATTTCACCACCGTCGACGTGCGCAGCGTGGGCGAGAGCGACGGCATGGCGTTCTGCCGGGCGCTCCCCCACCGGTGCGGTGTGGTGGCGATCCCCAGCGTCGTGTTCTACGAACGCCCCGACGAGGGCCGCCATCTCGTGCGCTTCGCGTTCTGCAAACGCGATGGGGTGCTCGACGACGCCGTGTCCCGTCTCGGAAAGCTCACGGGCTCAAGGACTTTGAGAGGTCGACGATGAAGATCGCCGCCGTGCAGCACGACGTGGTCTGGGAGGACCGCGGTGCCAACCATGCCCGCTTGGCGCCCATGATCGCCGGCGCCGCAGCCACCGGGGCCCGGCTGATCGTGCTCACCGAGATGTTCTCGACCGGGTTCAGCCTCGACGCGGCCCGCATCGCCGAGGACGCCGACGGGCCATCGTCGCACTTCCTCGTCGAGCAGGCCGAGCGCCACGGCGTTTGGGTGTGCGGCTCCGTGCCCGAACGAGTGCCGGGTGCTCCCACTACCGCGAAACCCTTCAACACCTTGGTGTTGGCCGGTCCCGACGGAACCGTGCACCGGTACCGCAAGATCCATCCGTTCACCTACGCCGGTGAGGATCGGCACTACGACGCCGGCCGCGACCTCGTGACCGTCGACATCGACGGCCTCCGCGTGAGCCTGTTCGTCTGCTACGACCTGCGCTTCGCCGACGAGTTCTGGGCACTGGCCCCCGTCACCGACCTGTACGTGGTCGTGGCCAACTGGCCCGAGAGCCGCCGGCAGCACTGGATGGCCCTCCTCCAGGCCCGGGCCATCGAGAACCAGGCCTACGTGGTCGGCTGCAATCGGGTGGGCGAGGGCGGCGGGCTCACCTACAGCGGCGACAGCCGGATCATCGACCCGACGGGTGAGCTCCTGGTCACGGGGAGCCGGCGCGAGGCCGTGCTCGTGACCGAGGTCGAGGCGGCGGTCGTGGCCGAGACCCGCGACCGCTTCCGCTTTCTGCAAGACCGCCGCTGAACCCCTCTGCTGGCGTACAAGCGGCTCCACTCATTCGAGCACCTGTCGCTCAACCGCGACTGCCCCCGTTGAGCGACAGGTGCTGGCGGGGTTTAGGGGCTGTCGGGGAGGTTGGTCCAGCCCTTGCGTTCGGGGCGGCCGAACCAGCCCGAGGCCGCGGTCGTGCCGCCGTCGACCGGAATCACGTGTCCCGTCACGTAGCGCGCCTGGTCGGACGCCAGGAACAGCGCCACCTGCGCGTAGTCGTCGGGACGGCCGAAGCGCCCCACGGGAATCCAGCACTCCACGAGCGACGGGTCGCGGCCGCGCAACATGGCCGAGGCCGGCGTCTGGAGCGTGTCGGCCATGTCGGGAGCGATGGCGTTGACCCGGATGCCGTCGCGCCCGAGCTCCACCGCCAGGCTCTTGGTGAAGGCGTTCACCCCGGCGTTGAACGCGCTGTAGACCGCGTTGCCCGGGATTCCCCGGAAGGCCTCGACCGTCGAGACGTTCACGATGCTCCCCGAGCGTTGCTCGATCATCGTGGGCACCACGGCGTGCGTGCAGCGGAGCACGTGCCCGAGGTTCATGGCATACAACGCCGCCCAGTCATCTTCCGTCGTGGTCACGAAGCGGCCGTTGGGTCGGTAGTCGCCCACGTTGTTCACGAGGATGTCGATGCGGCCGGTGCCCGCGCCGAGTGCGGCATCGCGTAGCTCCCCAACCACGACCCGGTCGCGAATGTCGCCCACGACCATGACCGCGTGCCCGCCGTCGGCCACGATCTCGGCCCGGGCCGTCTCGGCCAGCTCCTTGTCGATGTCGTTGAGCACCACGATGGCCCCGGCCCGGGCGAACAGGCGCGACACGCCGCCACCGATCCCCCCTCCTCCTCCGGTGACGATGGCAACCTGATCGCGCAGCAGCTGATGTTCCATGGGACGGGAGCCTCCCTCGTGAGCCTCGGCCCGGGCCTCAGCGTCCCCGAGGCAGCCGGTCGGGAATGTGGTCGAGCTTGTAGAGCTCCTTCACGTTGTCGTGGAGGAACTTCTTGACCTCGTGCTTGGGGATGCCCCGGAAGACCCGCTCGATCACCTGGCGCGAGTTGGGCCAGTCGCAGCCGGTGTGCGGATAGTCGGTGGACCACATGATGTGGTCGAGGTTCATGGCGTAGCGCAGACGCATCCCGACCGTGTCGATCATGAACGTGGCCCAGAAGCTGTTGTGGAACAAGCGGCTCGGCATGAGGTCGCCCATGTCGTCAACGGCGTTGGTGAAGAAGCGATACCGCAGGAACATGTCGTCGACCTGTTCGAGCAACGTGGGGATCCAGCCGATGTTCGACTCGACGAGCACGCACTTCACGTCGGGAAAACGGTTGAACATGTTGGCGAACATCAGG
>JANLSK010000320.1:0-4131 GCA_031362415.1 Actinomycetes bacterium | reverse complement strand
CGACGACGCCACCTCGGCCTGGCTCTCCCCGGCGTTGGCGCCGCGCGCCCCCCCCGCCAACGACGCCCAGCAGGCTGCGTTCGTCCACCACCTCGACACGCCGGGCCGGGTGATCATCGAGATCGTGCCCGACGCCCGCATCGGCTTCGACTCCGAGGCCATGTTCGCCAACTCCCCCGCCGGCGCCAGCACCAGCCGCGTCACCCGCCGCCCACACCCAGGCGCCCCCCCGATTTCGAGCAGTGGTCAGTAGGACATGGTATTTGACGTCGTTGTGAACATTGCTCGGATGTTGTGGCGACGTGACGCCCACACTCAGCGAACCGCAGAGTCGTCGCTGACCAACGGGTCGTCCGGCGGGGTCTTCGAGATGGAGATCGAGCTCGACGGGGCCGGGGCGACGGGATCGGGATGGGCTGTCGGGGCATCGCCCTCACGGCGCTTGCGGACCTTGATGATGCCTTGGCGGCTGGCGATGGCCACGGCGATGATGAGGGTGAGACCCTCGAACAGGGGCTGGATCCAGTCGATCTCGCGGGGGTAGCGCAGGCCGATGCCCTTGATGCCGAAGGCCAATGTGTACACGGCGATGATCGTGCCCCACACGTTCGGACGGCCCTTGAGTTGGCTGGCGCCGAAGAACACCGCGGCGACCGCCGGGAACAGCAACGGCGGGCCGACCGATGCGCTGTAGGTCGCGAACTTCCACGAGTAGACCAGGCCGGCGAAGCCGGCGATGGCGGCTGAGGCCACGAGCGATCCCCACGTGAGGGCGTTGGTGTTCAGGCCCGACAGGCGGGCTGCTTCGCGATTGCCACCGGTGGCGAAGAGGTGACGACCGAGCGGCGTGTGCTCGAGCACATACCAGACGATGACGGTGATGATGAGCCCGTAGACGAAGTAATACGGGATCGAGATCTCGCTCCCCGACCCCGGCCATGAGAAGCTGAACACGTTCTTCTTGCCAAAATTCACGTAGGTATCGCTAAACGCATCGTTGATCTGGCCGCTGTCATGGATTCTCCGGATCACCGCGGCGATCACCTGGCTCATACCCAGGGTGGCGATGAACGAGTTGACCTTGAACTTGACGACGATGAGCCCGTTCAGCGCTCCGAAGGCAATGCACGCACTCATGCCCATGAGCGCTCCGATCCCGTCGGGGATGTCGGTCTCCAGGGCCACCTTGTTGACGATCACCAGTGAGAGGGCCATGTTGGCCCCGATCGACAGGTCGAACGTGTCGGCGGCGAGGGGCACCAGGAAGGCCAGCGCCAGCATGCACACGATCACCTTCTCGGTGAGGACGAACTCGACGCTCCCGTTCCATTGGAAGAAGTTGCTCTCGGTGAGGCTGAAGAACACGAAGAAAGCGGCCAGCAGATACAGCGCGCTGTAACGATCGAAGCGCAGCCGGGTCCACCATCCGGCATGGGGTCGTCGGGAGCCAGCGGGCCCCGGGTCGGGCTCGGTGGCGGGAGCGGTGGAGACCGAGTGGTCGGCCGTGGCGGTCATGGGGTACCAACCTTGGTCTGGGTCTGGAGCTGGGCTCGTTCGATCTTCTCGACGGTCATGTCGTCGCCTGAGAGCTCGGCGGCGATCAGGCCGTCTCGCATCACGACGACCCGATGGGCCACCCGCACCAGCTCGTCGGTGTCGGTGGATGCGACGAGCACGGCGGTACCGCCGTCGGCGGCGCGGTCGATCAGCTTGTGTATCTCGTCCTTGGCGCCGACGTCGATGCCGCGGGTGGGCTCGTCGAGCACCAGCACCGTCGGATCGAGGCGCAGGCTGCGCCCGAACAGCACCTTCTGCTGGTTGCCTCCGCTCAGCGCTGAGATGGCAACCTCGGTCCCTGCGGTCTTGATGCCCAGACGCCCGATCCAGTCGTTCACCTCGGCCGTCTCGTCGCGGTGGCGGAGCCGGCCGCCGCGCCAGTGCCGCCGGACGTCGCCCAGGGTCAGGTTGATGCGCACCGACTGCAGCGGCAGCACGCCCTGGGTCGTCCGGTCGGCTGCGAGGAAGGCCATACCGGCCTGGAGCCCGTCGCGTGGCGCGTAGTTGCGGATCGCCCGAGCGCCGACGCTGACGATCCCCGAGTCGCTCGGCACCTGCCCGGTGACGAGGGGGACGAGCATCTCCCGGCCCGAGCCGGTGATCCCGGCGACGCCGACGATCTCGCCGGGCTCGACGTGGAGGTCGATGCCAGCCACCGATCCGCCGGCCAGCGCCGTCAGCGTGAGGCCGCGTCGGACGTCGGTCGACGTGCGCGCTTGCTGGCGGCGGCGTTCGAGGCGATGGCCGATCATCAGCTCGATCAGCCGGTCGTGATCGAGCTCACCGATCGGCATGGTGGCGATCCGCCGGCCGTCGCGAAGCACCGTGACCTCGTCGGCGATGGCGAACACCTCGTCGAGATGGTGCGACACGTAGAGGATGGCCACGCCGCGGGCCTTGAGACGGCGGATGGCGGCGAAGAGCCGTTCGACATCGGCGCCGGGAAGGGAGGCCGTGGGCTCATCGAGCACCAAGAGATGCGCACCGTCCTCCCAGCCGTGCAGGGCCCGGGCGATGGCCACCGCCGTCTTCTCCGACGGGGCGAGCGTGCCGACCGGAGCCGTGACGTCGATGTCGGTGAAACCCAGCTCGGCCAAGGCGCTGCGCGCCCGGCGGGTGTCGGCGGCCCAGTCGATCCGGCCGCCCCGGCGGGTCGTGTACCCGACGCCCATCGAGATGTTCTCGACGGCGCTCAGGCTCCCGACCAAGCCCAGGTCCTGATGGACGAAGCGGATACCGGCCGCTGCGGCGGCGTGGGCATCGCCGAGCGTCAACTCGGCCACGCCACCCCGGGCCGTTGCACCGTGGATCGTGGCCGACGACTGTCCGGTCGGCTGGTGGTAGCCGCACAGGATCTTGATGAGCGTCGACTTGCCCGAGCCGTTCTGCCCCACCAACGCGTGGGTGGTACCCGCGTTGATGAGGAGGTCGACGTCTTCGAGCGCGACCTGCCCCGGGAACGACTTGGAAACTGTGTCTATGACGAGCAGTGCCGTCAATGATCCCCCCTCGACTCCCCCCGATGCCGACGGTCACGCTACTCTCCCCGTCGGCCGAATATATTAACCGGTTGATTAATCGTTTCCTGTGCCTGCAGGAGCGAAGACCGTCCAGAGGGGGACAACCTTGAAGATCAAGCACGTGAAGGTGCTGGCCGCGTTGCTGGCACTGGGAATCATCACTGCGGCGTGCGGTGACGACGACGACGACGCACCCGCTGCCGACCCCGGCACCGAAACCACCGCGCCTGCCAGCGATGGCACCACGGGGCCGGCACCAACCGACACCACGGCAGCTCCCGACACCACGGCGGCTCCGGCCGAGGGCGGAGACGGAGTGGCGGCGGCCCAGGCCGTCGTCGACGCCAACGCCACCGAACCCACCGACATCGGGCCGACCATCCCGCTCGAAAGCGTTCCCGAGCCCAAGACCGTGGCCTGGCTGGAGTGCGAGCTCCCGTCGTGTGCCGACATCACGCCGGGCTTCGAGGACGCCACGGCGCTCCTCGGCTGGGAGCTCGAGGTCATCGGGGTGCAGAGCTTCGACCCGGCCCCGGGCTTCCAGCAGGCGATCGACCTCGGCGTCGATTACATCGCCATCACCGGGACCCCGCCGGCCCTGATCCAGGACCAGATCGACGCGGCCGCCGAAGCGGGCATCGCCTTCTTCAGCTGCTTCGACACCACCGACCCGGGCCAGGACGCCAACAACATCTGGATCCAATGTGGCGACGACACCGCAGTTGCGAAGACCGGCAACCTGCTGGCCAATGCGATCATTGCCGACTCGGCAGGCTCGGCCAACGTGCTGATGGTCAACATCCCCGACTTCGCCGTGCTCGTGTCGGAGCGTGAGGGAGCCGAGGCGGCCTATGCCGAGAACTGCCCCGGCTGCACGTTCAACGAGCTCGCGGTCACGATCGACCAGCTCCTTGCCGGCGAGGTTGCCGGGGCCGTGGTGGCGGCACTGCAGGAAGACCCGGAGATCAACTACGTGCACTTCGCCTTCGACGGTCTCACCGGTGGCGTGTCGGCCACCCTCGAAGAGGCCGGGCTGCTCGAGCAGGTGAAGCTG
>JANLSK010000318.1:0-8222 GCA_031362415.1 Actinomycetes bacterium | reverse complement strand
CTCAGCGCGCAGGCCCGACGGGCCGTCGCGGTGTCGAGACCGAACCAGCGGGCCATCGGGCCGACCGCCGCGGCGAGCTCGTCGTGGTGGCCGTCGGCGGCGAGCGGCGGGCACAGGCCGACGTAGTGATCGACGCGCTCGCCATGGCGGGCAGCCCAGGTGGCGCCGACCAGCGCCCCGAACGAATGCCCCATGACCACAAGGCGACGATCGCGACATCCCGCAGCTGCCAGCGCCCCGTCGAGGGCATCCGCGTGCTGGTCGAGGTGCACGCTCGACAGGTGCTCGTCAAGGGAGCCGCCGAAGCCGAGCAGGTCGGGGACGACCAGGCGGTGATGCCACGCGAGCCGGTCGAACGTCGCGCTCCACATACGGCCCGATGCCGCCAGGCCGTGCAGCAACACGACAGCCACGTCACCGTCGCCGCCGACCCGGGCGTGCAATGGACCGTACCGGCCGGCGGGGATGCGCGATGGCCGCCAGCTCCGTACCGCCGGTGAGGTCAAGTGCCGCCCCGACCACCACGTCGCGCCAGCCACAGCGAGACCACCGATGATTCTCCGGGAGCTGATGGCCCCCACCCCAACCGGCATCAGCTCGGGCCCGGGCTGAGGGGCACGTCAGGCCGGGCGGCGAAGTCGTCGCGGCACGCCGTCGAGCAGAACCACCATCGGTGCCCGTCGCGCTGAAGGTCGGGAGCGCTGTCTTGCTCGACCGCCATGCCGCAGACGGGATCGGTGGCCATCGCCGCGAGCTCCCGGAAGGCGCCATCTTCGAGCCACAGCACCCGGTCGGCGATCTCTCGGAGACGGTCGTCGTGGCTGACGATGACGATGCTGCGCTGTTCTTCGGCAGCGAGCTGGCGGAGGAGCCGGGCGATCTCGCGTCCGTGGGAGGAGTCGAGGTTCGCGGTCGGTTCGTCGGCGAGGACGACCGTGGGGTTGTTCGCCAGCGCACGAGCGATGGCGACACGCTGCTTCTCTCCTCCCGAGAGCTGATCGGGACGAAAGTCGAGGCGGGCGGCGAGCCCGAACCGCTCGAGGAGCTCGGTGGCTCGCTGGCGCGCCGGGCGGCCGGAGCGGCCGGCGAGGTTGCAGGCCAGCTCGACGTTCTCGATGGCGCTCAAGGCAGAGAGCAGGTTGAAGTCCTGGAAGATGAACCCGAGATACCGGGCTCGGAGCGTGGGGAGTCGCCGTTCGGGAGCGGTCGAGAGATCGATGCCGTCGATGATCACCGACCCGGTCGTGGGGCGGAGCATCGCGCCGAGCATCAGCAACAGCGTCGTCTTGCCGCTGCCCGACGGGCCCATGATGAGCACGACCTCACCGGGCGCGACATCGAGATCGACGGCGCGCACTGCGTGAACGGCGATCGCGCCCTCACCGAAGGTCTTGGTGAGCTGCCTGACCGAGATGGCCGGGCCGTGCATGTCAGGGCCTCCTGAACGCGGTGGCGGGGTCGACCGTCATGACCCGTCGCAGTGGCACCATCGCCGCGAACGCGCCGATCACGAGTGCACCCAGGCCGGTACGGACGACCGATCGGACGCCGATGACGATGTCGAGGTTCGGGGTCAACGCCGAGATGGCGGCGCCGGTGACCAGGGCCAGACCGACCGCGACGACCAACCCGAGGCCGACCGACCAGCCCGCCTGCGCGGCGACGATGACCGCGAGCCGACCCGAGCTCGCACCGAGGGCCTTGACCACCCCGTACTCGCGGAGCTTGCCCAGGGTGGCGGTGAGCAAGGTCAGGG
Source organism: Actinomycetes bacterium (assembly GCA_031362415.1). GTDB lineage: Bacteria > Actinomycetota > Acidimicrobiia > IMCC26256 > VFJJ01 > VFJJ01. The sequence continues at coordinate 6,466 of JANLSK010000318.1, read as the reverse complement.
CGACGACCGCGAGGGCGATGAGGAACCCGATGATCGACATGATGCGCATCACGTCGGCGGCCATGTCGTTGACGAGCTTGGCCTCTTGACGGGCGAACTCGGCCCGGGTCTGCACGGTGACACCGGAGAGGCTCTCGTCGAGGCGCCGTGTGAGCTCTGTCGCGCTGACCCCGGGCTCGGCTCCGACGAGCACGTAGGCGATCGACGGTCCACGCAGGCGAGCGAAGTCTTCGCTCCTCACGAACACCGTGGTGTTGACGATGTTGGTGCCGTTGCTCGAGAGACCGCTCACGGAGAACGGCTGGCCGAGCACGACGACGGTGTCGCCGACGTCGATCCCGAGCTCGCCGGCCGCGGTGGCGTCCACGAGCGCCTCGGCGGGTCCGGGTGGGCGCCCGTCGGTGATCCGTCGCGGTCCGCCGCGGCCGGTCGCGGTCTCGTAGCCGAGCACGTAGGTGAACCGGCGGCCACCTCCCGGGGCTTCCACGATGCTGCTGGTGTAGCGGAGCCCTTCGACCCAGGCGACACCGTGGACGAGCCGGGCCGCTTCCACGGTCTCGGGGGGCAGGACCGATTGCGACATGTGCAGGGTGCGGACGTCTTCTTGGGAGATGAACACGTCGGCCGGCGAGGTGCGCATGTAGGCGGTGACCGAACGCATGGCCCCGGCGACGACACCGTCGAGGACCAGCACGAGCAGCAACGCCGCGCCGACACCGGAGATGGCCATCGCGGCGCGGCGGCGGTCCTGGAACAGGTTCTTGCGGGCGAGCGACACCCGGCCGGTCATCATCCGCCCCGATAGGCGCTGGCCGGTTCGAGCCGGGCGAGCCGTCGTGCGGGAAACACCGCGGCGAATGCTCCCATGATGATCGCCGCGCCGAGCGCCCGGGCCAGGCTCGTGCCGGTGGTCACCACGGTGAACTGTGGGCGGACCCAGGTGATCACCGACCGTCCGGCAAGGAACATGACGGCCCCAGCGAGCAGTCCCGCCGCGGCGATCATCATCGTCTGACGCACCGCGAGCCCCAGCAGATACCGGCCGTGGCCACCGATGGCCTTGACGATCCCGTACTCGCGGCGACGATCGGCGATCGCCGAATAGGCGCTCAGGGCGATCACCAGGCTCCCGATCACGAACGCGACGCCGGTCATGAACCGCATCGGAACGGCGTAGGCCCGAGCGATCAGCTCGAAGTCGTTCACCGCGAGCTGGTCCCGGTCGAGCACCGCGTACCCGCCGCCTTCGAGACGGGTCCTGACGGCGTCGGGTCTCGCTGTCCGGACGAGCACGAAGCTCGTCGTCGCGGGCGCAGCCAACAACTCGTCGGTCGCGGTGTGGGTCATGAACACGAACGATGCCATGAACGCGTCCGAGCCCGTGCCCACGATCGTGAACCGGCGTCCCATGAGATCGATCGAGTCGCCGATGTCGAGGTTGTGCCGTCGGGCGAGGACCCGTCCCACCACGACCTGGTCGTCGCTCGCCGGTACGCTTCCCGACGCCAGCTCCCACGGACCGCCCCGCTGGCCGGGAACCGACCCGATGACGACCACCGGGACCTTGCGGTCGTGCAGATCGACGATCGAGAAGAACGCCCGCACCGGGACGGCCCACTCCACATCGGGATCGCCCGAGACGACATCCACGGTGCTCGCCGGGATCCGGCTGCTCGCACCGTAGAAGTTGTAGGTCCCGGCCTGGGCAACGTAGAGGTCAGCGCCGACGTTGTCCTCGTAGACCGTGACACCGGCCCTGATCCCGGCCCACAGCCCGTCGAGCACCAGGATCAACATGACCGCGAGACCCACCCCGGCCGCGGCGACCAGCAACCGGCGTGGTTCGTCCAGCAGGTTGCGGCGAGCCAGCGGCACGGTCCCGTGCATCTCAGGCCCCGAGATCCCACGCCACCTCGACCGGCTCGGCGGCGGCGAGCGCGCCGATCCGGACGCTGCGCCCGGTCACGGTCATCGGTCTTCGCTGATGTCTTCTGTGTCACGTCGCCGCGAGCGGTCGTCCTCGTGGTCGTGTTGGTCGTGATCGTGGGACTGCCCGCCCCCGTGATCCATGCCGCGCATCATGAAGATCATCATCAGCGGGCACATCAACAGGAACAGCAGAAACCCGACATTGCCAATCGGGACTCCCGCCAACCCCAAGACCACCAGCACCGCACCCGCGATCAGCATCGGCTTGAGCATCTTGTCGTGGTTCACCGTGAACTCCTGTCCTCGGCGTCGGCTCGGCCTGCGGGCTCCCGTCCCCGATCGTCACGGTGACCATCATGGCGACGGTCGTGGTGACGGCCATGCGTGCCGCAGCCGTGACCACCGCGATGCATGGCGATGAACACCGCCACAACGAGGATCCACACCCAATTCGCTGCCAGGAACTCGACCATCACGGCCTCCTCTGTCTGGGGTTCATCATGGGCGTTCCAGGAGTTCCCGCCATCCGGTCGCGCTACGGATCGTGCCGTGCGGGCGACTACGGATCGGGCCGCGGCGACAACGCCCCGGCAGTGCCCGGGGCCTTCTCAGGACGGGCGCCTCGCGCGGCCCGACGAAGCACCGCACGACGGACAACGAGCGCCCGTCGACGCTCTCGACCAGGTCCGGCACTGCGTAGTTTCCCGTGGCAGAGATCCGCGGGCGGCCCGGATGGCAGAGCCCCGCGGATGGGTGACGATCGAGACCATGAAATCCACGACCGCGCCTGCCCAGCCGACCAAGGCCGCGTCACCCAACGGAGCTCCGTCGCACGATCACCACGATGACCAGCCTGCGAACCCTGATCCGGGCCGGCGGTCTGCTGGCGAGATGGCTAAGGACCCGGTCTGCGGGATGATGGTCAACAAGGCCAATGCGCTCCATAGCGAGGTCGGCGGGCGGAGCTACTACTTCTGCAGTGCTGGCTGCCAGCACAGCTTCGAATCCCCCGACGAGGAGCTCCGTCAGCTGAAGCGGCGGGTGGCCATCGCCATGACCGGGGTGCTGGTGCTGGCCATCTTGCGGGTCGGGGTGTTCCTCGGTCTCGCTGCGGGCGCGACCTTGTTGACCTGGGCGCCGATCGACGCGCTGCCCTGGTTCACATGGGGGGTCTGGATGATGATCCTCGTGACCCCGGTGCAGTTCATCGGCGGATGGGGTTTCTACAAGGGGGCATGGCAGGCGATCCGCACCCGTGCGATCAACATGGACCTCCTCATCGCCGTGGGTACGTCGGTCGCCTACCTGTACAGCGTGATCGTGGTCGTAGCGCCCGAGGTCCTTCCGGTAGCGGTCGGCGAACGCGACGTGTACTTCGAGGTGTCGGCGGTCATCATCGCTTTCGTCCTCCTGGGCAAGTACATGGAGGACATCATCAAGCGCAAGAGCTCGGCGGCGGTCCGCAAGCTGATGGATCTGCGCCCGGCCACTGCCCGTGTGGTCCGTGACGGCCACGAGATGGAAGTGCCCGCCGAGACGTTGCAGGTCGGCGATGTCATCGTGGTCCGTCCCGGCGAGAAGGTTCCGACCGACGGCGACGTCGTCGAGGGATCCTCGGCGGTCGATGAGAAGCTCCTCACCGGCGAGAGCCTGCCCGTCGAGAAACGTCCTGGCGATCAGGTCATCGGCGGAACGGTCAACGGCACCGGATCGTTCCGTTTTGCAGCCACCAGGGTTGGGGCCGAGACGACCCTCAACCAGATCGTCACCCTCGTCGAGGAAGCCCAGGCGTCCTCGGCGAAGATCCAACGGATCGCCGACCGGGCGACCGGCTACTTCGTTCCCGCGGTGCTGGTCGTCGCGTTCGCCAGCTTCATCGGTTGGAGCCTGGCCGGCGACCTGCCCCAGGCGATCTTGGCGTTCATCGCCGTGCTCATCATCTCCTGTCCCTGTGCCCTGGGAATCGCCACGCCGGCCGCGTTGATGGTCGGGGTCGGCAAAGGCGCCGAGGCCGGTATCTTGATCCGCGGTGCCGAGCACCTCGAACGGGCCGTCGAGCTCACCACGGTGGTGTTCGACAAGACCGGCACGCTCACCAAAGGCCAGCCGGAGATCACCGACGTGATCGTCGTGACCGACGAGACGCCGTCGATGCTCGCTTCACCGGCGGATGCCCTCCGCCTCGCGGCGGCCGCCGAGGTCGGAAGTGAGCACCCGCTCGGCGAGGCGATCGTCCGGCGGGCCCTCATGGACGGACCCGCCCTCCCCCAGGCTCGATCGTTCGAGGCTGTTCCCGGGCGCGGTGTGGCCGTCGAGATCGACGGCGCTCGTGTGCTTCTCGGTAATCGGCGGCTCATGAGCGAGCGTGGCGTCACCGTCACCGCGGACGTCGAGGAACGTCTCCGTGGCCTCGAAGAAGACGGCAAGACGGCGATGCTGCTCGCCACCGACGGTCGACTCGTCGCGCTGATCGCCGTCGCCGATACCGTCAAGGAACACGCCCAGAGCGCCGTCGCCGAGCTACGCGCCGAAGGGATCGGTGTGGTGATGCTCACCGGCGACAACGACCGCACCGCCCAGGCCATCGCCCGGCAGCTCGGTATCGACCGGGTGATCGCCAACGTCCTCCCTCACGACAAGGCAGCCGAGATCCAACGTCTCCGAGACGCCGGCGAGGTCGTCGCCATGGTCGGCGACGGCATCAACGACGCCCCCGCACTGGCCACCGCCGACATCGGGGTAGCTATCGGGTCGGGCTCGGACGTAGCCAAGGAGACCGGCGGGATCATCCTCATCCAAGACGACGTACGAGACGTGGCCGTGGCCATCCGGTTGAGCCGGGCCACCATGCGCAAGATCCGCCAGAACCTCTTCTGGGCCTTCGGGTACAACGCCGCCGCCATCCCCATAGCCGCCTTCGGGCTCCTCAACCCGATCATCGCCGCCGCCGCGATGGCCCTCTCCAGCCTCTCCGTCGTCGCGAACTCCGCGATGTTGAAACGCTTCAACGTCGGAGACCGAACATGAACCCGCAACACCATCAGGTCGCTCCCACCCGTCCGAGCACCACTCACCGATCACCGATCACCGACCAGGAGAACAGTTGACGTGAAAGAGAACATCAGCCTCGGCCGGATCGCCGGGTTCCCGCTCGGCATGAACTGGAGCGTGCTCGTCATCTTATGGCTGCTCACCTGGAGCCTCGCCGAGACCGTGCTCCCCGACGCCGCGTCCGGCCACCCGACCGGTAGTTACTGGACCGCCGGACTGGCCGGCGCCGTCTTGTTCTTCGGGTCGCTCCTCGCCCACGAGCTGGCCCACGCCATCATCGCCCGCCGAGCCGGTGTGGAGGTCAAGGGGCTCACCCTTTGGCTGTTCGGCGGCGTCGCCCTCCTCGGCGGTGAACCCGCGACCCCACGCGACGACCTACGGATCGCCGCTGCCGGACCCGCAACCAGCCTCGCCCTCGCCGGCGTCTTCGCCGTGGTCGCCCTCACCCTCGACAGCATCGGTGTGGCCCACATCGTCGTCGCTGTCGCCGGCTGGCTCGCCGGTATCAACCTCATCCTCGGGATCTTCAACCTCGTCCCCGGCGCACCACTCGACGGCGGCCGGATCCTCCGATCCATCCTCTGGCGCCGACACGGCGACCGGGCCCGGGCCGCCATCACCGCCGCCCGATCCGGCAGGGTCGTCGGACACCTCCTCATCGGCCTCGGCCTCTTCGAGTTCCTCATCGGCGCCAGCCTCGGCGGCATCTGGATGGTGTTCATCGGCTGGTTCATCCTCACCGCCGCCCGAGCCGAGGAAACCAGCGTCGAGACCCGCCAGGTCCTCGCCGGCGTCCGGGTCGCCGACGTCATGACCCCCAGCCCCCAAGTCGCCCCCGGCTGGATCACGGTCGAGGACTTCATCGAGCACTACCTCCTCGCCAGCCGCCACTCCGCCTACCCCGTCGAGAACATCGACCATCACACCATCGGGCTCGTGACCCTCACCCAACTTCGGGCCGTCCCCCGCCATGAACGCGCCACCACCACCGTCGCCGACGCCGCCCTCACCCTCGACCAGGTCCCCATCGCAACCCCCGACAGCCCGCTCGTAGCACTCCTCGAACGACTCACCGAACAGACCGGCGGCCGGGCCCTCGTCCTCATCGCCGACGAGCTCGTCGGCATCGTCACCCCCGCCGACGTCGCCCGAGCCATCGAAACCCGGACCCTCACCGCCACCATCCCTCCCCCAAGACCCCCCGTCGCCCACGCACCATCCCGTCGAGCATGACAAGTCCCAACACCGAACACCGATCGGTCGACATGGCGGCTCGACCAGCTACGAACCGTCCTCACCGAGGCCTGAGCACCAGACCGCCGACGGGATGATGACGCTGATCGACTTCGTCGACCGTGCGGCGCCGCCGCCCAGCCCCCGGTACAACCGCCCCAGGATCGTCTCGGTTGGAGACTCCGCTGACTCGAGGTTTCGGCATGCCCACTGACATCGATCTCGCCCAGGTGCATCGTCTCCTCGCCGAAGG
>JANLSK010000234.1:0-23978 GCA_031362415.1 Actinomycetes bacterium | reverse complement strand
CCGGCGTCGCTCGACCTCTCCGGGGTACCCCCGGGGATGATGTAGTGCTCCACCAACGCAGCGCATGCGCGCGAGTGCACGTCCATGCACCTCGGCGCACGCACGACGGGACAGGTCGGGAGCCGCTGCCGCACACGATCTGGCCGACGGCCACGACGCCGCCGACGGCCACGCCGACCGCACCGACGCCGCCGACGATCCCAGCCCGCGTTCGATGAGCCGACACCGGCGCTCGGCGAAGGTGCATCCGGCTGCCACGGCCATCGCCGGGGCTTTCCTGGCCGGCGATTGGGATCCGCCGGCCATGGCCCGGCGGGCCCGGCGGGCGGTGGGCGATCGGCGCGTCTGGATTCTGCACCTGGCCCGCATCGTCCGCAGCGCCCACCCGCAACGCCCCGCCGATCGGCCTCGCGAGCTCGCCGAGCTGATCGCCGCGTGTGAGGTGTTCACCACGGCGCTGAGCGACCCCGCCCGTCCCCTCCGGGCCCGCGTGCGGATGCCCGTCCCCACCGAGATGGTGGCGCCCCGATGGTCGGTGCCCGTCCTCGACGACGTCGCCGCTCTGGCCGACTGGCTCGCCGTCACCCCCGGGCATCTCGACTGGTTTGCCGACCGGCGCTCGTTCGAACGCTCGGCGGGCGACGGGCGCCTGGGTCACCATCATCGGCGATGGGTGACCAAGCGTGACGGATCGCCTCGGCTTCTCGAGGCACCCAAGCGGGAGTTGAAAGATCTGCAACGGCAGGTGCTCCACGAGATCGTCGACCGCATCCCGCTGCACGACGCCGCGCACGGATTCTGCCGGGGACGGTCGGCCCGCACCGGCGCCGCGCTGCACCACGGTCGTGAGGTCGTGGTGCGCTTCGACCTCGAGTCGTTCTTCAGCGCGGTCACGGCCGGACGCGTGTACGGGATCTCCAGACTCGCCGGCTACCCCGAGCCGGTTGCGCACACCCTGGCCGCGCTGTGCACGACCGTCACGCCGGTGAACGTGCTCCGCGCTGCGCCGCCCGTGGTCGGCTTCGCGGCCAACGAACGGCGCCGCCGGATGCTGAGTCACCTGACGGCACCCCATCTGGCCCAGGGGGCTCCCACGTCGCCGGCGCTGGCGAACCTGAGCGCCTACGGGCTCGATCGTCGCCTGAGCGGGCTGGCGCAGCGGTTCGGCGCCACCTATACCCGCTACGCCGACGATCTGGTGATCTCGGGTCCGTCGAGCCCGACCCGTAACCGCGCAGCCGTCGTTCGCCTGGTCGAGAGCATCGCCGCCCAGGAGGGCTTCCGCGTCGACGAACGCAAGACCCGAGTCGCGACCTCGGCGGCGCGCCAGACCGTCACCGGGCTGGTCGTCAACGTCCGGTCGAACGTCGAACGCTCCGAGTACGACCGGCTGCGAGCCGTCCTGCACGATGCGGCTGTCTCGGGCCCCGACCGGGCGAACCGGGCCGGCCATCCCGACTTCCGTGCGCATCTCCAAGGCCGCATCGGCTGGGTCGGCGCCGAGAACGACGCCCGGGCCGCCAAGCTCGCCCGAGCCTTCGCCGCCATCAACTGGTGACTGGTGCGGGTGACGGGTGACTGGTGACGGCCGTCCCAACCACGCGTCTTGAGCTGAACGTCACGGGCCGATCGGCCGTATCTCCGTCCGACACGAGGGCGCTCGCCTTCCATGATCGGACGGAGGAAGACCATGTTCCGCAAGGCACTCGTTCTCATCAGCATCGCGATGGCCACGCTCGTACTCGCAGCGAACGCTGCCGGCGCGGCGGTCGTCGACACCGACCATCTCGTCATCCCAGACGCCAGCGGGCGCTGGAGCATCGCCGAGCATTGGCTCGGTGCGCAGCCCGCCGTCACCTGGAACCAGGAGACCGGCTTCGACCAGGTGATCATCCAGGCCCGTCTGAACGAGGCCCTGTTCAACGATGCCGCGTCGTGCGCAGAGGTCAGGGTGCGTTCGACGCGCACCGACGGCACGACCGCCACAACCCGTACCCGTACCTGCGCAGCGCAGGACATCAACATCACCCACACCGCCCAGGGTCGTCGGCTCAGCTCGGTGAGGGTCCAGCTGTTCGAGATCCACGTCGACTGCATCGCCAACAACCTGACCGTCGAGACCTGCTACGGCGGCCTTGGTGGCGGCTACGGCGGGGTGCTGAACCGCCTCATCGGGTCGGTCACCCGTTCACTCGGCGACTGACGAGATGAGCGTCCATCGGTGGCTGGTCCGAGGAAGTGACCACCTATGGGCGCCGCCGGCGAACGGTCACGGGCGAGTGCGGCGATGGGTCGTCGGCTGATCGTGGCGCGCGTCGTCATCCTGTGTGACGATCGCGCTGTGGACTCATCGACATTCCGTCAAGCAGCCGCCGGCCTGGCTCGGGCCCGCACCATGGTCGATTTGAAGCGGGCCGACGGGAACCGCTGGGAACGGGGGCTCCGGCGGGCTCGCAACATCGCCGACGTCCGCGAGCTGGCCCGTCGGCGCCTGCCCCCGATGATCTTCGATTTCACCGACGGCGGCGCCGAGGACGAGGCCACGCTGGGGCGGAACTCGTCGGGATTCGGTCGGTGGCGCTTCCAGCCCCGGTCGCTCGTCGACGTGAGGACGGTCGACATCTCGACCACGGTCATGAGCCAGCCCATCTCGTTGCCGGTGGTGTTGTCGCCCTGTGGCCTGGCGCGCCTCAACCATCCCGACGGTGAACGCGCTGCGGCGCGAGCGGCAGCCAAGGCTGGGACGGTGTTCGCGCTGTCGACGGGGGCGAGCTGCTCGATCGAGGACGTCGCCGAGGCCTCGGCCGGAGGTCCGTTGTGGATGCAGCTCTATGTGTGGCGCGACCGGGATGTCGTCAAGGAGCTGATCGCCCGTGCTCGCGACGCGGGATACGTGGGCTGCGTGCTCACGGTCGATGTTCCGACCGTCGGCAACCGTGAACGCGACGCTGCACACGGGATGGCCCTGCCGCCGCGCATCACGCCGCGCAACGTGGTGAGCTCGGCTACCCGTCCGGGCTGGTGGTGGCCCTTCATCACCAGCCCCGAGGTCACGTTCGAGATCGTGCGCGACAAGGCCGCTGGCAGTCGCGACGCCGGAACGCTCGGCGCCTACGCCAGCAGCCAGATCGACCCTGGCGTCACGTGGGACGACCTGGCGTGGATGGTCGATGCCTGGGACGGGAACTTCGCCATCAAGGGCGTGATGCGTCCCGATGACGCCGTGCGGGCGGTCGAGGCCGGGGTGCAGGCCGTGATCGTGTCGAACCACGGTGGCCGCCAGCTCGACCATGCGGTGTCGCCGATCGACGTGCTGGCCGACGTGGTCGCCGCGGTCGACGGTCGGGCCGAGGTGATCCTCGACGGCGGTGTGCGCAGGGGGACCGATGTCTGCAAGGCCTTGGCCTTGGGAGCACAGGCGGTGACGGTCGGGCGTCCGTACATGTGGGGTTTGGGTGCTGGTGGCGAAGCGGGCGTCGAACGGGTGCTCGAGATCTTCCGCGCCGAGATCACGCGAACGCTCACGCTGCTCGGCTGCCCCACCATCGCCGACCTCGACCGCAGCTTCGTGTCGTCCCTGCCGTGACGCCGCTGCCGTGACGCCGGCTTGGCGCGCCGTGATCTGGCGGCGCGTTCGTGAGGCTCAGCCGGCGGCGCGCTTGCGGGGATCGGAGGGGAAGGCTCGGGCGGCGATGCACGCGGCCGACCACTCGCCGAGCTGGGCGATCGTGGGATCGAGATCGTCGCCGATCGCCTCGACGATCGACCGCTGGAGATCATCGGTGCGATCCTCGAGCGCCCCACGAACCTGACGGCCGTCGGCGGTGAGCTCGTCGGCCGCAACGAGGCCCCGAGCAGCCAACGACACGACGCCCGCCGCAATCGCCTCGGCCGTCCAACCCCGGGTGGCTGTGTAGGTGCCGAGCCGCATCTCGCACCACAGCTCCGTGAGGATGTTCAACTCGACGGCTCCGAAGCCGGCGCCCAGGCCCGCCAACAGGTGGGAGTCACCCCGGTGCTCCCGCAGGAGTTCGCAGGCCCGCCACAACCGTCCGATGGGCGACGACGGCGCTGGTGTGGAGGCCAGCCCGGCGAACAAGGCCCGGGCCGAGACCTCGGCGGCGGCGATCCCCCGTTCGAGCACGGCGACGACAGCGGAGACCGACTCGGTGGGGACCGCTTTCAGGATCTCGCCCAGGCTCTCCTCGGCGCCGCGCTGGCGGGCGTCGAGGATGTCGCTCAGGCTGACCGTCGCCCGAGCAGCGGCGTACGCGTCGCGCAGGTGCGTCGGCTCCATGACGCCGAACGCGGCAACCACGACACCGGGCGACGCATCCCCGAGGGCCGCGGCGCGTCCCCACACGTACCCGGTGAAGAAATCGAGCCCCAGCGCCCGGTAGCCGTCGTTCACGGGCCGCGACCAGAACGCGTGCGCCCCGATGGGCTCGATGGCATCGCGTAGACGGCGGGCGCCGGCGGCCGAACGTGTCGGGGCCGGAGCGGCGATCTCCTCGGCGGACGGGCTCAGATAGGCGGTGGCGACGATGTCGTAGTCCATGCCCGGAGCATGGCAGAGCAACGCCAACCGGTCGAGCGCAGTACGTGGGACGTGACAGCGCGGCGTCGGATCTTGACCGTCATTCGACCGGGCATCTACGTTGCCCGGGCGCGCCTAACGATCGTTTGATTGAAAGCCGACGAGCCGCACCGGGCGGCGCAGCGGCGGGAGCTGAGGGGGTTCACGTGCGACTCAACGGACGGACCGCGGTCATCACGGGCGGATCGAGCGGTATCGGTGAGGCCACCGTCCGGCGCTTCGTGGCCGAGGGCGCCGAGGTCCTCATCGCCGACCTCGCGCTCGACCGTGCCCAAGCGCTGGCGAAGGAGTTGGGCGACGCCGTCTGCGCGGTCGTTTGCGACGTGCGTCGAGAGGCCGACGTGGCCGCCGTGGCCACGGCTGCGCTCACTCGCTGGGGCCACGTCGACGTGCTCGTGAACAACGCCGGTTCCGAGCTCAACCGCACCTATGACGAGACGACCGTCGAGGAGTGGGACCGCGTTCTCGACACCGATCTCAAGGGCCCGTGGCTGATGTGCAAGCACATCGTGCCGAGCATGGTCAAGCGGGGCCAAGGCAGCGTGGTCAACATCTCGTCGCTCAATGGCCTGGTGGGTTTCCCTTTGTCGACGGCGTACGGCAGTGCCAAGGGTGGGCTCGTCGTGTTCACCAAGGACCTCGCCATCGAGCTGGCCGCCACCGGGGTACGGATCAACTGCGTGTGCCCGGGCGTCATCCAGACGCCGATGATGGAGCGCTGGACGGCCCTCATGCCCGACCAGGAGGAGGCCAAGGAGATGCTCCGCAACACCATGCCCGTCGGGCGCATGGGCCGACCGGACGAGATCGCTGGGGCGATCCTGTTCTTCGCCTCCGACGACTCCACGCTGTGCCAGGGCTCCATCCTCTCGGTCGACGGCGGGTTCGTCGCTCAATGAACGTCGGCACTCCGGGTCGTGCCGGAGAAGGCTTCGCCGACCAGCTCGGCTTGTACGGCACGGGTGAGCCCGTGCTCGAGGTGCGCGGTCTCCGCAAGGCGTTCCCGGGAGTGCAGGCCCTGGCCGGGGCCGACCTCACTGTCAGGCGGGGTGAGGTCCACGCGCTGATCGGGGCCAACGGCGCCGGTAAGAGCACGCTGATCAAGATCCTGGCCGGGCTCCAGAGCGCTGACGCCGGGTCGGTTCTCGTCGACGGGCGACCGGTCCACATCGACTCCCCGCGCCGTTCCCGCGACCTCGGGTTGGCTTTCATCCACCAGGAGCTGGCGCTGGTGCCGCGCCTCAGCGTGGCCGAGAACCTGATGCTCGCGACCATGCCATCGCGCTGGGGCATCGTGAGGCGCCGAGAGCTCCGTCACCGGGCCGAGGAGGCGCTGTCGGCCTTCCTGCCCGGCGTCGACCCCAGTGCCCCTGTCAGCGATTTGGCCGTGGCCCAGCAGTGGCTGGTGTCTCTGGCCCGGGTGCATCTCCAGGACGCGCGAATCGTCTTCCTCGACGAGCCAACCGCTGCGCTCGGGGCCCACGAGGTCGAGGTGCTCTTCGACGTCGTGCGCCATCTCGCCGCGCAGGAGGTGTCGGTGGTCTTCGTCTCCCATCGCCTGGCCGAGGTGCTGGCGATCACCGATCACGTCACGGCGCTTCGGGCCGGGCTGACAGTCGGCACTCAGCCAACAGCGCAGTGCACGCGGTCGACGCTCGTCGAGTACATCACTGGTCACTCCGTCGCCGACAACACCACCGTCACCGACAACACCACCGTTGCCGGCGGCACCACGGTCGCCGATCGTTCCGAGCTGCCCGACGTTGGCCCCGTGCTCGAGCTCGATCGCCTGTCGAGCGGCCCGGTGCGCGACGTGTCGCTCGCTCTGCGCGGCGGTGAGGTGCTGGGAATCGGGGGTCTCGTGGGCTCGGGTCGCAGTGAGCTCCTGGAGACGGTCTTCGGCGCCCGTCCGGTCGAGGCCGGGCGGATGCTGCTCGACGGGCGCCCGGTGCGGTTCCGCTCACCGGCAGACGCCATGCGGGTGGGTATCGCCCTCCTGCCCGAAGACCGTCACGGCATGGCGATCTTCGCCAGCCGCAGCATCCGGGTCAACACCGTGGTCGCCCATCTCCACTCGTTCGCCCGGAGGGTCACCCGCAGCCCGGTCAGGGCGCGTGAAGACGAAGCCACGATCGACAAGATCGCGCGGCTCCGTATCGCAGCCACCGGGCCGAGCCAGCGCGTGAGCGAGCTCTCGGGTGGCAATCAGCAGAAGGTGGTCGTCTCGCGCTGGTTGTGCGGGCCGGTCCGTGTCTTCCTCGTCGACGAGCCCACCAAGGGCGTCGACGTCGAGGGCAAGGCCGAGATCCTGCGCGAGCTGCGCCGGCTGGCGGCCGAGAACGTCGCGGTGGTCGTCGTCTCCTCGGAGCTCGAGGAGGTCGCCTCCGTGGCGGACCGGGTGGTCGTGCTCAGGGAAGGGAGGCTCGTCGCCGAGCTTGCCGGACCGACCACCGAAACCGCGATCCTCGCGGCGTGCTTCAGCGAAGAAGCGGCGTGAAACATCCGTGCGGATCACCGCACGTACCGACATGACCACCGATGAGGTGGATGAGGGGGAGAACATGAAGGACGCACGACGTTGGGTACGGCTCCTCGCCGGCCTACTGACACTGGGACTCGTCGCCACCGCCTGTAGCGACGACGATGACGACTCGGGCGCGGTCGAGAGCACGACGTCGGCGGCGGCCGGGGGCGAGACGACGGCGCCCGTCGAGGGCCAGACGACCATCGAGCTCGTCCAGGCTGGAGGCCGACTGCGCCCCGAGGTCGAAGCCGGACGGGCGGGGGTGGTGAGCGCGGCCGAGAGTCAGACCGGCCTCGATGTCGACTTTGGCGTCTTCAGCGGCAAGGACATCGGGATCGTCGCCGTGCTCCCGGTACCCGAGGTGACGATCCAGACCGACCCGTGCACGGCAACCATCGAGGCCAACGGGGGAACTGCCGAGTTCGTCGACGCCGGTGGCGATCCGAACAAGGCCGTCACCACCGTCGAGGCCTGGCTCGCCGCGGGCAAGGCTGCGGTGTGGAACGTGTCGAACGCCGGCGAGGCGTTGCGCCCGGCCATCGATCAGGCCAATGAAGACGGCATCCCGTTCATTGGCACCTACGCCGGCAACGAGGTGGGCTCGATCGACATCCGCGAAGACGAGTGGGTCACCACCGCCACCATCGCCCAGTACATCGGGAACCAGATGGGCGGCGAGGGCAAGGTGGCCGTGCTCGGGTTCAACAGCATCTACACGCTGTTGCAGCGCACCACGATCCTCGAGTCGGTGCTCGCGTTCGAGTTCCCCGAGATCGAGGTCGTCCGCTGGGAAGACTTCGACTTCACGCCCGAGGGTGCGGCCAGGATCGCCACGGCTGGTCTCCAGGCCGACGACGAGATCAAGGCCATCTTCGCCCACTGGGACGTTCCGGCCACCGGAGCCATCCAGGCGGTCAGCGACCTGGGTCGCGACGACGTGATCATCACCTCCTACACGGGCGACAACGTCTCGGGCTACGACTTCCTCCGGGCCGGAGACATCGAGGCGACGGTCGGCCAGTCGAACGCCCAGATCGGCATGATCGCCTGTGAGTATCTGGCTCTGGCCCTGGCCGGCCAGGCCCTCCCGGAGGACACGCTGGTGCCGACCGGGTTCGTGACCGCGGCCAACGTGCCCGGTCCCGAGGGCGTCTTCAACGGCCGGCCCTACGTGCTCAACCCCGCGGTCTTCCCCGCGGGCTGACCCACGCCGATGGCGGGGCTGGTCGGGTGTCGCTGCCGACCGGCCCCGCCGCGCCAGGGACCTCACGATGAACGACACCGCTACGCTCAAGAGACCGGCCCGGTTCGATGCCCGAACGCTCGGGTTGTGGATGCCCATTGCCATCTTGGCGCTGGAGATCGTGTTCGTCGGTGCCCGGCGCTCCGACACCTTTCTCGACCTCGACAACTGGCAGGTGATCCTCAACAGCACGGCGATCCTCACGATCGTCGCCGCCGGTCTCACCATCGTCTTGTCGGTGGGCGACTTCGACCTGTCGATAGCGTCCGGGCTGACCCTGGGTGGGATCGTCGCGGGCAAGGTGCTCCACGAGACACCCGGCAACGCCAACATCCTCTGGGCCTTCGTCGTTGCGCTGTTGGTCGGGGCGGTTGTCGGCCTGTTCAACGGGCTCGTTGTGACCGGGTTCGGGATATCGGCCTTCGTCGCCACGTTGGGGACGGGCGCCGTCTTGAGCGGTGTCATCCTCTGGGTCACCGACGGCGGTAAGACGGTCCCGGCCCGTACCCGGGTCCAGGGGCTGGCCAACAACGAGTATCTGGGCCTCCGGGCCATGTTCTGGTTCGCCTTGGCGGTGGTGGTGATCCTGTCGTTGCTCATGGCGCGCACCGTCGCCGGCCGCCGGATGGACGCCATCGGGGGCAATGCCATAGCCGCCCGACTTTCGGGTATTCGGGTGGGGCGTTACCGGGTGCTGGCCTTCATCCTGTCGGGCGTCTTCGCGGCGGCAGCCGGAGCCCTGCTGACGGCCCGGATCGGCTCAGCGTCGAGCAATGCCGGGGACCCCTTCCTGCTCGAGGCCTACACGGCGGCCTTCCTGGGCGCGGTGACGCTTCGAAACGGTGAGTTTCACGTGCTCGGGACGTTTTTCGGGGTGCTCTATCTCCAGGTCACCTTCAACGGCATCGCTCAAATGGGCTGGCCCACCTACTGGCCCGACATCGTCCGCGGCGCGGTGCTCATCCTCGCCGTCTCGGCGTCGGGGATTCTCAACAAGCTGCTCCGACAAGCATCCCGCACGGGAGGAACCTCATGAAGGCCGCCGTCGTCTACGAGTACGATCAACCCATCGAGACGGTCGACGCCCATCTGGGCGACGTCGGACCCAACGACGTGAGGGTGGCGATCAGGGCCTCGGGCCTGTGCCACAGCGACGTCTCGGTGCAGACGGGAGCGTTGCCCTTCCCGTTGCCGATGATCCTGGGCCACGAGGGCGCCGGGGTCGTGGAGGCGGTGGGGGAGTTGGTGACCACCTGCGTGCCGGGCGATCACGTCGTGCTGTCGGCGCTCATCCACTGCGGGATCTGCGACAACTGCGTGAAGGGACGGCCCAACCTGTGTTTCTGGGGCCTCAACACCATCTTCGGGGGTCGCAACCCCGATGGCACGCTGCGCGCTCGCGACGCCGAGGGACGTGAGCTGTACCAGTTCTCGTCGATCGGCACCCTGGCCGAGGAGCTCGTGTGTCACGAGAAGCACGCCATCCCCATCCCCAAGGACGTGTCGTTCGAGGCGGCCTGCCTGACCGGGTGCGGTGTGCTGACGGGCCTGTCGGCCGTGCTCAACCGGGCCCGGGTGGAAGCCGGGAAGTCGGTGGTGGTCATCGGCTGCGGCGGCGTGGGCCTCAACGTGATCCAGGGTGCGGTGCTCGCCAGCGCCGGGATGATCGTGGCCGTCGACCTCAACGAGACCAAGCTCGACATGGCCCGGCGCTTCGGCGCCACCCACACCCTCAACGCTGCGACGGTCGGATGCATCCCCGACGCCGTCCGCGAACTGACCGGAGGATTCGGCGCCGACTACGTGTTCGAGGTGGTCGGGGTACCCGAGCTGGTGCGCCAGGGGTGGGATTCGCTGCGCATCGACGGCACCCTCACGGTGATCGGTGTGCACCCGTCGACCTCGGAGGCGATCCTGCCGGCTGGGGAGTTCGCCACGAGCGAGAAGACACTGATGTCCTGCTTGTACGGGACCTCACGACCCACCAAGGACATCCCGCTGGCCGTCGAGCTGTACCGCCAGGGCCGACTCAAGCTCGACGAGCTCGTCACCCACCATTTCTCGCTCGACCAGATCAACGACGCCGTAGCCACGATGAATCGCGGGACCGATGCCCGGGGGGTCGTGATCTTTGACGGGTGAAGGGGCGGGACCCGCGTGAGGCTCGGTCGGAGACGATCGGTCGCCCGATGTCTACCGAGCGGGCGTGGGGCGGTCGGTGAGGGGGAAGTCGGTCGGATAGTCGGAGGGGAGGTTGCTGACGTGCCAGATGTTGGTCTGCCACCAGCGCCACTCGCCCGCCAGCACCTGCTCGACGGTGGCCGTCGGATGCGGCGTCAACCAGTCGAGGTCGCTCGACACGATCTGGAACAGGCAGCCGAAGCCCGACTTCGGTCGCACGAAGGTCTCGCTCCAGCTCGACAGGCGCAGATCGGTGTCGACCGTCTCGAACCCGGCGTCGGTGAGTTCGGCGATGGTGGCCTCGACGTCGGGCACGAAGATCGTGGCGTGGTGGAAGCCCTCGCCCC
Organism: Actinomycetes bacterium; assembly: GCA_031362415.1. Taxonomy (GTDB): domain Bacteria; phylum Actinomycetota; class Acidimicrobiia; order IMCC26256; family VFJJ01; genus VFJJ01. The sequence goes on along the minus strand of JANLSK010000234.1, from coordinate 13,086 downwards.
GGCGCTCGATGTGGCGGTGGAGGTACGAGTGCTCGTCGAGCGGCTGCATCAGCTCGACCTTGACCGCCACCGGGAGCTTGAACATGAGCGTCCGGGTGCGCAGCAGCAGATCGTCGCCCCCCTTGATGAACACGCCTCCGAGCACATCGCGAAAGAACGGGATGCCCTGCTCGATCGACCGCATCGCGATCGCCACATGGTCCCATCGCACGATCTTGTCGGCGCCTGTGAGCGACGGTGTCATCTGGTCTCCGTTCCGGTGTCTGTGCTATCTACCAAACAACCGGTTGAACGGCAAAGCGCCTTCGACCGCCCACGGGGAGGTCGAAGGGGCCCGCACCGCTCCTGAGTCGCATTCATTCACTGCCTCACCTACACGAAGGGATCTCCATGGGCCGCAACGTTCCCGGCGATTTCGCCAACCGCTGGACCCCGCCCGCCTACACCGTCGACGATGACGGCAAGGTCGTCGGCGGCTACACCCCACCCGGGTTGAACAACTGGGGACGCTGGGGCGCCAACGACCAGCGGGGCACCCAGAACCTCGTGGGGCCGGCGCAGATCGCGCGCGCCGCTGGGCTCGTTCGTGACGGCAAGGTGTTCTCGATGGCCCTCATGATCGACGCCGACGCCCCCCGCTTTCCCACCCGCCCGGCACCGCAGCACTACTTCCTCTCGACCGGAGCCGACGCCGTCGCCGGCTGCCCGGTGCAGATCTCGATGCCCGGATACCAGTGGAACGACGACATGATCACCATGGCGCTCCAGGGATCGACGCAATGGGACGGCTTCGGGCACTTCATGGCCCACGACACCATGTACAACGGCTACTGGGCCGGCAACGTCACTGCTGCGGGCGGCGCAGCCGTGCTCGGGATCGACGCCATGTACGAGAGCTTCATCGGGCGAGGGGTGCTGCTCGACCTGGCCCGGCTGCGGGGGGTCGAATGGCTCCCTGAGGCCTCCGAGGTGAACGCGGCGATGCTCGACGAATGCCTGGCCGCCCAGGGCGTCGCATTGGAGACGGGCGACATCGTCCTGCTGCGGACGGGCTTCCTCCAGAAGTGGGAACGGTTGCAGACCTTCGACGAGCGGGTCGCCTATTTCGGTGACACTCCTGGCCTCATCGAGGACTGCGTGGAATGGCTCTATCGCAACGACGTCTCTGCCCTGGCCGCCGACACGGTGGGCATCGAGGTGCTGGCGCCGACCACCCCCCAGAGCCGGGTGCTGCCCATCCACCACGGGTGCCTCGTCGATCTCGGCCTGCCCCTCGGGGAGTTCTGGGATCTCGAGGCGCTTGCGGCCGATTGCGCCGAGGACGGTCGCTACGACTTCATGCTCGTCGCGCCGCCGCTGCGGGTCCCCCATGCCGTCGGCTCGCCTCTCAACCCCATCGCCATGAAGTGACGAGGGACTCCAGGTGATGACACCGGCTCCGTGGACCTTGGGTCCTGACGAGCCGCGCCTGATCGGCGACTGGATCCGACACAAGGCGCTGCGCAATGGAGAGAAGGTGGTGCTCGAGATCGTGGGGCGCGAGAAGACCTATGTCGGCGTCGACCGCGACAGCGACCGGGTCGCCGCGGGCCTGTCCGCTCTCGGTCTGGGTCTGGGCGACAACGCGTCGCTGATGATGAAGAACAGCCTCGAGAACGTCGACGCCTGGTTCGCCATGGCCAAGGCCGGGATCGTTGAGGTCCCGATCAACCATGCCAACCGGGGTTATCTCCTCGAGTACCTGATCGGTCAGTCGCGCTCGAAGGCGATCGTGGTCGACGAGGAGTACCTCGACCGCATCGATGAGATCGCTCCGAACCTTCCCGGGCTCGAGCACGTGATCGTGCACCGAGAGGGTCTCGGGTTGGGAACGCCATCGCTCCCCGGCCACGTGACGGTGCATGATCTGGCCGACCTGTATCTCGACGGCCCGCCGCCCACGCCGGCTCTCGACCGCCTGTCGCGGTCGGTCATCCTCTACACCTCCGGTACCACCGGCCCGTCGAAGGGGGTGTGCCTCTCGCACGAGGCCAACCTGAACCTCGCCCGTCACACGCGGTGGCTGGTTGGCTACGAGACCGACGATGTGCTGTACACGGCGTTTCCGCTGTTCCATGTAAACGCCAAGTACACGAGCGTGATGTGCGCCATGGAAGCTGACGCCAAGCTGGTGATGGACCAGCGGTTCTCGGCCAGCCAGTTCTGGACGATGTGCCGCGCCAAGGGCGTCACCGCGTTCAACTACCAGGGCGGGTTGCTGATGATGCTCTGGAAGCAGCCCGAGCGTGACGACGACGCCGAGCACTCGGTACGGCACGGCTTCGGTGCACCGTGCCCGGTCGAGATATGGGAGCCGTTCGAGGAGCGCTTCGGCGTGGAGCTGGTCGAGGTGTACGGGATGACCGAGGTCGCCGTCGCCACCGAGAACCCGGTTCACGCCCGGCGTATCGGCTCGGCCGGACGCGAATCGGATAATTATCACGTGGTGATCGTCGACGAGAACGACCTGCCGGTTCGGGCGGGTGCGCCGGGCGAGATCGTCGTACGTCCGAAGAAGCCGGGCATCATGATCGGTGAGTACTTCGACATGCCCGAGGCCACCGTGCACGCCTTCAGGAACCTGTGGTTCCACACCGGTGATCGCGGGCGCTTCGACGACGACGGCTACCTCTATTTCATCGACCGGATGAAAGACTGTGTCCGCCGTCGAGGCGAGAACATCTCGTCGTTCGAGGTCGAGGCGGTCATCAACACCCACGAGGCCGTGCTGGAGTCGGCGGTCTTCGGCGTGCCGTCGGAGCTCGGCGAGGAGGAGGTGATGACGGCGCTCGTCCGCAAGCTTGGGTACGCGCTCGACGAGATCGCGCTGCTCGACCATTGCGCCGAACGCATGGCCCACTTCGCCGTGCCCAGGTTCGTGCGGTGGATGGACGATCTCCCGAAGACCCCGTCGCAGCGGGTCGAGAAGTACAAGCTCAGAGGTGAGGGGGTCACCGCCGACACGTGGGACCGAGATGCCAACGGATACAAGGTGAAGCGGTGACCGGCATCGCTGAGCCGGTACGCTCACCGGGTACCCCGCCTGCTGCCGCCGCGTCAGACGTGATCGTGATCGACGAGGCCGACCTGCAGGAGCGTTTCCACGCCGAGGGCTGGAGCGACGGGCTCCCGGTCGTGGCCCCCACGCTTGAGCGGGTCGACGCCATGCTGGACGCGGCCGGCCTGGCCCCCGACACGATCGTTGGGACCGTGCCCCAACGCGACCGGATCATCACCGCCGAGAAGGTGGCGGTGAACGCGGTCATGGCCGGATGCCGGCCCGAGTACTTCCCGGTCGTGGTCACGGCGATGGGGGCCATCCTCCAGCCGGCGTTCAATGCCCACACGGCCGTCACCTCCACAGGCGGCGCGGCCCTGTGCGTGGTGGTCAGCGGACCCGAAACCGAGCGGCTCGCCATGAACGCACGTCACAACGTGCTGGGGTCGGGCAACCGAGCCAATGCCACCATCGGCAGGGCGGTGAGGCTCGTCGCCCGAAACGTCCTCGGCGCCACGTCGCCAGGGCTCGACGGCTCCAGCTTCGGCCATCCCGGTAAGTACTCGCTGTGCATCGCCGAAGCGCCGCCTCCCGCTGGCTGGGATCCATTGCGGGTCGAGCTGGGTTTCGGCGTCGACGACAGCAGCGTGACCGTTGCCCCCACCGAGGGTCCGTGGCAGATCGCCAACCATCTGGCTCCCGCGGCGCGCGACATCCTGCTCACGTTTGCCGCCGCGATCAGGTGCCCCGTCACGTTCTCGGTGGGCAAGGGAGGGCACGAGGTCATGGTGCTCTTCGGGCCCGAGCACGCGCAGGCCGTGGCCGCCGAAGGTTGGAGCCGATCCGACGTGCGCGAGTTCCTGGTCGAGCACACGCGCGTTACTCCCGAGGAGCTGGCCGCGGCCGGGGTGCACCTCGAGGTGGGGGCCCAGCACGAAATGACACCCGATTCCGACGGTCGGCTCACAACCCTGGCGTCTCCAGGCGCGGTGTACATCGTCACCTGTGGCGGCGCCGGGGCGGGGTGGTCGGCCTACCTGCCGACGTGGGCGCCGAGCATCCACGCCCGCGCGGTCACCCTCCGCATCCCGAGGCCGCACGAGCCTTGGCCGCGAACCGACGCCGACGGCCCTACCATCGACTGGTCGGTCTTCGCACCGCCCGCACCGCCCGCACCGCCCGGTGTACCCGCCACTCACAGCGCATCCGTGTGACGACGCAGGGGCATCGGCAGATCGAGGAGCAGAACGTGGCCCAGATCACCGTCCACCGTCCCGACGTGGCCGACGACCGCGCCAGGCTGACGCCGCTCGCCCGACGTGTCGCGCTCACGCCGGGCGCCGTTGTCACGATCATCGAGAACGGCAAGCCCAACGCCCGGGCCCTCCTGGCCAAGGTTGCCGACGGGCTGCGGGCGCGGCTGCCCATCGTTCGGGTCGACATCCATTCCAAGCCCAGCGCCGCCTTGGCCATCACCGCCGATGAGGCCAAGGCCATCGCCGCCCGCTCGCATCTCGTGATCACCGGCGTCGGCGACTGAGGTGCGTGCACCGCGTGCAGTTTGCACGACGCCGTGATGATCGAGTCACTCGGTACGCCAGCGACGCTGGTAATCACCGACCCCTTTGCCCCCTTGGCTGCGAGCTTTTCGCGCACCTTGGGTCTGGCTTCGGCCTACCCCGTGGCCGCGGTGGCCCACCCCGTCTCCACCAAGACCGACGCCGAGCTCGAGGCCCTGGCGGGGACGATCATCGATCTGGTCGCCGCCCAGCTGACCATCGACACGACCATCGACCCGACCTTCGACACGACGCGAGGAGCCGAGCAGTGACCGAGGACCTCGAAGCACGGATCCGCCGGCTGGAGGACCGTGAGGAGATTCGTCTTCTCGTGGCCGACTACGGCGTGGCCGTCGACGATCGCGACATGGCGACGCTGGGTGACCTCTTCACTGGTGACGCCGTGTTCAGGCACGCCGACGGGTTCGCGGAGATGCGCGGCCGCGACACCATCCTCGACTTCTACCAGAACCGATTTCGCATGTTCGGACCCAGCTACCACTACCCCCACAGTCATGCGATCTGGTTCCCCGACCGACCTGAATCTCCCGATACCGCAACCGGACGAGTCACGGCCCACGCCGAGCTCGGCGCCGAGGGCAAGACCGTCATGGTGGCCCTGCGCTACCACGATCGCTATGTGCGCCAAGGGCGCTGGCTCTTCGCTGAGCGGGTCTTGTCGTTCCTGTACTTCATGGATCTGGCGGAGCTTGCTGCTGGAGGGCTCACGGCCCCGATGCGCAAGGTCTGGCCCGGTCCGACGATGGCCACCGACCTGCCCGAGTCGTTGCCGACCTGGCGCACCTACTACGGCCTGGCGTGAGCACCACCACCGGCGAGGAGATCACGATGAGCACGACCACGACCGAGCGGGTCGACGAGCTGGCCGAGGCCGAGCAAGCGATCGTCACCGAGATCGCCATGGCGTGTCGCATCTTGGCGGCGCACGGGTGCAGCCCCGGTATCGGAGGCCACGTGAGCGTGCGCGCCCCGGGGCAGGACGCTTTCTTCATCAACTCCTTCCACCTCACGTTCGACGAGGTCACCCCGTCGGATGTGATGAAGCTCGGGTTCGACGGCAGCGCCCGTCACGGTCGCCACCGGGTGAGCCCGGGATGGGAGTTTCACGCGGGGATCTACCAGCAGCGGCCCGATGTCGACGCCGTCGTCCACACCCATGGTTTCTGGGTGACCGCGCTCTCTTCGCTCAACCGTCCGCTCAAGATGCGGCACAACCTCTGCACGTTTTACTTCGAGAAGATGGCGGTGAGCCCCGACGACACCTTCGAGAAGATCGGCCCGGCCCTGGCCGACGCCAACTCGATCCTTATCCCGTTTCACGGCGCGGTCACCGTCGACCGTTCGCTGGCGCGGGCCGTCGCGCTGATGCTCAACCTCGAGGACATGGCTCACCTCGACGTGACGCTCGAGCCCACCCACGCTCCACCCATGCCCGACGAGCGCTGTCCGGCATTGCGGACCCTGGTCGACGAGGTGGCCGGATACCTGGAGCTCACCTGGGAGCTCCACCGGCGCAAGGCGCTGGTCCCGTGGTGACCCCGGCTGGTGCGGGCCCAGCGCGTCGGGCCGAGCTGTCTGAGAGCCTGGTGGGCCTGGTTGACGGCGATCGCGACCCCTATCCGGTGTACGCCGTGCTCCGCGACGAAGCCCCCGTGCTGTGGTGCGACGCGTTGTCGGCGTGGGTGCTGACCCGATGGGACGACGTGACACGGGCCTTCGAGGACGCCGAGCATTTCGGGCAGCTCATGGGTACGCCCGGCACCTCGTCGATTCACGGGCGGGCCCTGCTTCAGATGACCGGCGACGAGCACCGCCGCAAGTCGGCCATCGTGTCGCGCCGAATTCGCAGCCCCCGTCTGCTCGAGTCGGCGCTCACCGACATGGTCGCTCGCCTGATCGAGCACTTCGGGAGCGTCTTGCCGTTGGCTCCCGAGGTGGCCGACGTGAAGGGAGGGCTCACCACCCCCGTCCCGCTGTCGGTCATCGGTGAGCTGATGGACATGCAGGAGGCTGCGCGTTTCGCCCACTGGTACCACGCCATCGTGGCCGCAGGCGTCGCCAACGTGCGCGGAGACCCGGAGGTGCACGCCCGAGGTCTGGAGGCGCGCCAGGAGCTGTACGACTTCGTCACGCCGATCATCGAGCAGAAGCGGCTGCACCCCGGTGACGAGTTACTGTCCGATCTGTGCGCCATGGAGTACGAGGGTGAGCGGCTCTCCGACGACGAGGTCAGGAGCTTCTGCAGCTTCCTCCTGTCGGCCGGCATCGAAACCACCGACCGGGCCCTCACCAGCTTGTTCAAGCAGCTGGCACTGGAGCCGGCGTCGTGGCAGCAGGTGCGGGACGATCGCTCGTTGGTCTCGTCGGCCTGCGCCGAGATCCTCCGGTTCCGGGCCCCGGTTCAAGGGACGGTGCGAGTCGTCGCTCGTGATCTCTCGCTGCGCGGGGAAGAGCTCCGCTCAGGTGACAAGGTGATCGTGTTGGCCGGTGCGGCGAACCACGATCCCGAGGTGTTCGCCGAGCCCGACCGCTTCGACGTGACCCGGTTCGTGGGCACCGAGCGGCCGCAGTTCACGCCGATCGGGCCGCTGCGCGCCTTCGGCGCCGGCGCCCACACGTGCACGGGAAGCCTCTTGGCCAAGCTGGAGATGGAACGGACGCTCACGTACCTGCTCGACCGCTGCGAGAGCATCGAGCTGGTCGGCCCGGCACCCGAGGATGCCGGTTTCATGCTGCGATCGGCCCCGACCCTGGAGCTGCGGCTCCATCCGTGCCAGCCGACCGGCTGAGCCCAGCTCAGCGCAGTTCAGCGGTGCGTGGCGGAGCGACATCCGAGAGCGACGTGGTATCCCGGTGTCACACGGTGGTCATTCCGCCGTCGACCGGGAGGGCGACGCCGGTGACCCATCCCGACTCGTCGGACGCGAGATACAGGGCCGCGTGGGCGATGTCGGCCGTCGTACCCAGTCGCCCCATGGGGAATCGCACCCGTGCGGCATCGAGCAACGCGTCGACGTCGACCGGTCCATCGGTGCCGGTCGCGAAGCCGCCACGATTCTCATACGTGGTACGTACAAGCGGCGTGGGAACGGTTCCGGGACAGATGGCATTGACCCTGATACCCCGCGGCGCGTAGTCGGCTGCCATCTGCCGGGTGAGACCGATGACCCCGGCCTTGGCCGCCGCGTAGGACGCGATACCAGGGACGCCGATGAGCCCGCCCACCGAAGCCTGATTGACGATCGAACCCGAGCCCTGATCCAGCATCGGAACCAGGCTGTACTTGGCCGAGAGCCACACGCCGGTGAGGTTGACGGCGATCACGCGGTTCCAGTCGTCGAACGACGTGTCGCCAGCCGAGCCCGACCCGGGTATACCAGCGTTGGCGTAGAGAACGTCGAGCCGACCGAATGCCGCGACGACGTCGCCGACCATCTGCTCGGCGCTCGTCGGATCGGCGACGTCGGCGGCGATGGCGATGGCCCGGCCACCCGCGGCAGTGATGCGCTCCGCAACCTCCCGAGCGCCCGCCAGGTTCATGTCGGCACACCCCACCGCGGCGCCCTCGGCAGCGAAGAGCGCGGCCGACGCGGCGCCGATACCCGATCCTGCGCCGGTGATGAGCGCGACCTTGCCAGCGAGCCGTGTTCCCATGTGTGCCTGCCTTCTCGGTGCCATGCAGCCGGATGCCGCGAGCCTGCGGCTTGAGTGGATGGTGCGACGCCGCGCCAAGATGTGTCAAACGATCGTTCGATCTCGGGTTCAACAGGTGGTGGCGTCGTGGCTGTCGAACAGTCGGGGGGACTGCTGCGAGGGCCGGGCCCCGGTCTCGGACCGCACGCCACCCGCTACCCCCAAGAGCAGCGGGTGATGCTGCGGGTCCTCGCCGACCGGGCCGTCGACCGGGCCGACCATCCGTGGATCGGGTGTGTGGGCGCCACGCCCCTGACGTTCGCGCACGCGTTCCGACTCGTGAACCGGGTGGGCTGGGCCGTGCGCGAGACACTCGGGGCGGGGGCTCATGTCGCGGTGATGTTGCGCAACCAGGCCGAGTTCATGCCGGCCTTCTACGGCATCCAGGCCTGCGGCGGGACGACCGTCCCCGTGAACGCCGATGCTCGCGGAGCCATGTTGCGCCACGTTCTGGGCCACTCCGAATGCAAGGGCGTGATCGTGCGGTCGGATCTCCTCGACCGCTTGGTGGCGCTGGACGACCTCGGTGGGCTCGACGAGCTCGACGACCTGGAGCTGATCGTCGTGGTGCCACCCCCGGGGTCCGCGGGATCGGCCGGGTCTGCCGGGTCTACCGGGTCTGCCGGGTCTACCCCTCTGCCTGCGACGCTCGGGCGGGTGCCCGTGTGCTCATGGGACGACTGGCTCGACGGGCGGCGTGACGACCCGCCGGGGCCGATCCCCGAGTGCGACGCACGGGCGCTGATCCAGTTCACGTCGGGGACGACCGGGCGCTCGAAGGGCGGGGTCTTCACACACCACTACCAGTACCTGGCGTCGGCGGTGTGCACCGACTCGTTGGAGCGCACGTCCGATGACGTGCTGTTCACGCCCATGCCCCTCTATCACGTGGGGGGACTGCATTTCGTGGCCAACAGCAGCCTCCACGCCGGCTGCACGGGCTACGTGACCAACGGGTTCTCGCCGTCGCGCTTCTGGGACGACGCCGCAGCGTGCGGGGCGACCTTCGCCATGATCCTCGGGCCCATGGCCGCGCTCGTGCACAAGCTCGTGCCGCATCGGCCACTGCATCGCGTCGAGACCATGTTCTGCGTTCCGCGTCCGCCCGAGGCCGACGATTTCGAGCGCCGCTTCGGCGTGCAGCTCCTGACCCAGGGCTTCGGCATGACCGAGATCCATCCCACGCCGGGGCGGCGCCATCCCCTCCCGGGCGTCGCCGACGACACCATGGGCTACCCGCTGTCGATCTTCGAGTACGGCGTCGTTGACGAGCACGACCGTCTCGTGCCGCCGGGCGTTCCCGGGGAGCTGGTGTTCCGCCCGCTCGTGCCCGGCGCCATGATCTCCGAGTACCACAAGGATGTCGATGCGACGGCGCTGGCAATGCGATCCGGCATGTTCCACACCGGCGATCTGGGAACGTACGACCCCGACGGGCTGCTGCACTTCAAGGGACGCAAGAAGGATCGGATTCGTCGCCGCGGTGAGCAGGTTGGTGCCATGGAGCTCGAGCTGCTCGTGCTGGAGCATCCCGACGTGCTGGAAGTCGCGGCCTACGCCGTCCCGGCCGAGCTCGGCGAGGATGACATCAAGGTCGACGTGGTGCTACGGGCACCACCGGCTGGCGCGGCACCCACGCCCCTGCAGCTCCATGCCTGGATGGTCGAGCACCTGCCCCGGTTCATGGTTCCCCGCTACATCGAGCTCCGGACGGTGCTGCCCAAGACGCCCAGCGAGCGCATCGAGAAATACCGGTTGAGCGCCGAAGGCGTCGATCGACCGGAAGTGCACGACGCCGAGGTCCACCGGAGCCGGGTGCACACCCCTGCGGTCGATGAGGTCGATGCCGCCGTAGAGGCCGATGCGGTCGATGAGGTCGGGGGCGGTGCCCGACATCATCTAGCCTGACGCCTGCTCCCCGACAGGCCCGACTGGTTCGGCTGCTCCGACAGGTTCGACATGGCGACGCGTTCCCGAAAGCCCGTGAGCGAGACGACGACCGTCGCTCGACGAGGGAAGTCCAAGACGACCATCGACGAGAGCGACCTCGCCAACGGCGTTGGACAGCAGCGTCGACGTGAGGAGATCTTCGCCGCGGCCGCTGAGATCTTCTACAGCAAGGGCTACGACGGCACGTCGATCCAGGACATCGCGTCGGCCGTCGGGCTGCTCAAGGGCTCGATCTACTACTACATCGACTCCAAGGAAGATCTCCTCTTCGGGATCATCCAGGAGTCGCACGCTGCGGCGCTCGACGCTCTGGCCGAGCTCCGCGCCGCGAGCGATCCTCCGCTGGCGAAGGTGGTGGCGCTGGTGCGTCGCCACGTCGAGGTGTTCACGTCCACTCGCATCGAGTCGGCGGTGTTCTTCCGCGAGTTCCGCTCGCTGTCGCCGGAGCGCCAGGACATCATCAGGGAAGAGGGTGGGCTCTACTCCGAGTACCTCCGCGAGCTCATCCGCACGGGGCAGCGACGCAAGATGATCGACGACGGGCTCGATCCGAAGCTCACCACCCAGGGCATCACGGGGATGCTCAACGCCATGTCGTTCTGGTACAGCCCTGACGGTGCGGCCACGCCGGCCGAGATCGGCTGGGAGTTTGCCCGCATCGTCGTGACCGGCCTCGCGTCCGACACCTACGTCGCCGAGGTCGGCGGCCGCGACGCTCTCCTCCAGGAGCTCGGCTTCCCGGCGCCGGCCCTCAAACGCAGTCGTGTGCGGCCCGGGCCGAGCCCATCAAACGGTCGGTAGATACACTCGAGACTCGCCCGCGACCACCGGGAGCAACGTTCGCCCCGGTGCGACCCAAGGAGCCGAGTCCATGGCCGAGGCCTACATCATCGACGCCGTTCGCTCTCCGATGGGGAAGTACAAAGGCGGCTTGTCGAGCCTGCATCCGGCCGACCTCGGCGCCACCGTGTTGCGAGCGATGTTCGACAAGGTCGATGTCGATCCCGGGGCCGTCGACGACGTGATCTGGGGCTGCGTCGGCCAGATCGGGGCCCAGGCGTTCAACGTGGGCCGCAACACCTGGCTCTCGGCCGGGTTCCCCGACTCGGTGCCGGCCGTCACCATCGACCGCCAGTGCGGCTCGTCACAGCAGGCCGTGCACTTCGCCGCCCAGGCGATCATGGCCGGCTCGATGGACCTCGTCGTCGCCGGCGGTGTCGAGGTGATGAGCTTGATCGCCTTGAACAGCCAGGGCGACGTGGGCCCGCAACTCGGGATGCGCTACCCGTTCGACGGCGACCTGTGGAACGAACGCTTCGGCGACCAGGAGATCCACCAGTTCCGAGGCGGGAACCTCATCGCCGAGCGATGGGGCATCACTGCTCGCGAGATGAACGAGCTGGGCCTGCGGAGCCACCACAACGCGGCGCAGGCGTGGGACGAGGGCCGCTTCGATCGGGAGGTCGTCGCCATCGGCGAATGCCGGACCGACGAGGGGATCCGGCGCGACTCGACCATGGAGCGGCTGGAGAAGCTCAAGCCCTTCGTCGAGGGCGGCGTGCTCACAGCCGGCATGTCGAGCCAGCTCACCGACGGATCGTCTGCGCTGCTGATCGCATCCGAGCAGGCCGTGCGCGAGCACGGGCTCACCCCCCGAGCCCGCATCCACACCATGTCGGTGGTCGGAAGCGACCCCGTGCTCATCCTCACCGGGCCCATACCGGCCACGAAGAAGGCGCTGGCCCGAGCGGGCATGGGTGTCGACGACATCGATCTCTACGAGTGCAACGAGGCCTTCGCCTCGGTGGTTCTGGCCTGGGTCAAGGACTGCGGCGTGCCCCTCGAGAAGGTGAACGTCAACGGTGGGGCCATGGCCCTGGGCCATCCGCTCGGGGCCAGCGGTGCTCGGCTCATGACCACGCTGTTGCACGAGCTCGAACGCACGGGAGGCCGCTACGGCCTGCAGACCATGTGCGAAGGCGGCGGGCTCTCGAACGCCACGATCATCGAACGGGTCTGAGCGCACCGTTCGCCCGGCAACCGAACCACGAGCCACGAACCACGACCGCGTCTTCCCGGAGGGAAACAATGGGCATCCACATCGACCACATCTCGATCCTGGTGAAAAACCTCGACACGGCCGAGAAGGACTGGCGCGACATTCTGGAGGTGCTCTCACCGGAGCATCTCGTCTCGGTCACCCGGGGCCACGGGGCTGACGAGGCCGACGGCACGCCCATGATCTGGGTGACGTTCCAGAACCCCGACCCCACGGGCATCTCGATACAGCTCTGGGCCGCCGCCGAGGCGGGTCACTGGCCCGACAAGGTGTTGGCCAAGAAGGGCGAGTACGTCCACCACATCGCCTTCTGCTCCGACGACTTTGCGGCCATGGCCCAGCGGGTCGAGGCCGCGGGTCTGCCGTTGGTGCAACAGCAGGCGAGCAGCCCCGACACCCAGCCCTGGCTCAAGTGGAACTTCATCCCTCCGGCCAAGACCCACGGCCCGCTTCTCGAGCTGGCCACCCGATATCTCACCGTCGGCGAGGCCTGGCTCCCCCACCCGGCCAACGCCGAGAACGCCCCGCTGGCCGATGAGCTGACCCACCGCTTCGTCAAGGAATGACGCCGTTGCGCGTCGGTATCACCCTGCCCGTCGAGGACGGGCTTTCCGCGGCCGAGCTCGTCGGGCTGATCGTCGAGGCCGAGCGTTGCGGTTACGACACGGCCCTGTGCGGCGAGGTTGCCGGACCGGAGGTCTTTGCCCTGCTGGGATTGGCAGCAGCGTCGACCTCACGCATCCGGCTCGCCTCGGGCATCGTCGCCG
>JANLSK010000220.1:0-14732 GCA_031362415.1 Actinomycetes bacterium | reverse complement strand
CGTTGGCCTGGGCCAGCATCGCGGTACCGGCCTGGGTCATGATCTGGTGACGGGTGAACATGGTCATCTCCTGGGCCATGTCGGTGTCACGGATCCGGCTCTCAGAAGCGGCCAGGTTCTCCATCGTCACGCTGATGTTGGCGATGGTGTGCTCGAAACGGTTCTGCTTGGCACCCATGTCACCACGAGTGGTCGACACCGACGAGATCGCCGCGTCGATCGAGGTGATCGCCGTGGCCGCCGAGGTCGACACGTCGACCGCACCGATACCGAGCGACGCCAGCGACATCGAGCCGATGCTGATGTTGATCGTGTCGGTCGAACCAGCACCCACCTGGAACACCCCACCCGAACCCACAGCAGCCGAGGTACCAACGCTCAGGTTCCGGTTGCTGAACGCCGTGCCGGTAGCCGTGGTGGTCAACGACGCCCCCGCCGCGGCGTTGGCGCCGTTGGCCCGCAGGTTCGTGGTCCAGTAACCGTCACCATTGTCGGAGACCCTGGCCGTCACATACGTCGACACCGACAAAGCCGTCGAGAACGTCGAAGCAGCCAGAGCCCGGTTGAGCTCGGTCTCCAACGCCGCCGCCGTCGCGTACGTCCCCGCCGTCAGGGTCACCGTCACCGCAGCCAGGCCACCCACCGCCACCGTGAACACGTTGCCACCAGCTGCGATCGAACCAGCCGACGCCGCCGCAGCCACACCCGCCGTCGCCGCCGCCTGCACACCGAAGTTCCCGTCGAACAACTTCTGCACACCGAACTTGGTGGCGGCCGTGATGCGCGTGATCTCAGCCGACAGCTGGGAAACCTCCGCCTGAGCCGCGTTCCGGGCGGTCGTGTCAGCCGAACCGGTGTTGGCTGCCTGCACCGACAGGTCCCGCATACGCTGCAGGATCGAGTGCACCTCGGTCAACGCACCCTCAGCGGTCTGCACCACCGAGATACCGTCTTGCGAGTTGCGGATCGCGACCCGCAGACCCGACACCTGCGAACGCAGGCCTTCCGACATCACGAGACCAGAGGCGTCGTCGGCCGCACGGTTGATACGGAACCCCGAGCTCAACTTCTCCAACGACTTGTTGAACTCGATACCGGTACCGGTCAGGTTCCTGTAGGCGTTGATCGCCCCGATGTTCTGATTGATGCGCACTGTCAACCTCCATGTTTGGCAGATGCGGGGATGGGTTTTCAACGTCTCCGAATGGCCCAATCCATGGGCCGGCCGGGGGCGTCAACCGTCCATCGGCCCGGTCGCGTGGGGGGTGAAGGTTTTTCACGGCGAGTGGCGCCAATCAGACCTCCCACCCAGGCAGCACTCGTCAACTTGCCCCGTTCAAACCCTTTGAGTGCAAGAACATCGCGCCGACCAGCGGCGTGCGTTCTCACGATCCGTGCTGAAATGGTGGGCCAGCTGAGAACTGGCGACCGTTCTTCGCCCCACCACGTGACGGGACCCGCGACGGCTCGGTAGCGTCGGGCCATGGCCGAGCTCGTCGGTATTACCGCGTTCGCCCGCTCCACGCCCGAAAAGATCGCCATCGTCGACGGCATCCGCACCCGTACCTACGCCGAGCTCGACGCCCGAGCAGTCCGTCTGGCCCGGGCGTACCTCGCCCTCGGAGGCCCTCACGGTGGGCCGATCGCCGTCATGCTCGAAAACTCGATCGAAACGTTCGAGTGCATGGCGGCTGCGGCCAAGCTCGCCGGGGCCTACCTGCCCGTCAACTGGCATCTGACGGCCGAGGAGCTGCACTGGATTCTGGCCGACTCCGGCGTTGCCGTGCTCGTCGCCCACGTGGAGTTCCGTGCCGTGGCCGAAGCCGCCCTCTCGGGGATCTCCGGGTGTCGCGTGCTGCTCGTGGGCGACGGCTACGACGAGGCGTTGGCTGCGACGGGCGACGCGCCGGAGCCCTTCCCCGATCAGGCACCGACGCACCGCTGGGTCATCTACACCTCGGGTACGACCGGCAGGCCCAAGGGCGTGATCCACGACAGCGCGCCCGGCGCCAACGTCGCCGCGACCCAGCAGATGCTCGTGGACCTGTGGGGCTACCAATCGGGTGACGTGCACATCACCTCGGGACCGCTCTACCACACGGGCCCGGCGGGGTACGCCACGACGACGCTGTTCGCCGGAGGCACCGTGGTGTGCCTGCGGTGGTTCGAGGCTCCTGAGTGGATGCGTCTCGTCGAGCGCCACCGGGTGAGCACCACGTTCGTGGCCCCGGCCCACTTCATCCGCCTGCTCGAGGTGCTCGAGCGCTTCGATGGTCGTATCGACGAGCAGAGCCGGGGACGCGACAACGAGCAGCTGCCCGACCTCTCGTCGCTCCGCCACGTCATCCACGCCGGCGCTCCGTGCCCGGTCACGGTGAAGCGACGCATCATGGAGGCGCTGCCGGGCACCGAGATCTGGGAGCTCTACGGCGCGTCCGAGGGCGGCGCCACCCGCATCGGGCCCGGCGAGTGGCTCCAGCATCCCGGCTCGGTCGGCCGTCCCTGGCCGGGGACGGCGATCAGGATCCTCGACCTCGACACCGGCGCGCCCCTCGGCCCCGACCAGACGGGCGCCATCTGGATCGCGCCGCCGGCCACGACGAGATTCCGCTACCACAACGACATCGACAAGACCGATGCCGCCTGGGCCCAGGGCGACGCCTTCAGCGTCGGCGACATCGGCCATCTCGACGCCGATGGCTACCTCTACGTGACCGACCGGGCCAGCGACATGGTCATCAGAGCCGGCGCCAACGTCTACCCCCGCGAAATCGAAGAGGTCCTGCACCGCCATCCCGCCGTGGTCGACTGCGCCGTGTTCGGCATCCCCGACGACCGCGACGGCGAGCATCTCAAGGCCGTGGTCGAGCTGCACCCGTCACCATCGGGGCCGTTGGGACCTGCGGGCGCCAACGTCAATGCCACGGTGCTCACGGCGTTCTGCCGGGAGCACCTGGCGTCGTACAAGTGCCCCGAGGTCTGGGAGTTCGTTGAGACGCTGCCGCGCGACCCCAACGGCAAGGTGCTCAAGCGCCGGCTGCGTGAACAGCACTGGATCGGGCGCGACCGGGCGGTCTGAGCGCGCCCGGGTGATCGGCCGCGTCGCCCGTCCGGGCGGCGGGCCGAGCGAACCGTCACATCTCGGTGTGGAAGGGCGGCACACCCGTGAGGCGGTCGTTGAAGAGGGTCCCCTTGGCCTTGTCGATGGTTTCGATCGTCCAGTTCTCGGCGTTGCGGACGGTCCGCCACGCACGCCAGCCCCCCAGAACCTGCACCAGCCCGCCCGCAATCTTGAACACCTGGCCGGTGATCGGATCCGACAGATCGGAGCACAGCCAGGCGACGCACGCGGCGACGTTCTGCGGGGCCAACCGGTCGAGCGGCTCCTCCATCTCGTCGCTGCCGGTTTCACCCATCCCGACGGTGCCGAGCAGTCGGGTCCGGGCCACCGGGGCGATGGCGTTGGCCCGCACCCCATAGCGGCCCATCTCGCGGGCCTCGACGAGGGTCATGGCCGCGATGCCGGCCTTGGCCGCCGCGTAGTTGAGCTGACCGGCGTTGCCGTACAGCCCAGCCTCCGACGACGTGTTGACGATCTTGGCGTTGACCGGCTCGTCGGTTTCCTTGAACCGGTTGCGCCAGTGCTCGACGGCGAATCGGGTCGGGCAGAAGTGGCCCTTGAGGTGGACGGCGATCACGGCATCCCACTCCTCCTCGCTCATCGAGAAGCCCATGCGGTCACGCAGGATGCCCGCGTTGTTCACGAGGATGTCGAGCCCGCCGAACGTGCTGACGGCCTGAGCCACGAGGTCGCGGCCCCCGTCGAACGTCGCCACGTTGGCGTAGTTGGCGACGGCCCGGCCGCCGGCTGCGGTGATCTCGTCGACGACCTGCTGGGCCGGCGTGGTGTCGGATCCGTCGCCCCCGGTGCTGCCCCCGAGGTCGTTGACGACGACCTTGGCCCCCTCTCGGGCCAGCAACAGCGCTTCTTGGCGTCCGATGCCCCGTCCCGCGCCCGTGACGATCGCAACCTTGCCGTCCATCAATCCCATCGGTGCCCCCGGTGTCGTCGGCGCTTCAGTTCGTGCAACTCGGCCTGGTGGGCCTGGTGGGCTGGGAGGCTCCCAGATCCCGGGTGCCCCATGCACACCGACCCGATCACACACCGACCCGGGCGGTGAAGCTCACAGGCGCAGGAACGCCTCCTCGACCAGGGTCGTGAGGTCGTTTCGGCCCAGACCTGAGAGCCCGAGGGTGTAGAGGTGCTCGCCCGCCACCAACGAGCGGACGATCTGGCCGGCGTAGATGTCGCCGCCCTCACGGACGTGGCTGATGTCGGCGATGCGTTCAAGCCGCTGACCGTCGATGATCCGAAGACCGACGGCGCCGAAGAACCCGTCCTGCTGGCCGGTCTGGGGGTCGTACTCGCCGTAGGCCTGCACCGGCAGCATCACCAGACCGGTGGGCTGCCAGAAGAGGAACGCCCGGGTGTCGTACTCGACGCTCGACGACGACCACTGGCCGCTCGACAGGAGCATGGTGTCGACCTCGCGGGGCGATGCCGGGTCGCTCACGTCGAAGAGGCTGACCTTGGCGCCCAACACCCGACCGCCGGCATCGGCCTCCTGACCCACACCGAGGAGCAAACCGTCGCCGACGGGGTGCAGGTAGGCCGAGTATCCGGGGACCTTGAGCTCGCCGACGACGGCGGGCGCGGTGGGGTCGGAGAGGTCGAGCGTGTAGAGCGGGTCGGTTTGGCGGAAGGTGACGACGTAGCCCACCTCGCCGATCATCCGCACCGCGTAGATCTGCTCACCCCGGCCCAGCCCAACGACCCGACCCGTCTCCACGAGCGTGTCGCCGTCGGGCCGGAGGATGGTGACCACGCTGTCGCTCTCGTCCGGCTGGCCGTCGCCCTCGGTCGGGGCGAAGCAGCAGAAGAACGACGGCTGCCGCGTGGTGGCCACACGGAGATGCCCGTCGTGCTCCGACATCGAGTACGAGGAGAGGAGGAGTCCCGGCACCGTGCCGCTGGCCACGTAGGAGGCGTTGCGGGGCTCGGAGATGTCGAACTGGTGGATCGTGGTGTCGAAGTCGGGCGCCTCGACCGGCTGGCCTTGTTGAGACTGGATGTTGATGGCGTCCCAATCGACCCATTGCGGCGATGTCACGTACAAGCTCTCGGCGCTGGCGTAGATCGTCTGCCCGTCGCTGAAGAGGCCGAAGGCCGAGTCGGGGTTCACGCCGGCGGCAACGTCGACCGTGAGGACGGTCGTGGTGCGGAACCCGGCGAACTCGGTCGGATGGGCGAGCTGGTCGCAGCCGAGTAGGGGACCCTCGGCGCTGACCGTCCCGTCGGCCTCCTCGACCTTGTAGTACGGGACCCAGTCATCGATGGCTGAGCTCTCGATCACCGCCCGGTTCTTGGCGATCGCCTCGTCGACGCCTCGCAGCCCGGTGCTCTGAGGGGCACTGAACACGAGCCCGGTGGGGGCAGCCGACACGACGATGCGGGCCACCCCGTCGACCATCCGGGCCGACAGGTAACGGCCGTCGACGCGGAGCGTGCGCAACACCGCGGGCTCGGTCGGCTCGGCCAGATCGATCTCGAGGACCACGGTGATCTCGCCGAAGCCGCCGGGGTAGGGGATACCGCGGGCGACATCGGCCTCGATGGTGATCGGCGACGCGTAGCCGCCCCCGTTGACGAGCACGATCGCCTTGTCCCCACTGAGGAACAGGTCGTGTGCGTAGCCCTCCTGGAGGGCGAGACGGCCGAGCTGGCGGGGTTCGTCGCCGGTGATGTCGATCACGTGGAGCACACCGTTCACGATGGTCACGATGCGCTCGCCGTCGGTCTTGACGAGGTCGGGCTCATCGACCCCCTGTTCTTGCACGTTCGTGCCCGAGAACCCGCCATTGGTGGCGCCACCGTCGCTGGCGGGAGCTGCGGTCGGGATGGCGGCGCCGGCCGAGGCATCGGCGGCAACACGCTCAGCGCCCGCGGGGATGGTCGTCGCGGTGACGCCCACGTCGCCTTCCGAGAACACCAAGCCACCGCCGTCGTAGCCGTAGGGGCTGCTGATGCCCGGGAGGCCGTACGACTGGACGCGCTCCAGGGCTTCACCCGTGACCCAGGCGAGCGCTTCATCACAGTCGGCAAAGGCCTGGAGTGCCCGCCGAAACACCAGCGCGCCAGAACCCTGCGCCGAGTCGCTCGCCGTTCCCCGTGTGCTCCCCGAGCCCGAACTCGTGCGTCCGCTCGAGGTGCTGGCGTCGGCGCCGCCGTTCGGATCGGTGCTCGACGAGGCAGTGCCTCGGTCGGGTTCGTCGGTACAGGCACCCAGCATCACCAAGGTGGTGATGGCGGCAGCGACAGCGTGCGAGCGGCGCATCGGGGACCTCCCGGGATCCATGGCGACTGCTGCTCTGACGCCCGCCCCGGTCCGTCAGTTCCCACCACGATGAGTTGTCCCCGGACATGGGTGGCGCTTCTCGCTCTTGCTCGAGGGTGGAGACCGTCAGCCGTGGAGCCGTCAGCCCTAGAAGCGGAGGCGCAGCCGGCCCGTCGGCCGTGGGTCGTCAGCGGAGGCGCAGCCAGACGCCGTGGTTGTGCTCTGCGGGAACCCAGGCCTGACCCAGCTCGTCGTGCTCGACATCGCGGATCGGGCCGGGGTCGACGAGGCTGAAGTCGAGCCAACCGAGCCGGCCGGAGCGATCGCCCAACCAGGCGTCCCAACGACTTCCGGGCTCCGGCTCCAAGAACCCGATACGCCCGGGTCCGGGCCAGGCCAGCTCGAGCCACCCCGCCGAGCGATCGATCACCTGGCCGCCGAGCACGCCAACGAAGAGCCGCCGGGCCTCGGCGATCGATCGCACCAGGTGCACGATCCGGGCCAGCGCGGCCGGCCGTTCGCAGCGGGGCATCACGGTGCCCGCCGGCGGGGCATGCTCGGTCTCGTCGGGGCCTTGGGCCACCTGGACCACGATGCCGAGCGCCTCCTTCGGACGCACGAAACCCTCCAGCCAGTTCGGGTCGTCACGGTTGATCCCGGTGACGGTGTACCCGTTGGTCTGGAGCGACTCGATCATCGCCGTGAGGTCGTCGACCTTGAACGTGTAGTGGTGCGGGCCGGCGCCGAGTTGGTCGAGGTAGCGCCGCAGGAACGGGAAGTCGTCGACCCGGGCCGGCTCGAGCAGCTCCACCTTCATACCGTTGGCGTAGCGCAGCTGGAGCCAGTGCATCCCGGGGGCGATGGCATCGTCCATCCAGACACCGCCGAGGTCTCCCAGGTACCGGTCGAGCAGCGGGACGGCCGACTCGGCGGCGAGCGACACGTGGTCCATGATCGGCTGCTGACGGGGCTGGTTCGGCACGCCGCCATCATGCCCGCCGGGAAATGCCACGCGCTCACCAGCGAGCGCGCGACCATCGAGCGCGCGACGATTCTGACCCGTCACCCGTCACCCGTCACCCGTCACCCGTCACCCACCCCAGCGCTCGCAGGAGGCCACCGTGCGTCTCGTCTCGATCGAAGGCCGGCTCCACGCCCTCGTCGCCCATGGCGCTCGAGCCATCGACCTCGGCGGTGCCGCCAGTCTCCCGACGGGGCCGTGCCAGTTCCTGGCCGCCGGCGGGCTCGACCGGGTGTCCGACATCGTGGCCGAAGCCGAGGAGCGCCTCGCCGCCGACCCCACGGTGCCCGTCGGCGTCGACATGCTCCAGGCCACACTGCAGGCGCCCATCCCCAAGCCCCGCATGATCTGGTGCATCGGGATCAACTACCGCGACCACGCCGCCGAAACCGGCCGTTCTCCCGAACGACCGGTAGAACCCACGGTGTTCGCCAAGTCGCCCGGGGCGCTCATCGCCCACGAAGGCACCATCGTCGTGCCCGCCAACGTGACCAAGCCCGACTGGGAGGGTGAGGTGGCCGTGGTGATCGGGCGGCGGGCGCGCGACGTGAGCGAGTCCGAGGCCTTGTCGTACGTCGCCGGGGTGACGGCCGCCAACGACGTGAGCGCCCGCGACCACCAGTTCACGACCACCCAGTTCACCTGGTCGAAGTCGATGGACACCTTCTGCCCCTTGGGTCCCGTTCTCGTAACGCTCGACGAGGTCGACGTGGCCAACCTCGATCTCACCACGCGGGTGAACGGCGTCGTCATGCAGCGGGGCAACACCGGAGACCTCATCTTCTCGATCCCCGAGCTGGTGTCGATGCTCTCGGCCGGGGTCACGCTGGAGCCGGGCGACGTGATCCTCACGGGTACGCCCGCCGGCGTCGGCAACGCCCGAACCCCGCCCTTGTATCTCGAAGACGGCGACTCCGTCGAGGTCACGGTGGAAGGCGTGTGCACGCTCCGTAACCGGGTGCGCCGGGCCGGCTGAGGTCGCCCCGCCACCCCTGGACACGCCACCCCTGGACCGAGGAGGAGCTGATGGACGAGGTCACGCAGAAGGTGGTCGACGGCACCGCCTGGCGCGAATTCTGCGACCTGCTCGCCGACGCCGGTTCCGTCGTAATGGCCCCGGGCCATCCCGACGATCCGCTCGACCGGGCCGAAGGCTTCCGGCTGCTCACCCGATTGCTGCGGGGCGCCCTGGAGACCCACCTCGAGCACGGCCAGCCCAGCCATCCCCAGCTCATCTGCACCTGCCACGAGACGATCAAGATCGTGGGCGAGAACCCCGACAACCACTACCTCTCCGCCTCGCTCGACGGTCGCTACGACTACCGGGTCTGGGGGACGCGGGGCGCAGCGAAGTGGATCAGCTTCAACCTGTTCTCCGGCGCCGGCTTCGGCGGGGGCGGGCCGGGAACCGGCGCCACCCTGCACGAGGAGCAGATGCACATCGAGCCCGACGGCATCTTCGAGGTGATCATCTCGCAGGACGAGCGCCCCGGGAACTGGCTGCGCTCCGAGGCCGACACCCGCTCGCTGGCGATCCGCCAAACCTTCCTCGACAAGCGCCACCAAGAGCACGCCGAGCTCCACATCGAGCGCATCGGTGGCGATGACTCGACGCCCGATCCCCTCATCCCGCACCACCTCTACCGGTCGCTGCTCACCGCCGGCCACTACGTGAAGGCCGTCGCCGGCATCGGTGCCCAGTGGGCACTGCGCCAGTCCCAATGGCCCAACGAGTTCCGCGACGATGCCCAGGACGACGACACCTTCAAGTTCAAGGACCCGCAGATCACCTGGCACCAGGCGTACTTCGAGCTGGCAGCCGACGAGGCGCTCGTGATCGAGGTCACGCCACCGGCGTGCGACTACTGGATGATCGCCCTGCACAACCATTGGATGGAAACCCTCGACTACGTCCACCACCAGGCCAGCCTGAACTGCCACACGGCCACGCTGCAGGCTGACGGGAGCGTCCGGTTCGTGGTGGCGCTCTCCGACCCCGGCGTGGCGAACTGGCTCGACACCGCCGGCCACCACCGCGGCACGATCGGCGTGCGCTGGGTGGGCCGCGACGTGACCGACGTGCTCCCGTCGACCAGGCTCGTGAAGCTCAGCACCCTGGCGTGAGGGCCGCTCGCGGCGTCTGCGTCAGCCGATGCGCCGCCGAAGCAGTTGGGCTAGGGGATCAGCTCGAATGCTGTGGTGCGGGCGGGGCGCACGACAGCGAAGTCGCGCCGGTTGAGCGTTGCGATGGCGATGAGTTCGAGTCGTTCGGCGATAGCGATGACGGATGCGTCGACGAGACCGAAGTTCGTGGGCGGAGGTGTCGGCCACGGCGAGTAACACGTTGGTGTCGACCAGCAGCACCGCGGCTCAGGCGCCTTCGGCGAGTTTCCTGGCGGCAAGCTCGGCTCGTTCGCGGTGGATGTCGAATGGTTCGTTGCGTCCCGACGCGCCGATCCCGACACAACCCAACCGGTGCCTGGAAGGCTCGTCAACCGCGGCGGGGAGGGCGGCGAGATCGGCGATGAGCTGTGCGAGGGTGAGCCCGCGACGGCGGCTTCGGCTTCGAGGCGGGCTTGGGTTTCGGTGGGAGCTCCGGGCCGACGCCCCGTCGACCCGGCTTCCGGCAGCGCCCCGCCGCCGGCGCCTTCCACCTGGTCGGCCCAGGATCGGGGCGAAACGCCCGATGTCCGTTCCGCGGAAGCGCATTCGGACAGCTGAGGCAGCGCTGTGCGGTCGCTCCCCAACGGGCCTCGTCACACTGGGCCAGGCGGTGATCGCAGAGACGACTGCCGCTGGGGAGACCTCGAGCGCGATCAGGACGGCATGAAGCCCGGCGAAGGCTCGGCGAGGATCCCTGCGGCGGTCAGGGCGTCCACGTGGGCAGGACGGTGATGGCACATCGGGGTGCTGGGGCCCGACTGACTGAGGCGAGCGTCGGCGGTCACCAGGTCACAGCCGAGCGTCTCGGCCAGCGCAACGTAGGTCGCGTCGTAGGCGGAAAGGTTCTCACGCAGCGCCCACACCCGCCCGAGGAGGCCCCGCGCCGCGAATCGGGTGACCCGCAAGAGCGCCCAGCGCTCCAGGGCCAGGGTTGCAGCATTCTCGGTCATGGCACCCCTGGCCACCAGCCACCGCAGCGCATGGGCGATCTCCGAGTCGACCAGATGGGGAACCGCCAGGGTCTCGTCCATCATCAGGCGTCGCGCCGCGGAATCGTTCAGCAGCCCCGAGACGGCCGCCGTGATGCAACAGGGCTGAAGCACACGCCGTGCGAGGCAGCGCCTCTCCTCATCACCACAAGGAGCGGAGCTGGGCGCTGGCGTTGCGGGCTCGCAGGGCCTCGGCGCGCTCTGTTGGCGTGACCCGGGCCGTCCCCGCCGGCAGGTGCTCGACGACCTCGCTCCGGCTCACCACACGGACCGTCGGCGCCGGGGGCCCATCGCAGCGCAGCCACCGGCATTGGTGGACGCCCCTGCGGTAGCCGGTGGTGTCGAGCCAGTTCGCCACGCCGGGATCGTGATGCGCCACGACGAATCGCAGCACACCGTCACCGTCGACCGTGGCCTGGGTGTGGTTCAGGCTGGCCTGCGCGTGCGTCCAGTCGATGGTGCAGAACACCCGGTCGGTGAGCGCGATAGAGAACTCGCACCCTGGCGACAGCGCGACCTCCACGAGGAGCGCTTCATCGTCGCCCAGGTCGAACACGCCCTCGTGGTAGTACTGCCCCGCCAGGCCTCCGTTGGCCGAGTAGTCGATGAGCGTCACGGCGTTCACGACGCCGTCGGCCACGAGTCGATCGACCTTGGCCAACCCGTAGCTCGCCGAGCGCTCGACCATCAGCGCCAGCCCCTCGAACTTCCGGGCCAGCACGTCGGCCGGCGGCCGGGTCCGCCGGGGCGACGTGTCGAGGCGAACGATGGCCACCGTGGGCTCCCGGTGCCTTCCCCACTCAGCCGACACGCTGCGGAGCATCAGGCTGCGCATCTGCGCGTCGAGCTGCCACCAGTTGCCGACGTGTCCCGCGGGACGCTCGACGCTCAGGGTCACCTCGAAACGCCCGTCGGGGCCCACGTCGAGATCGGCGAACTCGAACGGCGGGAAGGTCTGCAGCCCTTGCGGGTTGGGCGCACCGAAGGGCATCACGCTCACGTCGGCCACGGTGCCCCTGTCGCCGCTCAGCCGGTAGACTCCCGAGCCGTCGATGGCCGCGCTGCGGTAGATCGTGTCGGGGCTGGGCGTGCCGACGTGGGTGTAGAAGCCAGCACCGGGCAGAAACCGTGGGTGCTCGGGCTCGGCCCACACGTGGTTCAGGTACCCGAACATGAGCACGCCGAGCACGGTGACCGACGCTTCGACCTCGGCGCCGACCTCCCCACGGTCGCGCAGCTGCGCCGCCAGCCGGTCGCCGGCCTCCGCGATGTGGTGCAGGCACCGAGACCATGCGGAAGGCCCCGGCGGCTCGGACGCCTCAGGCCCGGCGGACGACTCGGGCGACTCGCTCACCGCCCGCCGGCGCCTTCGGTCGGGATGTCGAAACGGTCGGTGTAGAAGGCGTACTCCTCAGCAACCTCGTGGGCGTCAAGCCCATATTCCCCAAGGGAATACTCGTGGACGCCCCGCTTGCCGGGAGGGTTCTCGCGGCGCCAGTCGCCGATGCGGGCCAGCACGAGCGGGGTCATCTCGAGGCCCAGCTCGTCGAACACCTCGGTCATCACCGTCTCGGGGTCGTCGACCACCCGCTGATAGTCGACGTGCACCAGGCGACCGGTACCCGCGTGCTGCACGTCGAACGCGACCAGCCGTTCGATGTAGCGGAGGATCATGTCCTTCATCTGGCGGCCGATCTGGTGACGGTCGGCCGCGACGGACGTTCCGCTGCGCAGCATCCACGTGAGGCTGGCGTTCGACGCCAGGGCTTGGACGGGATCGCGATGGGTGACCACGAACTTAACGTCGGGATACACGTCGAGGATCTCCGGTAGGGCGAGAAGATGGCACGGCCATTTCAAGACCCAGCGTCGGTGTGGGGCCTGCCATTGCAGGAGTTGCAGCTCTAGCTTGTGGTGCTCATAGCAGGGCCGGTAGTCGATGGTGTCGAGCAGTCGGTCGAAGTAGGTGGGGATCGAGTAGGTCCAGTAGGCCCCGGGGTTGGCAAAGGTCTGGTCGAGGATGGCCAGGCATTCCTGCGGACCGTCGGCGTCGGTCAGGTGCATCTTGGCGATCTCGGCGGTGAACGGGTCGTCGCGCATCCGCTGCGCCTGCTCGACAGCTTCGTCGCGCCGATGGCGGGCCCCGGCGGGATCGAACGCCGGCGGGGGGCAGGGCTGGTCGCCCTCCCAGGTGCGCAGCATGCGCATGGCCGGGACGCTGTCGAAGAGATATTGGAAGTACGTGGTGCCCGATCGGGGCAGCCCGGTCAAGAACAACGGCT
This sequence comes from Actinomycetes bacterium, assembly GCA_031362415.1. GTDB lineage: Bacteria > Actinomycetota > Acidimicrobiia > IMCC26256 > VFJJ01 > VFJJ01. The sequence goes on along the minus strand of JANLSK010000220.1, from coordinate 1,882 downwards.
CGACGATGGGCTCGGCTCGGATCTCGGGATGCTCCTGGGTCCAGTGCGAGATCTGGATCCGCTTGGCCAGCGCGGCTCCGAGCATCGCGTCGCCGGGCCGGGCGGCTCCGGGCCGCAACCCCGCCTCGTCGTTGATCGAGCCGACGAGCAGCTCCAGGTTCGAGCGAAAGGCGTCGGGTTCGGGATCGGCCACACCGGCCAGCCGGGTGCCGAACTCGATCACTGCGTCGAGCTCGATGTGGCTCTGCTTCGCATTCACCCGGTCACCGTCATCGCTCGTCGACTCCTCGCTGGTCGGCCCGTGGGAAGACCCACGCCTCGCTCCCCCGACCACACACCCCGCTCACCCGAAGAGGGCCAGGGCCCGCATCTCCACGCTGGCCCTCGGTGGCGCGTCGGGCGGGCAGCTCGGATCGTCGAAGGCGGTGTGTGGCACCCGGTGGGCTCGGGCCGGATCGCTGTCGTAAGCCTTGAATACGATCACCTCATCACGTGTCATCTCTGAGAAATAACACCATCGGTGGGTCGGGTTAAAGCGGTATCCGACCGTGTCGTGGCGATACTCGCCCTTACCTCTGATCATGGTGATGGCCACGATGGTGATCTCGTCGACCGGCTCGACCGTACGGGCGTCGCACACGGCGAGCGGCACGTCCTGCGGGGGCGGCGAGGCGCAGCGCCACATGTTGTACAACGCCCAGCGCGACCACGAGCCGACGTCGAGATCGGGGAGGAAGCTGGCGATCATCTCCGCTTGACTGATCGACGCGGCATCGGTGTTGTCGGCATGCGGGTACCGGGCGGGCTTGGCATTGGTCAGCGGGGCCAGCTTGTCGGCCTCCCGTTCGGCGTAACGCTTCTTGCCGCCACCGAGCATCAGCACCCGGCTGGCTCCGGTCACCTCTCGGAGCAACTCGGCCATCTCGTCGGAGTACTGCTGGTCGATCGCCTGGTCCTCTTCAATGGCATCGAAATCGACCACCGAGCTGGTGTGGGGAACCAGCACGAAGCCTTCCCGGTCGATGTCGCTCGCCCGCCCCCGCACATCGTGGAACCAGACCTCGTACCCCGGCAGCGTCTCCATGGTCGACAGCGACTCGTCCTCGGTCACGAACTCCAGCGACGCGCCCCCCGGAACCGGCGCGTTGCGGATGTAGTTCACCGCTGAGCGGACGGACCCCGGCTCAGGGTCGGTGTCTTTACTCACAGCGTCGGTGGTGCTCATGGCGTTCTCCCCATCTGCGACCGAGGGGCCGGCGATGTCCCCTGGCCCCGGGAATGTACCGGGAACCGGTGGTGGTCGCGGCGACGGCCGACAGAAACGAACGACGGAGGGCGCGCCGGCCTGGGATCGTCCGACCCGCACGGAGCTCGTGGGTCACCGCGACGACCGTCCACCTGTAGCATCTCGGCACTCGAGGGGGAGGTCGTCATGAGCTTCACGCCACCGCAAGATCCTGGTTCGGGTGGGGGCTTCCCACCGCCGCCGCCGGGAGCGCCTGGGCAACCGCAGGCGGGCGGCTACGGCGCCCCGCCTTCGGGATCCCCGGCCGGTCCCGCTCCGGGCTACGGCCCCGCAGGGTACGGCGCGCCGGGCCCGGCCTTCGGCCCGTCGCCGAACTCGCGATTCTTCGTGGCTGTGTTCGGCACCGAGCAGGGCCCGTACGCCTACGCCGATCTCCAGAACCTGGTGCACACCAAGAACATCAAGTCCGACACCCAGGTTCGGGCCGACGGGACGGGCTGGTTCCAGGCCAAGGAGGTTCCCGGGCTTTTCTCCGAGAAGGAGTGGCTGACGGCACTGCTCCTTTCGCTCTTTCTCGGCGGTTTGGGGGTCGACCGTTTCTACCTGGGCCACACCGGGCTCGGCGTGCTCAAGCTG
>JANLSK010000218.1:0-9100 GCA_031362415.1 Actinomycetes bacterium | reverse complement strand
GTGTCCTGCGGCGGGCAGCCGCGCGCTCTCCAGGCCAGGCTACCGAGCGCCAGGACGATCTCCGGGATCGACTGAATCTAATTGTTGACATCGTCCAGAAATCTGCTACGGTGGAGTTGTGATCGACGATGCCGAAGGCCTGCTGCGGGAGCACGGGTTGCAGGTCACCGCGCAGCGGCTTGCGGTGTTGCGGGCGGTGTCGGCTCGACCGCATTCGACGGCCGACGAGCTTGTCGGTGATGTACGTGGACGCATCGGCTCGGTGTCACGTCAGGCGGTGTACGACGCCCTTTCCACGCTGAGCGCAAAGGGTGTCATCCGCCGGATCCAGCCGGCACGGTCACCGGCCCGTTACGAGGACCGGGTCGACGACAACCACCACCACCTCGTCTGTCGCGTCTGCGGCCGCACGGTCGATGTCGACTGTGCGGTGGGGGAGAGGCCGTGTCTCGAAGCCGTGGATGATCACGGGTTCATCATCGACGAAGCCGAGGTCGTCTACTGGGGCTCCTGCCCGGCCTGCCAGTCCACGCCCGCACACGAACCGTCACCCGTCCCCATCACCGTAAGACCATCAGCCACCTGAGAAGGAAGAAGGGGAACGCAATGAGCAATGAGGACACTGGAGCGGTTGTGACCACCGACGAGGACGCCGCCCCGGCGGCGAGTTGCCCGGTGCTTGATCACTCCCATACAGCCGTGGGTTCCATGGCGAACATGCACTGGTGGCCGGCTCAGCTCAACCTTCGGCCGCTCAACCGGAACTCCCCGCTGCTCGACCCCATGGGCGAGGAGTTCGACTACGCAGCCGAGTTCAAGACCCTCGATCTCGCTGCGGTGAAGGCCGACATCGTCGACGTGACGACGACGTCGCAGGACTGGTGGCCCGCCGACTATGGCCACTACGGACCGCTGTTCATCCGTATGGCATGGCACAGCGCCGGCACCTACCGCATCCAGGACGGCCGGGGCGGCGCGGGCTCGGGCACACAGCGCTTCGCGCCGCTCAACAGTTGGCCTGACAACGCCAACCTGGACAAGGCGCGCCGCCTGCTGTGGCCGGTCAAGCAGAAGTACGGTCGGAAGCTCTCCTGGGCCGACCTGATGATCCTCGCCGGGAACGTGGCCCTCGAGTCGATGGGCTTCGCGACGTTCGGTTTCGGTGGCGGGCGTGAAGACGTCTGGGAGCCCGAAGAGGACATCTACTGGGGCCCGGAGGACACCTGGCTCGGAGATGAGCGCTACAGCGGCGACCGTGAGCTCGAGCCCCCGCTCGGTGCGGTGCAGATGGGCCTGATCTACGTGAACCCCCAAGGCCCGAACGGTGTTCCGAGCGCGCTGGCCGCGGCCCGGGACATTCGCGAAACGTTTGCCCGCATGGCGATGAACGACGAGGAGACCGTCGCCCTCATCGCCGGTGGACACACCTTCGGCAAGACCCATGGCGTCGCTGACGCGGAGAAGTACGTCGGTCGTGAGCCCGAAGGGGCCAGCCTCGAGGAGCAGGGCTTCGGCTGGACGAACACCTTCGGCACCGGCACGGGCGGCGACACGATCACCAGCGGGCTCGAGGGAGCGTGGACACCCACCCCGATCACGTGGGACAACACCTACTTCGAGACCCTGTTCGGCTACGACTGGGACCTGATGAAGAGCCCGGCCGGTGCCTGGCAGTGGGTTCCGACGGATCCCGCTGCGGCAGACATCGTGCCGGATGCGCACGATCCGATGAAGCGGCATGCCCCCGTCATGCTGACGACGGACCTGGCGCTGCGCCTCGACCCGATCTACGGGCCGATCTCGCGGCGCTTCCTCGAGCACCCTGACGAGTTCGCCGACGCCTTCGCCCGGGCGTGGTACAAGCTCACCCATCGCGACATGGGGCCGATCTCGCGCTACCTCGGACCTGAAGTCCCCGCCGAGCAGCTGATCTGGCAGGACCCGGTGCCTGTGGTCGATCACGAGCTGGTCGACGATTCGGAGATCGCCGCACTGAAGCGGGTCATCCTGGCGTCGGGTCTGTCGGTGTCGCAACTGATCTCGACCGCGTGGGCCTCGGCGTCGACGTTCCGAGACAGCGACAAACGTGGCGGGGCCAACGGCGCCCGTATCCGCCTGGCGCCACAGAACGACTGGGAGGTCAATGACCCGGCCGGACTGGCGAGCGTGCTCGCGACCTTCGAGAGGATCCAGGCCGACTTCAACACCGCCGCGACCGGTCGGAAGAAGGTCTCCCTCGCTGATCTCATCGTCCTCGGCGGGTGTGCAGCCGTGGAGCAGGCCGCCGAGATCGCCGGGATCGACGTGCACGTTCCCTTCATGCCCGGACGTACGGACGCCTCCCAGGAGCAGACCGACGTGGATGCGTTCGCCGTGCTCGAGCCGACGGCCGACGGGTTCCGGAACTATCTCCGAGTCGGAGACAAGCGGCGCCCCGAGGACGTGTTGGTGGACCGGGCGAGTCTGATCGGCTTGACCGCTCCGGAGATGACGGTGCTCGTTGGCGGTCTGCGCGTGCTCGGCGCGAATTTCGGGCGGGCCGAGCACGGTGTCCTCACCGGGCGGCCCGAGACGCTGACCAACGACTTCTTCGTGAACCTGCTCGACATGGCCACACAGTGGCGGGTGTCGTCGACCGAGCACGTGTATGAGAGCATCGACCGGGAGACCGGCGTCGTCACGTGGACCGGCACCGCCGTCGATCTCGTGTTCGGTTCGAACTCCCAGCTCCGAGCCATCGCCGAGGTCTACGCCTGTCGCGACGCGCATGAGAAGTTCGCCCAGGACTTCGCGGCGGCGTGGGTCAAGGTCATGAACCTCGATCGCTTCGACCTGGCCTGAGTTGCATCGTGGACGGGTGCGTCGTCCAACCGGATCTGGGAAGCTGGAAGATGGTGGGCACGCACACCGGCGAGTATTTCGGTATCGCGGCGACGGGACGAGCGATCTCGGTCGAGCAGTGCGAGGTGTACGAGTCGACGCCGACGAGGGCGGTCGGGTGACGAATACCTGGAGCTCCGGAGATCCGTTGGCGTTGTTCCACCAACTCGGGGTCGTCCCCGGAGCGGGGCCCGGAGCGTGAACGACATGATCCCGGGCACCCTGCTGCTCGACCCTGCGGTCCTGGCCGAACGCCCCGACCTGCAGCAGCAGCTGCGCGACGATCCTGAGCTCATCCCGACGTTCCTCGAGGAGGTCTTGCGCCTCGAGTCACCCTTCCGGTTCATGCTGCGCTCGGTCCCCGCCGACACGACGCTCGACGACGTCGCGATCCCCGCGGGGTCGACGGTGCTCGTCTTCTACAGCGCTGCCAATCGCGACCCCACGGAGTTCGATCAACCCGACGAGTTGCTGCTCGGCCGCGACGTCCCGCGCCACCACGTCGCGTTCGGACGGGGCATCCACCACTGCGTCGGTGCACCCCTCGCCCGACTCGAAGCACGCGTGGTGCTGACCCGGCTGCTCGCGGCGACGTCCTCGATCAGCCTCGACCCGGAACGACCACCCACCCGCGTCCAGAGCCTGTTCGTCCGCCGCCACGAGAGCCTCCACCTCGTCGTCAACGCTCGCTGACGCTGAGGCTGAGGCCAGGTCGGAACCCACCTGGGCGAGCCGGCGATCGACGATGTATCAGCTGTACTGGATGATCAGGCCAGCACCCGTGAAGATCTCCTCAGGGAGCCTACGGCCAGCTGTGGACGGCAGGGGCCGCGGGGCCGAACATCGCGGTCAGGGTGGCGATGTCGCCGGGGTCGCCGGTGAGGATGTCGTGGCCGAGGCGGACGGCGCAGATCACGAGATGGGCGTCGACGACATCTGAGGCACTGGACTGGGCGAGCAGTCGGCCGACGGGGCGACCGTCATCGAAGGCATGGACCGTGATGGCTTTCAGGAAGCCGGCCAAGCGCGCCTGACGCGTGCCGTCCCGCCAGACTTGGGCGACGACGGGGTGCGTGGTGTGGAGTGCGGTTCCGGCCCGGTCAGCGGCGGCGAGGAACGTGTGGGCTGTCTGCTCACCCCGGTCGATGGAGATGAGAAATCCGGCGTCGAGCATCACAGCCCGAATCGGTCGGCCATCGCCGCGATGTCCTCGTCGGCGATGGGACCTGTGTCTGCGTCCCAGTCGGCGAGAAAGGTGCGGAGGGCGTCGTGTCGTTGGCGGTCGGCGGCGAGGTTGCGGAGGGCGTGGCGGATCGCGCTGGATCGTCCGCCGAACTCCGGGGCGAGCATGTCGAGGAGCGCTTCGTCCTCGGCGTCGAGTCGGACCGTGGTGGTACTCATGACCCGAATGTAGCACGGTCGTATCACAGAGGCTTTCGGGCGCCGCCCACGTCTCGTCGGGGATCGTCTGTCAGGCGCGTCAGCGGCGGAAGGTGCGCAGGCGGTACTCGCGCATGATCGTCGAGGTCGTCCGGGCGGCGTCGAGGAAGAGCTTGACGTCGTTGCCGATCGTCTGCGCGTTGTCCTGCCACGAGGCGTTCGTGAGGTCGCCGCCGTAGAACCGGGCGGGGTCGAGCACGTCGTCGACCGACGCGAACCCTTCCTCGCAGATGGCGTCGACATCGGGCGCGCCGGCGGTGAGCGCCCGGGCCACGACGTTGCGGACATAGGTCCACTGCGGGTGGATGCGCAGCGACATCGGTTGGTGCACGTGTTGCCAGTGGGCCAGGAACTCGTCGCGGCTCAGCTGGGTGGCTCGGCGCAACAGGGAGGTCATCACCACACCCGGGCGTGGCTCGGTGCCACTCACCGACCGGTCGGTGCGCCACCGGGGCACGGCCTCGGTGACCACGAACCCCGCGTACTCCGACGACAGCCGGGCCGTCGCGGCTTCGACGTCGCTGGCGTCGTCGCCGCACTCCGTCCAGGCCGCCAGCGTGGCGACGACCCGGCCCGCCAACGGCCGGTCGCGCCGTTGCCAGCGCATCGTCGCGTCGCGATCTTCGACCTGCAGGGCCACCTCGGGGAAGCGGGCCGGGTCGAGCGTGGCCAGCAGATTCTCGTTGCGCTGCATGGTCGGGGTGGTCGGGGTGGTCGGGATGGTTGGGATGGTCGCAACCGGCCCGAGGGTCGGCGCAGCATCGTCGGCCCGAGCAGCGTCGGTGTCGAACGCGACGAAGACGATCTTCTCCATGGCGAGATCCCGGCGGGCCGGGATCAGCTCCGGGGCTCTGCGAGATCGGCGACGACATGTCGATGGGCGCCCTCCAGGAACGAGGCCGGCGTCGCTCGTGCAGTCGTCGTCGGGACAGGCGTCGTCGTGACGGTCGTCACGACTGGCTCCCCGCTTCCGGTACCGGTGGAAGGAGGCCCAACCGCCGGGCGATGTCCTGGGCCTCGTGGTAGCTGCCGTTGTCGAACTCGTTGGTCCCCGTGGTGATCAACCAGGCGATGGCCCGGCCGATCGGGCCCGGCTCGACGCCTCCCCGGGCGCCCACCGCCGACAGGGCGGTGACCAGCGCCACCCGCTCGGTGATCACGTAGCCGGGGTCGACGGTGTAGGCGCGAATGCCGGCACTGCCGTACTCGTTGGCCAGCCGGTCGGCCACACGATGGAAGCCGGCCTTGGCTGCCACGTAGGTGAGCGCGGCGCCGCCCTTCGAGAACGGGCGGCGAAGCTGGTACTTGCCCGAGCCGGCGCCGATGTTGACCACGATGCCGCCGCCCCGCTCGACCATGTGGCCGACGGTGCGATGGAGCAGGAGCAGTTGGGCGGTCAGATCGCCCCAGACCCGCTTGACGATGTCGTCGGGGTCGTTCTCGAGGAACGGCAGGTGACCTCCGTGGGACACGTAGATCGCGTTGTTGACGACAACGTCGAGGTGACCCAGCCCGGCGATGGCCGCGTCGACCGCGGGTACGAGCGCCTCGCGATCGAGGAGGTCGAGCGGGATCTGCACGGCGCGCCGGCCATGGGCTTCGATCTCGGCCGCCGTCGACTCGAGGCTCCCGGGAAGCACGATCGCCGGATCGGCGGTGCTGGCGCTGGGATCGCCCTCTTTCACGGTGCGTGCGGTGATGGCGACGTCGTAGCCCTGCTCGGCGAGCGCGATGGCCGTCGCTCGTCCGATGCCTCGACTGGCGCCGGTCACCAGCGCCGTGGGGGCGGGTCCGTCTTCCCCTGGGACAGTCATGGCTCCTCGTTTCGGTGGACGGGTTCAGGCAGTCTTGCCGCGTGCAGGGGCGCGTCGCCCGAGTGGCCCCCCGGGGCGGCCCCGGGGCGGTTCGGCCGTTCTCGTCGACCTCGGGGTGCGCGGCCTAGATTCCTCTCGTTCGTGACGCAAGGGGCGAAGACCATGGCCGACGATCGCAACCTCGAGGCCCGGCTTCGGCGCATCGAGGACCATCTCGCCATCCGGCGGGTGATCCTCACGTACGGGCCGTCCGCCGACGCGGGAATGGCTCCGCTCGCGGCGTCGTTGTGGCGCGAGGACGGAACCTACGACTGGGACGCCGCGGGCGCTCCGCACGAAGGCCGCTCCGAGGTCGAGGCGATGCTGAGCGGTGAAACCCATCTCGGGCTGATCGGGGCGGGCGGTGCGCACTTTGCCGGTCCACCACTCATCGACCTCGACGGCGATTCGGCGACGGCGTTGACGTATTCGTTGATCATGCGCCGAGAAGCCGAGACCGGCCGGTTCTACCTGTGGCGGGTCAGCGCCGCCCGGTGGGACCTCGAACGCGTTGGCGAGCATTGGCGGATCAGATGTCGGACCAACCGCCTCCTCGACGACACCGGTGTCGGTCGCGACCTGTTCGGTGACACGCTGGCCGAGATGTACGTCGACGGTGCGCCATGAGCGGCGGACGGCTTGCCGGCAAGACGGCCATCATCACCGGTGCCAGTACCGGGCTGGGGCCGGTGATGGCGAAGCGTTTCGTCGACGAGGGCGCGACGGTGCTGTTGAGCGCCCGCCGTGAGGAGCTCGTGGCGGCGGCGGCCGAGGCGTGTGGTGGCGCAGCCATCGCGATGCGCGCCGATGTCACTGACGAGGACGACGTGATCGCAATGGTCGGCCGTGCGGTCGACGAGTTCGGCCACGTCGACATCCTGTGCAACAACGCCGCCGCGCCCGGCACCGACAAGTACATCTGGGAACAGACCCTCGAGAACTGGAACGCCACGATCGCCATCGATCTCACGGCGGCGATGTTGTGCACCCGAGAGGTGCTCAAGCAGTCGATGCTCGACCGGGGCTCAGGCGCGATCTTGAACTTCTCGTCGACCGCGGCGTTGGGCGGCCTGCCCCGCAAGTCGCACTACGTCGCGGCAAAGGCCTCGCTGCGAGCGTTCACGAAGGCGGTGGCGCTGGAGGTCGGTCCTCGGGGAATCCGCTGCAACTGCCTCGTCCCAGGCTCCATCGACACGGAGCTGTGGCAGAACTGGGTGCGCCGGACGGCCGACGAGCAGGACGTCGACTTCGAGACCAACCGCGCCCGCCTTCTGTCGGGTGTTGCCTTGCGTGACATCTCGAGCACCACCGACGTCGCCAACGCCGCGCTGTTCCTCGTCAGCGACGAGAGCCGCACGATCACGGGCCAGTCGGTCGTGGTCGACGCGGGCGGCTACATGCTCGGCTGACGGGCCGCGCAATCCGGATCGTCCCCAACGCCCGGCGCCGGGCGCCGGGTTCATCGGAGGGTTGAGAGGCTCGGACATGGGCTCATGGGTAGCGTTCGTACCGGGACACGACACCAAGGAGGGGCCATGACCTCGAACGTCACGCTCGACTGGCCGATCACGGTGACGGTCGGGATCGAGTCGTGAGCTCGATCAGGCTCGATCGTCAACGCATCCGGGAGCTGTTCGATCTCCGTCGTCGGACGGAGTACAGCGGGACGGCCTACCGGGGCGATCCCTATCCGGCGTTCCAACGCCTTCGCGAGTCGGGACCGGTCCACGAGGGCATCCCCCACGAGCTGATCGGCTACGACGGGATCGCCTATTTCCACGGGCTTCCCGAGCCCGGGCGCCCGCACTACTCGGTGTTCTCCTACGCCGAGTGCGAAGCCGCCTATCGCAATCCCGAGGTCTTCCGGTCGTCGCCCCCCGACGCCGAGCGCCAGGCCGGTTCGCTCGACGCCAGCATGCTCTACATGAACGGCGAGGAGCACCGTCGCCATCGCCAGCTGGTGCAGCCGTCGTTCGTGCCGGCGAAGGCGAAGTGGTGGATCGCCAACTGGATCCAGCACACCGTCCAGGGCCTCATCGACGGGTTCGAGGCCGACGGTCGGGCCGAGCTCAACGTCGACTTCGATGCGGCGATCCCGTTGCTCACCATCACCGGCAGCTTCGGGTTGACGATCGACCAGGCCCTCGACGTCCGGGAATCGCTCGATGGAGGGGCCGGGGGAGGGCGCCTGCTCGACTACCTGGCGCCGATCGTGGCGGCACGCCGGAACGAGCCCGAGGACGACCTCATCAGCGTGCTCTGCCAGGCCGAGCTCAAGCACGACGACGGTACGACCCAGCGTCTCACCGACGCCGAGATCATGTCGTTCTCGGCGCTGCTGCTCACCGCGGGATCGGGCACGACCTGGAAGCAGCTCGGCATCACGCTCTACGCGCTGTTGACGAACCCCGACGTGCTCGCCGAGGTGCGCGACGACCGCTCGTTGCTGCGGGCGGTCGTGGAGGAGACGCTTCGCTGGAACACCACCGACCCGATGTTCAGCCGCTGGGTGCACGAGGACACCACACTGGCTGGTGTCGAGATCCCGAGCGGCGCCGTGGTGCACCTGGTGATCGGGGCGGCCGACCGAGACCCCGCCCGCTGGGACGACCCTGACGTGTTCGACGTCCACCGGCCCCTCCAGCCGTCGCTGGCCTTCGCCAGCGGACCGCACATCTGCCTGGGCATGCACGTCGCCCGGGCCGAGATCTCCACGGCCGGCGACGCCCTCATCGACCGCTTGCCCAACCTGCGGCTCGACCCCGACGCGGAACCTCCGGCGATCATCGGCATGTACGAGCGCGGACCGTCGCATCTCCCGGTGATCTGGGGCTGACCGATCGTCGTTGCTGGGGCCGGGGCCGGGCGCGGAGGGGCGGGGCCCCGGGGTGGTGTCAGTCGTGTCAGCGGTTCCCGGAGAGAAGTTG
>JANLSK010000150.1:0-28478 GCA_031362415.1 Actinomycetes bacterium | reverse complement strand
AGCGCCTCGCCGGGCTCGTAGGTGATCTCGTGGACGACACCGTCGATCTCGACCCGGACTGGACGCTCCGAATGGGCCTTCGACAGGGAGCGGACGCCGTAGGGCGAGAGGAACCGTTCCTCGGCCAACGTGCGCGAGAGGATGAGGCGAAGTCGCTCGGGGCCGATCAGCGAGAGCATCCGGCGTTGACCCCGTCCCGGCAGGTCGAGGTCGAACACGTTGCCGCACAGGCGCGGGCGGTGCCTGATGAGCCAGCGCATGCGGGCGGCGAACTCGGGGAGCGCTTCCAACACCTCGGGCTCGATCGTCTCAACGGCGAACAGGGGAATGATCCCCACGATCGTGCGCACCTTCAACGGGATGGGCGGCCGGCCGGGGATCGACAGGACGTCGTAGAAGAACCCGTCCTCGTCGTCCCAAAGCGAAACGCCACTGGGTCCGGCACTGTTCAGGGCGTTGGCGATGGCCAGAAAGTGCTCGAAGAACTTGGTGGCGACGTCTTCGTAGGCCCGATCGGCCCGGGCCAGCTCGAGGGCCATCGCCAGCATGTTCAAGCAGAACATGCCCATCCAGGCCGTGGCATCGACCTGGTGGAGCTGTCCGCCGGCCGGGAGCGCGTTGGAGCGATCGAACAGCGAGATGTTGTCGAGGCCGAGAAAACCACCCTCGAACACGTTGCGGCCTTCGGTGTCCTTACGGTTCACCCACCAGGTGAAGTTCAGCAGCAGCTTGTGGAATGCACGCTGGAGGAAGTCGTGATCGGCGATTCCCGAGTTGCGGGCGTCGATCTTGTAGACCCGCCATGCCGCCCACGCATGCACGGGCGGGTTCACATCGCCGAGCGCCCATTCATAGGCCGGTAACTGTCCGTTTGGGTGCATGTACCACTCACGGCACAAGAGCAGGAGCTGCTCCTTGGCGAAGTCGGGGTCGATGAATGCCATGGGAATCATGTGGAATGCCAGGTCCCACGCCGCGTACCAGGGGTACTCCCAGCCGTCGGGCATCGACACGATGTCGGTGTTGGCCAGGTGGGTCCAGCCGGCGTTGCGGCGAGTGCGTCGGCCCTCTGGAGGCGGCGGATGCGCCGGATCACCCTCCAGCCACTCCTCCACGTGGAAGTGGTAGTACTGCTTGGTCGCCAGCAGCCCGGCCACGGCCCGGCGCATCACGGCGCTCTCGGCTGCAGGCATCTCGTCGCCGGCAAGCGCGGCATGGAAATCGTCGGCCTCACGCTGACGCAGCGCGAACACCTCGCCGAACCCGGCGCCGAAAGCATTCGGCTCGGGCAGATCGGCGAGGTCGGGACGCACCCGCACCCTGATCGACGCCGTCGCACCCGGCGCGATCTCGAGCCGATACCACGCCGCGGCCTTGGTGCCGCGACGCTCCGGGTTGACGGTGGCCGCGCCGCTGATCACATGGTCGTGGAAGCCGTCCTTCACGTAGGGCGTGCGGGACGGCCATCCCCAGAGGCGCTCGCTGTTGGTTTCGTTGTCGGTGAACAGCAGGCCGTCGCCTGCCATGGCCACGTCAGGATCGAACGCGATCTGGAACCGGCCGAGGGTGTCGTGGCGAGCGAGCACGGTGTGGTCGTCGATCACCGAGAGGCTCGGGTAGCGGTCGTCGCGCCCCCAGGCCCAGGTGTTGCGAAACCACGCTTGCGGGAGCACGTGCAGGGGTGCGCTCTCCGGGCCGTGGTTCGTGATGTCGTAGCGCAGGCACAGGTCGTTGGGCGACACCTTGGCCATCACCAGCTCCACGTCGAAAAAGCGTGAGTCGTCGAAGATGCCGGTGTCGGCCAGCTCGAACTCGGGCTCGCTCCGTGAGCGACGGGCGTTCTCCTCCCGCAACTGCTCGTAGGGGAATCGCCGCTGCGGGTAGCGGTAGCACCAGCGATGCCAGGCGTGCGTGGGCAGCCCGTCGACGGGCCACCACAGCTCCTTCACGTCCTCGCCGTGGTTGCCCTCTTCGTTGGCCAGGCCGAAGAGCCGCTCCTTCAGGATCGGATCATGGCCGTTCCACAGGGCCAAGCCCAGGCACAGGTGTTGCCACCGGTCGCAGATTGCGGCCAGCCCATCCTCGCCCCACCGGTAGGCGCGCGACCGGGCATGGTCGAATGGGAAGTACTCCCACGCCGTGCCGTTCTCGGAGTAGTCCTCACGGACCGTGCCCCATTGACGCAACGAGACGTACGGACCCCAGCGCCGCCACGGCGCGATCCCCAGCCGGTCTTCGGAGAGCCGGCGCCGCTCGGCATCGGTCATCGCGGCGGGGCCGAGCCGTCAGCAGACGTCCTCGTTCTTTGTGTCCAGCACCGCGTCGGGCGCGGGCGGGGACACAATGAACGGGGGTCCGGTGGGGTGTGCACGGCAGTCGTGTCAGTGCGCGCTGTGGAAGGGGGTCCAGCCGCCGATGCGGTCGGCGATCCGCTCGGCTTCCTCGGGGCCCCACGAGCCTTTCCAGTACGGCTTCACCGGGGGCGGGCTCTCGAGCACCGGCGAGACGATCCGCCAGGCCTCCTCGACCGCGTCCTGGCGGGCGAAGCGCTGCGCGTCGCCGTCCATCGCGTCGTCGATCAACTGCTCGTAGGCCTCGGGGCCCTCGCCCAGGCTGTCCTCGTAGCTCACCGCGAGGTCGACGGGACGGGTGACCATCTCGCTGCCCGGCACCTTGGCTTGGAGCGTGAGCACCGTCTTGTCGTCGGGCTTGATGTGAAAGCGCAGCTGGCTCGGCGGTGGCGCGCCATCGGCCGCGCCGAACAGCAGGCGCGGCGGGGCCTTGAACTCCACCACCGCCTCGGTGATGGTTTCCTTCATGGCTTTGCCCGCACGCACGAGGAACGGGACGCCCGACCAGCGCCACGAGTCGATCTCGAACTCGAGCGCCACGTAGGTCTCGATGTCGGACTGCGGGTCGACACCGTCCTCGTCGCGATAGCCCACGTATTGGCCGCGCACGACCCGTTCCGGCGGCAACGTGCGGATGGCCTTCAGCACCTCCACCTTCTTGTCGCGCAAGGCATTGGCGTCGGCCGAGACCGGAGGGTCCATGGCCAAGATGGTGATCAGCTCGAGCAGGTGGTTTTGCACGACATCGCGGAGCGCGCCCACCTCTTCATAGAAGCCGCCCCGGCCTTCAACCCCGAACTTCTCGGTCATGGTGATCTGGACGCTGTGAATGTGATGACGATTCCAGATGGGCTCGAAAAGGGAGTTAGCGAAGCGGAAGACGAGCAGATTCTGGACGGGTTCCTTACCGAGGAAATGGTCGATGCGATAAATCGCCGATTCCGAGAAATGCTCGTGCAGAATCCGGTTGAGCTCGAGCGCGGTGGTGAGGTCGCGACCGAAGGGCTTCTCGACGATCACCCGTGTCTGCTCGTTGAGGCCAACCCGGCCCAAGCCACCAATGACCTCGTCGAACACCGACGGTGGGATCGAGAGGTAGAACAACGGATGCTTGCTCCCCACCTCTTTGAGACGGGAGTCGATCCTCTCGTACAGCGCCGGCTCGCCGTAGCCGCCTCGGACGTAGGTCATCGAGTGCAGGAAATCGTGGAGGGCCCGCTCGTCGATGGTCATACCGGCATCGCTGATCGCCGCCGCGGCCCGTTCCCTGAGCTGGGCGTCGGACCAGTCGCTGCGGGCGACCCCGATGACGGGCGCCCCGAGGCGGCCCCGCTCGGCCAGGCTGTACAGCGACGGCAACAGCTTCTTGTACGCGAGGTCACCCGTGACCCCGAAGAGCACGACTGCGTCCGACCGCATCCCGACCTGACTCATCTGCTCTCCTCCCTGACCACAGGCTCGACGGTATCGCACAGATGGTGCGCGCTCGTCCGTATCGGCCCGATCTGCCGCGAACCTGAGCCGAGGTCCGCCGTAGTGTTGCGGCGGACGACGATCGTCGAGGCCGCCGAGCGGATCCGCTCGGTCGACACGCCAGACGGGCCGGCGGACGCGCTCGATACGTTCGTACGGGCCCAGGCCCCGTGGATTGCGACGAGCCCACTACGACCGACGGACCCTTGAACGACGAGCGACGGGACGTTCGCTCTCACCGCTCCTCCTGCTCACCCCGATCGTGCTGCGAGCTCGAGTCCGAGATGGGCAGCGGTGCCCCGAAGGATCTCCGAGACCTGCTCGTCGTCGTCGGTGATCACGAGCCGGTCGAGATCGTCGGGGTGGATGGCCCCGTCGCCGACCAGACGGTCGGCCACCCAGTCACGAAACCCTTGCCAGTACTCGGTTCCGAAGAGGATCGTCGGGAACTCGGCGATCTTGCCGGTCTGAACGAGTGTCAAGGCCTCGGTGAGCTCATCGAGGGTTCCGAACCCGCCAGGAGCGTGCACGAAGCCGTACGAGTACTTCACGAGGATCACCTTGCGGGCGAAGAAGTAGTGAAAGGGCACGGTGTGGTCGCAGTACGGGTTGGGAGGCTCACGGTTGATGTCGATGGTCGCCCCGACCGAGAGGGCGCCCACGTCACGGGCGCCCCGGTTGGCCGCTTCCATCAGGCCCGGGCCCCCGCCGGTCATCACGCCCCAGCCGTCAGCGCCGATCCGGGACGCCAGCCGGCGGGTGCTCGCGTAGTGCTCGTGGCCCTCACCGAAGCGGGCCGAGCCGAAGACCGTCACGCACGGCGGGAGGAAGTGCAGCGCTCGGAAACCCCGGATGAACTGCCCACTGATGCGCAGGACCCGGAGGAACTCCTCGGATCGGGAGTCGCGGCCCGAGAGCATGCGACGTTCGTCGGTTCGACGGCCCCCAGCCGGACGCGGCGTTGGCGTGGTCGTGCCCGAAACCCCCTTGGCTCCGGATCCGTCGGGCACGCCGGTGACTCGCTTGTGCAGCATCGCCGGCAGGGTACCGGGTACGAGGCCATCCGACGCGCAGCGGTACCTTGCTCGTCATGCCCGTCTACGCCCTCGGCGACATCGTTCCCCGGATCCACCCCAGTGCCTTCATCGCCGCCGAAGCCGTCATCATCGGCGACGTCGAGATCGGCGCCGAGGCCACGATCTGGCCGTGCGCCGTGCTGCGCGGCGACGAGAGCCGCATCTCGGTCGGTGCCCGGACCTCGATCCAAGACGGCGCCGTGCTGCACTGCACAGCCGAGCTGCCGACGATCGTGGGCGCCGAATGCGTCATCGGTCATCTCGCCCACCTCGAGGGGTGCATCATCGAGGACGGCGCACTGGTGGGTACCGCCGCTGTGGTGCTCCACGGCGCCGTGGTCAAGACCGGCGCGCTCGTGGGGGCCAACGCCGTGGTCAAGAACCGGATGATCGTGCCCGAGGGGGCGATGGCCCTCGGGGTTCCGGCCCAGATCCGCGAGAACGCCGCCGACCGGGCCGAGATCGTCCACGGGATGCAGAGCTACCTCGCCAAGCGCGAGCGCTACCTCCGGGAGCTCCGGCGCATCTCTTGATGCGAGACGGTCGACGGCCGTCGGTGCCATACTCCCCGCCGTTGCGAACAACACCACCGACCTGAGCCAACCACAGCCACCCACGTTGAGGAGATCCCGATGGCCGACATCGCCAAGTTCGTCGACAAGGAGCACGAGGGCAAGAGCTTCGCCGAGATCGCCGACCTGCCCGTCGAGGCGCTCCAGGGCATCTCGCCGCGCATGGCCGGGCTGCTCGACGAAGCCCTGCACATCAAGACCGTCCGCGACCTGGCCGAGAGCAAGTACGTGGCCTGGGCCCAGGCGATCGTGACCCTGGCCACGTAGGCCATCGACCGCGACGACCGGCACCGGAGCCCGACGGCGATGCCCGACATCGACCTGTTCCATGAGCTCGAAGCCGTGCTGCAGAGCCGGCGGGCCGATCCGCCCGCCGGCTCGTACACGGCCACGCTCTTCGCCGATCCCGAGCGGGCCCAACGCAAGATCATGGAAGAGGCGTTCGAGCTGTGCCTCGAGCTCGGCCGCGACCCGACCGACCGCGACCGCACGGCCGAGGAAGCCGCCGATCTCCTGTTCCACACCCTGGTCGGACTGGTCGGGGTCGGGGTATCGATCGACGACGTGCTCGCCGTGCTCCAACGGCGCCGACAGTGACCCGCCACCGACCGTTCAAGAAGAGCGCACGATGACCGTCGGCGCACGGGTCGCCATCCCGTCGAAGGGACGCCTGCGCGACGACTGCCTGGCGTTGCTCAAGGCCGCCGGCTACTCCACCTCGATGTTCCACGGCGCCGGGGCCCGGGCCAGTGTCGACGGTCTGGAGTGCATCGAGATGCGTCCCCGCGACGCCGCCGCCGCCCTCGCCGCCGGCGCCCTGGATGCCGCGTTCCTCGCCACCGACATCGTGGGCGAGCACCGCATCGAGACCTACCCCAGCCTGGCGCTGGGCTTCGCCCGAACCGATCTCGTGGTCGCGTCGCGAGCCGACGACGGACGGGCCACCGTCGACGATCTCCACGGCTGTGTCGTGGCCACCCACCTGCCGGCCAGCACCGAGCGTTTCTTCTCCGGGCGGGGTGTGGCCGTCACCGTCGTGGCCATGGGAGGGTCGTTGGAAGGGGTGTGCGCCGCCGGCCTGGCCGACGCCATCGTCGACCTGCGCGAGACCGGCACCAGCCTGGTCACCAACGGCTTGCGGGCCCTCGAGGTCATCGGCGCCTGCCAGGCCGAGTTCGTGCGCCGGCCGTCGAACGATCTCGCGGCTGGCAGTGTCGTGGCGCAACTCGACGACCTCGTGCTTCGGCTCGAAGCCGTCCTCGACGCCCGCCGGCACCGGTACGTGATGCTGCACGTGCCCCGCGACCGGGTCGGTGATCTGAGTCAGGTGTTCCCCGGGCTGGCGTCGCCGACGGTCCTCCCGCTGGCCGCCCGCGACGATCTCGTGGCCGTCCACTTCGTGGTGACCCAGCGGGACCTGTGGCAACGCCTCGGCGACCTCCGAGCCTTGGGCGCCACCGGCATCGTGGCCCTCACCCCCGAAGCCCTCCTGACCTAGGTCAAGCACGCGCTCAGGACGACGTCGGCTCGCACGACGCCGGCGCGGTCGTGACGTACGGTGATCGAGACGGTGGTGCCTTCGGCCGCCTGCACGATCCACTCGACCTTGGCCCGGTCAGAGGTGGGGTCGAGGGTCCCTGAGAAGGCGTCCATGGGCGTGGTCTTCGACGACCGGCCCGAGAGTTGGCCCAGCTCGATCCGCCGATCGCCCCCCACGAGCACCGCGCCGTCGGGCACCGCGATCTCGGCCTCGATCGCCCGTACTGCCTTGCGTTCCACGGCTTTCTCGGTGACCTTGGTGGGCAGCCAGCCGGCGTTTTCGACGACCATCCGCACCTTCCACACGCCGGGGCCGACCGTCGTGACCTCCACCGAACGTTGACGCAGCAAGGGTGAGATCAACAGATGGTGGATCATCATGTCGGCGTGCGGGGCGATCTCGGCCTCCAGCATGGTGAACGGCGGGTTGCTCCAGGGCTGGAGCACGCCGAAGCCGCCGAGCTCCACCGACCCGAGCTGGGGATGCTCGACCGGATACCAGTCGACGAAACCCTCTGTTCCCAAGGCTTCGTCGTTCCAACGCATGATCGCGAGATCGTCGGCAACCGGGTGCTCCCGAAACCAGTCGATGGGCTTGTCGTCGGCGACACCGGCCTGGCGCTTGGGGCTCCAGAACTCGACCGTCCAGGCGAAGACACCGAGATGGTCGTAGGCCCAGTCGTCGGACGCCCCCGTCTCCACCTGCTTGGGGTGATAGAGGAAGTCGTGGAACACCGCCAGCACCGGATATCCGGTGAGCTCGGTCGCTGTGCGCCCGATCTTGGCGTAGGTCCGCAGATCGGCCGTGGGCATGGTGTCGTCGGCGTGGGCGCTGTACGGACGGAGATAGAGACCACCGTGGGTGTGGTAGGCCACGAACGCCGTGATGTTGCGCCGCTCGGTGATGGCCGCGACCTCGGCGGCGATCTCGGGCTCCGATGTCGGGTACGGGCCCGCTCCCGTCTGGTCGCCCTCGGGCCGCCACTCCATGGGGTAGTTGCGGTTGAGGTCGAGCCCGAACAGATCGGGGGCGATGGGGACGAGCGCTCCGTCGTAGCCCTCGATCGTGCCTTCGCGCAGGAGCCGATAGCACGGCCCTGCGCCACCGCCGTCCTCCGGGTCACGCAGCACCAGGAGCCGGGGCTCGTCGGGATGGGCGACCCAGGCCCCGTTGGGATCGGGAACCCTCATGGTGAGCACCCGCCCGTCACCGTCGATGTCGCCCTCAACCAGACCGTCCTGCTGATCGAGCCGCGGATAGGGCCGCACCGACGAGCGCACGTACGCCGCGCCCGGACGCATCACGTGCTCGGCACCGTCGGGATTGAGGCGGGCCAGCACGTAGAAGCACCGGGTGTCGAGCACCCTCGTCACCCGCTCGTCGTGGCCGTACCCGGTCACGAGCCGCTGGACCAGATGGAGCGCGGCGTGGGAACCCGTCAGCTCGATGGCATGGATGTTGGCCTCCAACCACAAGGCCGGCTTCTCGGAGTGCGGAGCGGTGGCGGTGTTGGTGACCGTCGCCAGCCACAGCTCTCGTCCCTGGAACGACCTCCCGATGCTCTCGACGCTCAGCAGCCCGGGGAACTCGGCGGCCAGCTCGCGGAGGAACTCCCCGAGCTCCTCGTGGCGGTAGAAGCGGTCGTAGACCAGACGGGCGCTCATCGGTTCGCCGTCGCACTCGTCATTGCGCCGACGCCGGTGCTCCGAGGAACGAGACGACAGCGTTCACCAGGATGTCGGCCCGCTCCCACTGGAGGAAGTGTCCGGCGCCGGGCACGAGGAACGGTCCGACGTGCACCGGGAAGGCAACCTCGCAGCGACGGTAGAACGACGGGGCGACGACGTTGTCCTCGGGGCCGTAGAGGATGAGCGTTGGTGTGGTGTTGGGCCCCCGGTTGGCTGGCGGCGCCTCGAGCTGGCGCTTGCCGAACGCTGACTCGTAGACCGCGATCGCGGCGCGGAGACGGGCGGCGTCCTCGAACGGCTCGGCCATCCACTCCACGTCGTCGCGGGTGAACGCGCCGGGCGCTCCCCACAGTCGATGCGTGTAGAAGTCGCGGATGTACGACCGGCGCAGTTGGGCCGTGGCCAGCTCGGCGATGAGGCCGTCGGCGTCGGTGCCCTGACGGACGAAGTAGTCGGACTGGGGCCGTTCCGTCACCGGGGGATCGGGCGCGATGCCCGCAGCCTCGTAGAGCTCCGGCAGATGCGGCGCCATGGTGTTGAAGATCACCTGGCGATCGACGAACCCCGCGTACCGCGCCGACAGGTCGGGGAGGACGGCCCCGCCAACGTCACCGCCGACCACGCTGCACGTCGTGTGTCCGAGCACGTCGTGCACGAGGGCGTGGGTGTCGAGGCTGTAGGCCACGATGTCGTAGTGGCTGTCGGGCGCCAGGCTGCTGTCGCCGTAGCCGCGCAGGTCGGGAACGATCACCTCGAAGCCGGCCTCGGCCAGGGGCCGAACACACCGGGCCCAGATCCGCTTGGTCTCCGGGTACCCGTGCAACAGCACGAGCGGACGGCCGCCCACGCCTTCACGCCAGTACGCGGCGGTGACTCCACGGCCGGGGAGAGCTGAGTGGTGGACGGTGAAATCTGGACGATCGGCTTGCTCGGTCATGGCGTATGCTGCCACGCAACAGCGCGGCTGTCTCCGCCCCGGCTCGATCCCGGCCTCACCCGAGGGGCCACACCCGCAACGACACCCGTCCGACGACAGCATCGAGCGGCACGGCGCCGTACTCGCGGGAGTCGACCGACTCGGCCCGGTTGTCACCCATCACGAAGATCGTGTCGGCGGGCACATCGACCGGGCCGAAGTACACCCCGTCGATGGTCTCTTGATCGAAGTAGGTCTCGACCTGCGCCACCCCGTCGACGACGAGGAGCCCATCCTCGAGCCCGACCGTCTGGCCCTCCACAGCCACGACGCGTTTGACGACGAGACCACGCCCGTCGGGTGACTCCAGCACCACCACGTCGCCGATCCTGGGGGATCCGCTCAGGTAGGCCAACTTGTTGACGATGATGCGGTCGCCATGTTCAAACGTGGGGGCCATGCTCGAGGACTGCACCCGAAACGGCTCGGCGACGAACATCCAGACCAGGACCACGCCGACGGCGCCGAGCCCGGCCAGGACGCGACGCCAGCGGACGATTCTCCCCGGGGACGCGGCGTCGTCGCCGCTCTCCACCGCTCGGCCGCCCGCGTCGGCGTCGAGAGCCACGACGGCCGGGTCAGCCAGGGCGGCCAGGTCGGCCTCGACCGGGCCCTGGTGGTTCATCCCAGGCCACCGAGGAGCCAGACCACCCACGCACCCAGCCCCAGCGCGCCGAGCCCGTTCACGACCCGACGCCGCAGGGTGAGCGACAACAGAGTGACCAAAGCGCCGATGGTCACAAGCTCACCGATGGTGGCCGCGATGGCGGCGGGGCCGGCGGTCTCGGCATCGTGGCCGCCACCGTGGCCATCGACCGCTGGGCCGATGTCGAGACCACGGGTGTGGGCGACGAGGTACACCGCCACGACCGCCACCGATCCGACGATGCCGACCGTCGCCGCCACGGCGGCCGGCCGGCGCACGATCCACCAGGCCAGCCCCAACTGTCCCAGACCGACCGCCAACATGAACAGGCCGAACCCCCACCAGTGCCTGAGGTGCTCGGGCGCCACCACGAGGTGGATCACCCCGGCGTAGGCCGAGGTGGCTGCAGCCAACCAGACCGCCGGTGACCGCACCGCTCGCGGTGCCTCGGCGTCGGGGGCCGCGAGATCGGCGTCGGCTGGTGGACGGGCTTCGGTGGTGAAGGTCATGGGAAGTCCAAAGATCAGGGAGTCGGGGGTGAGCCCGGCACCGGCGGAGCGCTCGTGATGGGGTCGTCGCCTCCGATGCCGACCTCGAACTGGGACATCATGTCGTGGTCTTCGTGGACCAGGTTGTGGCAATGAACCATGTAACGGCCGCGATGCGGACCGAAGCGGGCGAGAATCCTGACCGTCTCGTTCTCGGCGACGTAGACGGTGTCCTTGGACCCTCGCTCGTGCGGCAATGGGGGCTTGCCGTTGCGGTCGAGGATCTTGAAGTCGACAAGGTGAGGGTGGAAGGGGTGGTTCCAACCGCCGCTGTGGTTCTCTATCGTCCAGATCTCGACTGCGTCGAATGCGGGATTGGCCACGGTGAGTTGGAACCCGCTGTCGATGACGTCCTGCCAGGCCTTACCGTTGATCGTCCACTGGCCCCCGCGCCGATCGAGCCTGACCGTGCGCTTGGCACCGGCCTGCCCCGGTTCGAGCGCCATCACCGGGTTGTTCGGATCGAGCGATGACGGGATGGCGTTGTTGGCCGTGCTCGTTGCGGCGGAGACCACATCGAAGGCCATGACCTTGTCGGTGTTGGTGAAGTCGACGCTGTTCTTGACGCCCAGGTTCCGCATGACCACCCGCCGGCCGATCGGGTACTTGGCGAAGTCGATGACCACCTCGTAGCGCTCGCCCATGCTCACCGGCAACCTGGTCACCGGCTGTGGGAAGGGCACGAGGCCGCCATCGGTCGCGAGGACCGTCATTGGATCGCCACTGTCGAGGGCCAGCCGGAACGAGCGCGACACGCTGGCAACCAGGATCCGAAAGCGGTACTTGCGCTGCTCCACCCGCATCACCGGCCAAGGCCGGCCGTTCACCAGGATGACGTCGCCCATCAGGTCCGATTCGTCGTCGTCGTCGAAGAGCAGCGCGCCGTCGCTGGCGAAGAGGGCGTCCTGGATGATCAGCGGGACGTCGTAGGAACCCTGGGGGATCGGCAACGATTGCTCGATCGGATCCCGCAGCCGGTACAAAGCAGCCAAGCCCATGTACACGTTCGGGGCCGTGTGGTGTGCGGCGTGGTCGTGGTACCAGAGCGTCCGGGCTCTCTGGGCGTTCGGATAGATGTAGTCCTTCCACTGCCCGGGGAAGGTGAGGTCGTTGGCGTAGCCGTCGTACTGCGGGAGCGACGCCGAGCCGTGGAGATGGGTCGAGGTCGTCGGCACGTAACCGAGTACGGGGTGCGTCGGAGGCAGCGCGTTGGCGTTGCGAACGACGACCCGTCGTCCCTGCTGCACGTCGATCGTGGGGCCGGGAGCGATGCCGTTGTACCCCCAGACGGGCGTGTCGACGCCGGGGAGGATCTGGGCCGTTGCCTGTCGCTGCGTGATCGAGTAGTAGTCGGTCGTGGCGTCGGTGCGCACCGGAGCGAGCACCGGTGGGGTGGCGAAGGGCACCGTGAACGGCCTCGGGAGCCTGCTCTCGGCCAGCCGGCTCGGACCGCTCGCCGCGCTCACCACCCGCTGGATCGGCAGGGCCAGGGCCGCCGAACCGACCATCCCCAGCTTGAGCACCTCCCGCCTCGTCAACCCCATCGTGCTCACGGAGCCGGGGGCGTGCCCCATTGAGGCGGGGCTGCGAGGATGGGGTCGTCGCCGCCTGTACCCACCTCGAACTGGGTCATCATGTCGTGGTCTTCGTGCACAAGGTTGTGGCAGTGGACCATGTACCGGCCCCGCTGCGGGCCGAATCGGGCGATGACGCGAACGGTCTCGTCCTCGCCCACGTACACGACGTCCTTGGGGCCCCGCTCGTGGGGCATCGGGGGCTGACCGTTGCGGTCGAGGATCTTGAAGTCGATGAGGTGGATGTGCAGCGGGTGAAACCACCCACCGCTCAGGTTCTGGATCGTCCAGATCTCGACATCGTTCAGGCCCGGGTTGGCGAAGGTCTTCCGGTAGCCGCTGTCGATGACGTCCTGCCAGACCTCACCATTGATGGTCCAATGCTCGTTCTTCCTCCGGAGCCGCATGGTGCGCTGGGCGACGGCCTGGGAGGGGTCGAGCAGCATCACGGGGTTGTTCGGATCGAGCGACGACGGGATGGTGTTGTTCGCGGTGGTCGAGGCCGGAGCGACGACGTCGAAGGCCATGACCTTGTCGGTGTTCGGGTAGTCGATGTTGTTCTTCTGGCGTAGGTTGCGGAGCACGACGCGCCGGCCGATCGGGTACTTGGCGAAGTCGATGACCACCTCGTAGCGCTCAGCCATCCCCGCACGCAGCTGGGTGACCGGCTGGGGCACCGGCATGAGACCGCCGTCGGTCGCGATCACCGTGAGCGGATCGCCGCTGTCGAGGGCCAGGCGGTACGAGCGCGACACGCTAGCGACCAGGATACGGAAGCGGTACTTGCGCCGCTCGACCCTCATCACCGGCCAGGGCCGACCATTGACGAGGATCACGTCACCCATCACGCTCGACTCGAAGTCGTTGTCGAACAGCAACGTCCCGTCAGCGGCGAACATGGTGTCCTGGATGATGAGCGGGACGTCGTACGGCCCCTGGGGGATCGGCAGCGACAGCTCCATCGGATCGTGCAAGCGGTAGATCGCGGCAAGGCCCCTGAAGACGTTGTCGCTCGTGTGATGGACGCCGTGGTCGTGGTACCAGAGCGTTCGGGCGTTCTGGAAGTTCGGGTAGACGTAGTCCTTCCACTGGCCGGGCATGGTGATGTCGTCGGCGTAGCCGTCGTGCTGCGGGAGCGACGCCGAGCCATGGAGGTGGGTCGAGGTCCAGGCGGGCAGACCCGAGGTGGGCTGGGTCGGGGGCAGCGCATTGGCGTTGCGGACCACGACCCGGCGACCCTGTTGCACGTCGATCGTCGGGCCCGGGGTGATGCCGTTGTAGCCCCAGATCCGGGTGTCGATGCCGGGGAGGATCTGGACCGTCGACTCCTGCTGGGTGAGTGTGTAGTAGTCGGTGGTGGCATCGGTGCGCACTGGGGTGAGCACGGGTGGAGTGGCGAAGGGCACCGTGAAGGGCTTGGGGAGCCTGCTCTCGGCGATCCGACCCGCCGGAGGAGTCGCCCCGCTCACCACCCGCTGGAGCGGCAACGCCAGCGCCGCCGACCCGGCAATCCCCAGCTTCAAGATCTCGCGCCTCGTCAACGTCATTTCTCCACCCCTGGAGTCGAGTTTCGTTCAGTCGCTGGAACGTAGAAGGTCGACCTTTCAACGACCTTTTGCCGTAGCTTCGATTGCCGTCGAAATACGACAAAGGTGTCGCGCTCGCCCGGCGCACGCCGAGTTCGACCAAACCTTGGACTCGCCTTGCAGCGCCGCGAACGGGCCGACTGGTCGCCCACCGGGGCTGATTCGCTCAAGCGAGACCCCGAACCGGTCGAATCTCCGACGAGGAGATCGGTCCTCAAGCGGGCGTCACGGTTCGTCGCGGCGAGACCGGTCACGGGTGCACCCAGGGAGAGCGCAATGAAGATCGAGGCGGTCTGCCCCCGCTGCAGCGGGTTGGCGCCGTTGCTCGAGAACAAGTGCCCTGAATGCCACGCGTCACTGATGACGGGATGTCATCGATGTCGTGCCGCGGTCCACTTGGCCGAGGGCGTGTGCTGGAACTGCCGGGTCGAGCACCCAGCAGCTGGACACCCGTCATCGCTACGCGACGGCGAGCCCGTGGTCGACGTCGAAACCAATGCGGCATCGCCCGGGGGCGAGGCCGGAGGCGCGGACGCCAAGCAGCCCAAGCGGGGCCGCAAGCGCCAGAACGGGCAGGCGACGGGCGACGGAGCAAACACCGCCCTGCCGGCCTTCCTGTCGTCGTCCAAGCCGGGCACCGGCGCTTCCCGCTCAGCCGCCAAGATCCTGGTGGCGCTGGCACTCGTCGCCGGGGCGGGCGGGGCCATCCTCGTCACCCACGGTCGGAACGAGAGCCGATCCGGGGGCGAGGACGAGGCCGCAGCGACGACTGACCCCACCTGGGACCCGCGCGTCACCGATCTCGTCGCGTTCGTCGAGCACGAGGTCGGGCTGGAGTTCCGAGAGCCCGTGGCCATGGTCTTCGCCGATCCCGACTTCGTCGCACATCGCGACGACGACCTGCTCGTCGCGGCCCTCGACGAGTCGGCCGTCGTCTGGAGCTCGATCGGGGCTGCGACCGGTGTCGCCGACGTCACCACGACGAGGTCGGTGGCCGCCATCGTCGCCAGCCGGGTCGCATATGACAACAGCGAGCGGGTCATGTACGTCTCGACGGCGGGAACCGGGACCGACGTCCGCACGGAGCTCGTGGGCCAGCTCACGGTCGCGCTCCTGGCCCAGCATCTCGGCATGAACGCCCCCGAGGCCGGCGAGCTCGAGGCTGTGACGGGCTGGGCGGCGCGGATCTCGGCGGCGCGGAGCTGGATCGCCACTCGCTACGTGGCCGAGCTGGTCGGGGTCACCCGCGACGAGCATTCCGCTCAGATGCGCGACGACGAGGCGGCCGCCCGACGGCTGCTGCTGCAGGAGCAAGGCTTCGGCACGGCCTCGTATCTCCTGGGCACCGCCGAGCACGGCGCTTGGCTCGCTCTGGAGCTCAGGGACCGAGGCGACGCCGAGCTCTCGATCAGCGAGCTCTTCGCGGTGGCCGCGCCGAGCGAGCTCGAGCTGCTCACGCCGGGTCGAACAAGAGCCCGTCCGTCCATCGAGTCGCCCTCGCCGACCGGGGGGTTCGACGTGGTGGCGCAGGGCCGACTCGGGGCGTTGCATCTGCTCGTGCTCCTCGGCGAACGCCTCGACTACGACCCCAGCCTCGCCGCCGCCGCCGAGTGGCGCAACGACCGGTACCTCGTGAGCCGAACGGCCGACCAGGTCTGCCTCGATCTCACGGTCGCCGTCGACGCCGCGACGGCGGGCGTCGTCGTGCTCGAGGCCTTCGAGCGCTGGATGGTGGGTCTGCCGAACGCCACGGTGGTCTCGAAGCCTTCGTCGATCGCGCTCCACACCTGCACGACCACGACCACCGACGCTCCCGCCGCCGGGGCCGTCCCGGCGGGCGCGACCATTTCGTCGACCGAGTCGGCGGCGGCGACAGAGACGACGGCCACCGTGATGGAGGCCACCGGAGCGGCGCCGAACTCGCCAACGAGCTCGCCGACGACCCGGACCGAGCGGTGGTCTGCCGGACTCGTCCAGATGGCCCGGGCCGATACCCTCGGCCTGGTCATCGCCCACAGGGTCGAAGCCGACGCGGCAGCCTGCGTGGTTGACAGCATGCGGGCCCAACTCGGCAATGACGGCCTCGTCGACGCGGTGGTCGCCAAGACCGCGCCCGGCTCGATCCTCGAGACGCCGACGTTCGACCAAGCCGTCGCGGCGTGTGCTGGCTACTACCCCACGCTGGCCACGGTCGGGAGCGTGGCGGACACGACCCCATGAGTGCCGACCCGGCGTGCCCTCACTGCGGCGATCCGGCCCCCCTGCTCGACAACAACTGCCCGTCGTGCCGCGGGTCGTTGATGACCACCTGCTATGCGTGTGGGAGCCGGGTGCACTTCGCCGAGCCGAGCTGCTGGAGCTGTCGGGTCACCGAGCCGGGCTCGGACGCCGGCGACACCATCGGGAGCCCGACCGACGGTCCGGCGGCGACGGGCGGCCTCGGCGCACGGGGACTCCATCGCCTGGGGCCGGACGACGCCAGCCATGGCGGGCGCACCCACCGCTCGGACCTCGATGACCTCGACGACGAGCTCTTCTGGGAGCTCGACGCAGCCGCAGGCTCCCCTGACCAGGCCGGCGATCCCGAGATCTCGAGGAGAGGCTCGCACAGCGCGGACCACGTCGAGCCGACGACGCTGCGAGCCATCCTCAGCTCGTCGTCATCGGCCACCTTTCGTGTGCTCCTCGCCCTGGCGACGGTCTCAGTGATGGGCGTCGCCTATCTCGCCATCGGCGGCCACCCGGGCTCCGGCGACCAGGCTCCGGGCAGTCTCGGCACCCTGGCCCCGATCGAGATCGAGTGGGACGGCCGCATCGCGTCGATCGCTCGGACCGTTGAGGACACGCGGGGCCTGGTGTTCCTGTTCCCCGTCGAGGTCGAGGTCCTCGACGAGGCCGAGTTCGATCGCCGAGTCGACCAGGGCTGGGGCACCGACGGCACCGAGCCGATCGAGACGCCGCTGGA
This sequence comes from Actinomycetes bacterium, assembly GCA_031362415.1. Taxonomy (GTDB): domain Bacteria; phylum Actinomycetota; class Acidimicrobiia; order IMCC26256; family VFJJ01; genus VFJJ01. The sequence continues at coordinate 11,483 of JANLSK010000150.1, read as the reverse complement.
GACACCGGGGACCATCGTCGCGACCGAGCGGTCGGCCCGAGCCTGGGACTCCGTGCTCCTGACGGCCGGGCTGCTCCCCCCGTCGACCTCGGCGTCGAAGACATCACCGGCGACCGACCCGACAACGGCGACCTCGCCGGAGACGCCGGAGACAACGACGACGACGATCGTCACGACCCCGGGGTCTCGGATCGGGCCCCAGACGTTCAGATCCACGGCCAGCGGGACGGCCGGCGAGACCGTCAGCGCCCTCCCGTTGCTCGCATCGGCGCGCTACGACGTCAGCAGCGACACACTGTATCTGCGGGGCGAGACCGTGACACCACTCGGTCGTATGGCGGTCGGCCGTCAGCTCCTGCTCGCCCTGGTGGATCAGCACACCGACATCGCCGATGTGGGTCCCGACGTCGACGAGGCGATCGCCCGTCGGGCCTTGATCGAGGGCGATGCCGATCGCGTCACCGTGGCGTTGCTCGCCGACATGACCGCGACCGACCGCACCGCGCTCGAGCGCGAGATCACTGACCGGATCGGCGCGGAGGTCGATCCCGAGAGTCCCGAGCTGGCCATCCTCTTGGCGCCCGAGCGCCCGAGCGGCCCATCGGACGCCCGGGTGGCAGCGCACGAGGCACCCTTCAGGCTGGGATCGGACTGGCTCGATCTCGTGCTCGAAGAAGGAGGACGCGACGCCATCACCGCGCTCTATGCCGATCCTCCGCGGTCGACCGATCACCTGGTGTTCCCGCTCGATGCACTCGTCGCCCACGAGGCTCGTCGGATCGAGGTTCCCACGCCGGGACCGGGCGAGTTCCCGGTCGCCTCGGGCCGGTTGGGCGTGGTGCACCTGCTCCTGCTGATCGGCGAACGCACCAACTTCCAGCAAGCCTGGACCGCGGTCGCCGGCGCTGACGGCGACGTCTATCTCCTCACCCTGCGCGGCCCGGAGACCTGCCTCCGGGTCTCGGTGGCCGGCCGATCGCTGAAGGACCTCGACGAGATCGACGATGCGTTCCGAGTCTGGGCCGAGACCGTGCCCGGGGCCGAGATCACGCTGCAGAACGATCTCGTCACGCTGGGCCTGTGCACCGAGACCGGCCTGACCCCCGTGGTGCGGGAGGAGCACACCTCCACCTGGGACGCTCTGGTCGCCCGGGCGGCCTTCATCGCCACCGTCCAGAACGTCGAGCGGGTCGATCGTGCCGGGGCCGAGTGCATCGTCGACCTCGTTCGGGAAGCGGTGGGTATCGACGAGTTCGCGGTCGCAGTCGCGGGCGAGCCCTCGGCGGGTCTCGAGGAGAGCCTGACCCTGGCGACGCAGGTGTGCTCGACGGTCTCGAACCCGACGACGACCACGACCACGTCCACGACCGGGCCGCCCACGACGAGCACCTCGAGCCCTGCCGGATGAGGACGGGCAATCGCTCGTACGCTCGGGCTGGCCATGCGTCCGCCGACTGGAGCACCGATGCGACGAACATCTCGGCTGTGCCTGTGCTGGCTGGTGGTGGCGCTCGTGGCGACCGCCTGTTCCGACGATCCCGGCACGGGACGAGCCGAGACCACCACCACCACGACGGGCGGGACATCGAGCGGGACCGAGCTGGTGTGGGATGCATGTCCCGTCGACGAGAACGCCGAGGGCGACGACTTCGACTGCGCCCTGCTCCAGGTGCCCATCGACGACGCCGATCCTGACGGTCCCCAGATCGACATCGCCGTCACCCGGCGGCGGGCCGAAGACGAGGACCGGCGCCTCGGCTCCCTGGTGATCAACTTCGGCGGTCCGGGCGCGCCCGGCGTCGAGTTCCTCCGGGCCGGTTTCGAGTCGTTGCCCGAGCCGATCCAGGACCGCTTCGACCTCGTCAGCTTCGACCCGCGAGGCGTCGGGCAGAGCACGGCCGTCGAGTGCGAGGACGACACGGCGACCTCCGCAGCCTTCGACGGCGATCCCGACACCATCCAGGAAATCGACCGGGCCCGGGCGCTTCACGCCGAGTTCGTGCTGGCCTGCCAGCGCAACGCCGGCGACCTCCTGGCCTTCGTGGGCACCAACAACGCCGCCCGCGACCTCGACCGGATCCGCGAGGCCATCGGCGACGAGAAGCTCACGTACCTCGGCTACTCGTATGGTTCCTCGCTCGGGTACGCCTACGCCGTCTTGTTCCCCGACCGCATCCGGGCCTTGGTGCTCGACGGGATCGTCGACCCGCAGCTCGAGACGGCCGACGGGGTGAGCCAGGACGCGGCCAGCTTCGAGGCCGCCACCGAGGCGTTCTTCGCGGCATGTGAGAGCCGACGATCGTGCCCGATCGGGCCTGATCCGCGGGCGGTGATGGAGCGGGTTCTGGCCCGGCTCGAGGACGGCGAGACGCTGCCCACCGACGCCGAGCTCCTCGAGGAGGACGGCCGCCTCCTGCACCTCGGCGAAGCCCAGATCGGTATCCTCCGCGCGCTCTACGACAGCGAGACGGGGTGGCAGTACCTCGAGCTCGGTCTCGACGCGGCCGACAGCGACGGCGACGGCACGATCCTGCTCGCCCTGTCAGACGACTTCACCGATTACCGGGGTGACGGGGTGTACGGGAACTTGAGCGACGCCAACGTGGCGATCAACTGCGCCGACACCGACGAGCGGCCGTCGTACGACGACGCCGAGCGCCTGGCCGACGATCTGGGCGCGCGCTACCCGGTGTGGGGACGGTTCATCGGGCTCGGTCTGGCCTCGTGCACGGGATGGCCGACATCGACCGACCCCATTCCGAGCACGGAGACCGTGGCGGGCGCGCCGCCCATCCTGCTCGTCGGTACCACCGGCGATCCGGCCACGCCCTACGAAGGCGCCGTGGCCCTGGCCGAGCAGCTCGCCTCGGGTGTGCTGTTGACCTACGAGGGCGAGGGCCACACGGCCTACGGCGGCAAGAACGACTGCATCGACGACGCTGTGAACGCCTACCTGATCGACCTCGAACCCCCCGCCGCAGACACGGTCTGCTGAGGGGGTCGCGCGGGGCGGGGCTCGGTCAGCGGTGCCGGCGCCAGAAGGCATGGTGATCGGCGTCTGTGCGTCCGGGGTCGACCTCGACGGTCTCGTCGAACACCAGGCACGGGCGACCGTCGGCCGCCATCGCGCTGGGCCAGTGTTCGAGGCCGTCGTGGTTCGGATTGCCCGTGCGGGCAAAGGCGATCCAGGCGTCCTGCATCTCCTGGGTGAGACGGTCGACAGCCTCGCCCTCGCCGGTGAAGACGGCCGTCCCGGGCACGTCATGGGTGTCGAACACGAACGGCAGCTCCAGGGCGTGACAGGCCCCGAGCATGCCGCCCATCGCAGGTGACGACCACGCGAACTCGTAGCGGTAGGTGTGCGCCGAATGGGCCGCCTGGGCTTCGAGGAGCTGGATTGCCGGCACTCGGAACCCCCAGTCGGTGCGCAGCTCCAGCAGCCGCTGCCAGGGAGTGGCCGTGGGATGGGCGTCGACGTAGCTCGCGGCCAGCTCGGGGCCATGCCCGGGGTACAGGGCCTCGCAGCGCTCGACGAAGCGGGCATCGTCGAGCCGGTTGAGGTCGGGGTCGAGGAACTGGAACAGGTTCCACTCGTTGCGGTTGGAGCCGGCGAGGAGCGCGACGCCGGTGGCGCTGCCGGCACGGATCGCGTCGAGAGGATGCTCGGGCAGGAGGTGACCGTCGACCACGGGGCAGAACGCCAGGTGATGAGCGTCGGCGTCCGACCAGGTGCGCAGCTCCATCTGGAGTTGCACGTCGAGGAGCCGTTCGACGGGCATCTCGCGCAGCCGAATCGCCAACGAGCCGTCGCGCTCGAGCTCGAGCTCGTGGAGCATCCGCTCGACCACCTCGTTCGCGTGGTCCGGGGGGGCCACGTGATGGGCTGCACCGCTCTGGGCGATGGCCCGGTGGAACAGACCCCGGGTGCTCGGGACGGCGAGAAGGGTACTCACCGACATGGCCCCGGCCGACTCCCCGAAGATCGTCACGTTGGCCGGATCGCCCCCGAATGCGGCCACGTTCTCGCCGACCCAGCGCAGCGCCGCCACCTGGTCGTGCAGCCCGGCGTTGGCCACCGCACCGTCGACGAGCTCGGGCCGCCCGGCGCCAGCGAGCGCGGCGAAGCCGAAGATCCCCAACCGGTAGTTGATGCTCACGACCACGACGTCGCCGCGGCGGGCGAGCTTGGAGCCCTCGTACCACGGTTCGGCGCCCGAGCCGATGGTGAACGCACCGCCGTGGATCCAGACCATCACCGGGCGCTGGGCGGACGGGTCGCACCCGGGCGTCCACACGTTGAGCGAGAGGCAATCCTCGCTCAGCTCCCCGGTACCCATCCCCGGCAGGAGCTGCGCCAGCCAGGGGATCTGGCGTTGCTGGGCGGCGGGACCGAACTCGACGGAATCGCGCACACCCGTCCAGGGCGTCGGCGGCGTCGGCATCCGGAATCGACGGGCCCCGGCGGGCGATGCGCCGTAGGGCACCCCCCGGAAAACGGTGATGCCGTTCGCCGTCGTGGTGCCGGCAACCCGGCCAGCGGTGGTCTCGACGATCGGGCTGGCGGTCGCGCTCATGGCCAACAGTGTGCCCCGCCCGTATCCTGCGCTGCGATCGGCGCATGCACCCCGCCGGCGTCGCCAGTGCGAACCGAAGGCACACCCGACCGCCCCGGCCGAGCGTCACCACCGATGCCCCCGAAGCGCCGACACACACTGAAACACAGCGGCACACAGCGACACACGCCGACACACACCGTCACCCGCAGCCACCCGGAGGCCATCATGTTGAGCACGATGCAGGACTTCCCGCTCTCGGTGCAGATGATCCTGCGCCACGGCCGTCGGGTCCACGCGACGAGCGAGGTGATCACCTTCGAAGGCGATCACTGCCGACGAGCGAGCTTTGCCGAGGTCGGTGATCGGGCCGAGCGCCTCGCCGGGGCCCTGGCGGCGCTGGGCGTGACCCCCGGCGACCGGGTCGGCACCTTCATGTGGAACAACCAGGAGCACGTCGAGGCGTACCTGGCCGTCCCGTCGATGGGCGCCGTGTTGCACACCTTGAACATCCGGCTGTTCCCCGAGCAACTGGCCTACGTGATCAACCATGCCGAGGACCGGGTGATCGTCGCCAACGGGTCGATCCTGCCGCTGCTGGCCCGGGTGAAAGACCAGCTCGCGACCGTCGAGCACATCGTCGCCACCGGGGCCGGCGACCGCTCGGTGCTCGATGACGGTCCGGGCTACGAGGTGCACGACTACGAGGAGCTTCTGGCTGCGGCCCCGGCGAGCTACGCCTGGCCCGAGATCGACGAACGCTCGGCCTGCGCGATGTGTTACACGAGCGGCACGACCGGCAACCCCAAGGGCGTGGCGTACAGCCACCGGTCGGCCTGGCTGCACTCGCTGGCGGTCACCTCGGCTGCGGTGCTCGGGGTCTGCGAGACCGACACGCTGCTGACGATCGTGCCCATGTTCCACGCCAACGCCTGGGGCATGCCCTACGCGGCGTTCATGGCCGGAGCCAACCTGCTCATGCCCCAGCAGTATCTTCAGGCCGAGCCCCTCACCCGCCTGATCGCCGCCGAGCGGCCGACGTTCTCGGGGGCCGTCCCCACGGTGTGGGCCGACGTTCTGCGCTTCGGTGAGGCCAACGCCATCGACCTCTCGTCGTTGCGGATGATCATGTGCGGCGGGTCGGCCGTCCCCCGCTCGCTCATGGAGAAGCTCGAGCAGCGCTACGGCGTGAGGATGATCCAGGGCTGGGGCATGACCGAGACCAGCCCGCTCGCGGCCATGGGCTTTCCCCCCAAGGACGCGGCGACCGACACCGAGTCGCAGATGGCCTGGCGGGTGAAGACCGGCCGGGTGATCCCCGGTGTCGAGCTCCGGATCTGCGACGACGACGGCAACGAGCTTCCCTGGGATGGCATGAGCGTCGGCGAGATCGAGGTGCGGGGCCCCTGGGTCACGGCGTCGTACCACCTCGACGCCGACCCCGGGAAGTTCCACGACGGATGGCTGCGCACGGGCGACATCGCCAACGTCGACGACCACGGCTTCGTGCAGATCACCGACCGGGCCAAGGACGTCGTGAAGTCGGGCGGCGAGTGGATCTCGACCGTCGAGCTCGAGAATCTGATCATGGCCCATCCCGACGTGGTCGAAGCCTCGGTGATCGGCGTGCCCGACGAGCGCTGGGACGAGCGTCCGATGGCCTGCGTCGTGCTCCGTGACGGGGCGACGGCCGACGCGGCTGTGCTGTCGGCGTTCCTGGCCCCCCAGGTGGCCCGCTGGTGGCTGCCCGAGCGGTGGGCGTTCATCGCCGAGGTCCCCAAGACCTCTGTCGGAAAGTTCGACAAGAAAGTGCTCCGGGCCCGCTACGCCGCGGGCGAGATCGCGCCCGAGGTGGTCGACGCTTCGGGTGGGGACGCGCCTCGGGGCTGAGGGCCGGCGTCGCTCGCTGCCTGAGCATTCGCCTTCTCACGGATCGGTTGTGAACCGGTCGAGGCTGGTATCGGTGACCTCGACGGGTCCGTAGACCGCAGCGAAGATCCGGGGTGCTTCGTAGATTCGACCGCGGTCTCGCCCTGTCACCTCCACGAGCTCTCCGCGCTCGACCAAGGCGTCGATGGCGGCGTGGGCGGTCGGGCGGGTGACGCCAAGGAGGGTCTCCACGGTAGCGGCGGTGATGACCGGTACCGAGAAGAGCCGCTCGGCCAGGCGGACGACCGAGCTCGGTCGGCCTTCGTCGAGCAGCTCGTTGCGGAGTTGGTGCTGAAGCTCAACGAGGCGGACGGTGCGTTCCTCGGCATCACGAGCTTGGCGGCGCACGCCGGCGAGGAAGAAGGAGAGCCACGGCACGAGGTCGCCCTGTTGGCTGGTGATGAGCAGGTGGTCGTAGTACTCGCTTCGGTGCTGTTCGAAGTACACCGACAGGTACAAGAGCGGTTCGGGGAGCACGCCCCGAACGACGAGCATCAAGGGGATGAGCAGCCGCCCGATCCGGCCGTTGCCATCGAGGAACGGGTGAATCACCTCGAACTGGTAGTGCGCCAAAGCGATCTGGACGAGCAGTGGAAGCTCGCGCTCGTGAAGGAAACGCCCGAGGTCGGCAAGGGCAACAGCCATCTCGTCGGGGGGCGGCGGGACGAACACGGCGTTGTCGAGGGTGCTGCCCCCGATCCACACGGGACTCGAACGCAGCTCCCCCGGCCGGCGGTGCTCACCACGGACTCCCGCGAGAAGCCGTTCATGCATCTCTCGGAGAAGCCGGATCGACATCGGGAAGCCGCCACGAACCCGGGCGAGGCCGTGCTCCATGGCCACGATGTAGTTCTGCACCTCACGGGCATCGGCGGCATCGCCGGGTGTCGCCCGCTCCCCGGCCTCGAAGAGGAGCAGCTGCCCGACATCGGTCTTGGTCCCCTCGATCCGAGAGCTGAGCACCGCCTCGAGCCTGAGATGCGGTCCAATCAACAGGTGCGGGTTTGGGAGGAGCCGCCCGACACCCCCAAGCCTGTGCACCGCTCCGGTGGCCTCGTCGAGCAGGTTCACGACCTCATGGGGCAGGTCGCAACGTCGGGGTAGGGGCTCGGGATGAAACGCCCAGAACCCTTCGATGGTCTTGCGTACGACCCCGCGTGCTCGGGACCTGAAGGCATCCGGGCGCACTCCGGCTCCCTTGATCAAGGCCGCTTGCCATCCGGCCAATCGAACTAAAGTAACTGCCTATTTACTTTAGCAACGTGAGGACGGAGTGAAGCGTTGTTGCCTCGGGCCCGCCGAGCGCGTCGGCTCAGGCCGACCGGCGGGTCCATTCGGGATCGAGTTGGAGGAGGAACTCGGCACAGCGGGCGGCCTCGTCGGCCTCGCCGATGCGTTCGGCCGCGGCCCGGAGCGCCTCGAGCGAACGCAGGAAGCCCCGGTTCGACTCGTGGGTCCAACGGCAGTAGCCCGAACCTCGCCAGCCGGCGGCGCGCAGCGTGTCGAGGCCCCGGTGGTAGCCGACCCGGGCGTAGGCGTAGGACTCCACGGGATCGTCGGCCAGCTCGGCCAGCGTGGCCCAGGCGGCGAGGAACCGGGGCCGACGGCCGGCAACCACGGCCACCGCGCTCTTGCGAGCGGCCGCAGTTGGCTCGTTCATGGCCGCAGCGAGGGCGTCGAGGACGGCACCGGGCTCGGGCGGGATCACGGTCTGAGGGAGACCGGCGGTCAACCGGACAGGCTGGGCATCTGACATGCAAGGGAGCATAGGTCGCTCGTTTCATTGGCCCCGGCGTCCCCATGCGCCATACTGCGGGCAACGGAGTCCCCACCACGGTGGGGCCCGGGGAAGCGATGAACCGCCGGCCGTACTCGGTCGCTTGGCCGGCGGGGAGCGAGTAGCGAGCCCGTCCCATCTTGGTCACGACGGGCCCCCGCTCAGGCGGTCCCGTCGCGGGATCGCTGCGGGGAGGCAGCCTGCGGGGTCCCCGTCCCCCGGGCCGCTCGCGATCTGGTGCGGGACGGGGACCGCGCCACACCGGTCCGATGTCTTGGCGATGCTGGTGGGTGCGGCGATGCCCGGGGTGAGCATTCCTGCACACACATGCGACTCGACCGCGTACCCTCGCGCGATGCCCGAACCCTCTCAGCCCGAGCCCGACGCCGCTCCCCGGAGCGCACCGTCGACCCGGGTGCTGTTGGTGCGCCACGCGGTCACGCACCAGACGGGTCCGATCCTGTCGGGCCGCACGCCCGGCATCGATCTCTCCGATGAAGGTCGAGCCCAGGCAGCCAACGCGGGCGAGCGCTTGAAGGGCCTGCCCATCTCGGCCGTCTACGCCAGCCCCATCGAGCGGACCATGCAGACGGCTGCGGCCATCGCTGCGCACCACGGGCTCGACGTCGTGCAACTCGACGGGATGATCGAGGCTGAGTACGGCGCCTGGACCGGTCAGCAGATCAAGGATCTCGTCTCCACCGACATCTGGAAGCAGGTGCAGCGCACGCCATCGCTGGCCCGGTTCCCCGACGGCGAGTCGATCCGCGAGATGCAGGCCCGGGCCGTCGCCGCGATCGAGGAGGTCGCCGCCCGCCATGCCGGTGAGCTCGTGGTGATCGTCTCGCACGCCGACGTGATCAAGGCGGCCGTCGCCCATTTCGCCGGCACGCACCTCGACCAGTTCCAGCGTCTCGTGATCTCACCGGCGTCGGTCACCGGTCTCTCGATCGGCCCCCACGGCGTCGCGATCGTGAAGTTCAACGACACCGGCGGCTTCGACGAGCTCCAGGCTCCGCCCGCCGAGTCGCCCGCCGCTGAGCCGCCCGCCGAGTCGCCGGCGGCGGCCTCCGGTTCGTCAGCCGGGCCGCCGTCATTCGCTGGACCCCCCGCCGCGGAGCCCTCCGGATGAGCGAGGCCATCGAGCTCAACCCGGTCGATCGGCTCGGGGCCGGCGCCGTGGGCGAGCCGGGCCGGCGCGCGTTCTTGATCCAGGCCGAGGCGGGCTCGCTCCAGATCTCCGTGCTGGTCGAGAAGCAGCAGGTCGCGGCGCTGGCCCGGCATGCCCTGGCCCTCCTCGAGCAGCTCGATCGCCGTCTCCCCAACGATCCGGGCTCCGATGTCCCGGCAGCCGCAGCGGCCCTCCAAGAGCCCATGGAACCGCTGTTCCGGGCCCGGCAGATCCGGTTGGGCTACGACGTGGGCCGAGGCCTCATCGTGCTCGAGCTCCAGGAGTTCAACGATCCCGAGCCCGACGACGAGAGTGACGAGTCCGACGCCGATGCCGGCCCCGACGACACGAGCGATGCCAGCGATGCCGACGTGGACGAGCAGGGCCGGCCCCGCGTCTCGGGCGCCCATCCCTCGTTCGGGGCCGAACCCAGGGGGCGGATGGTGCGAGTGCTGGCGAGCCGGGCCCAGATGAGGGCGCTGGCCCAACAGGGCGCCCGGGTGGTGGCCGCCGGACGGCCCATGTGCGAGCTGTGTCGTCTCCCGATGGGGCCCGAACGTCAGGGCTGTCCGCAGCAGAACTGGCAGGGCTGCCCCGGGATGAACTGAGCTACCCGATGGCCGACGCCACACTCGCCGGATTCCCCGTCCCCCCGCCGTTGCCGCCCGAACAGCGGGCTGGGCTGCTCGCGTGTGGCGAACTGGAGCTGCTCGGGCGGATGCGGTACTCGTCGAACGCCACCTTCCTCGGCACGGCGGCGCTCGACGGGGCCGAGATGCTCGTGATCTACAAGCCCCGACGGGGCGAGCGGCCGCTGTGGGACTTCACGGCGGGGACGCTCTGCCAGCGCGAGGTCGCGGCGTTCGAGATCTCCGAGCTGCTGGGCTGGGGCGTGGTGCCTCGCACGGTGCTGCGGGACGGGCCCCACGGCGAGGGGATGGTGCAGGAGTTCGTCCCCCACGATCCCAACGATCACTACCTCACCCTCCGGGACGAGCACCCCGACCGGTTCCGAGCCTTCGCCGCCTTCGACGTGGTGGTCAACAACGCCGATCGCAAGGCCGGTCACGTGTTGCGTTCCACCGTCGACGCGACGATCGTCGGCATCGACCACGGCCTCACGTTCCACGACGACCACAAGCTCCGGACCGTCATCTGGGACTTCATCGGCGATCCGCTCGACGACGCCACCCTCGACGAGCTCCGGGCCCTCAGCTCCGTGCTGCTCAAGCCCCACCGCAGCCGCCTCGCCGAGCTCCTGTCTCCCTACGAGCTCGAAGCGCTCTGGATACGCGTCGACTCGCTCACCGCCGAGGGCACCCTCCCCGAGCCCCGCACCGATTACCCCTACCCCTGGCCCATGATCTGACGCGCCCGGCTCAGTCGCGCCCGACTCCGGACTCCCCGGTGTCGTGGGTCCCGGCGTCACGGCCGTCGTCGAGGTCGAGCACGCAGCGGCGAATCTGGCGGAAGAAGCGTGAACGTGCGACCACGACATCGGCGCCGCCGTCGCGGGCTGCGGCCGCTCCGACGTCGTCGACATGGGGCCCGAAGCCCACGATCCGAGCGTCGGGGAGCGCAGCCCGCAGCGCAGGGATCGCGGCAACGAAGCGGGCCAGGTCGACCACGATCACATCGCCACCGATGGTGGCCGCCGCGGTGGGCGTCCCCGCGAAGCACACACCGGCGATGACCCCCCGGATGCGCGACCGGTCGATCAGGTCGGTGACCAGGGCCACCACGCTGGGATCTTCACGGGCCATCGGAGCTCCTCGCTCACCGCGGTCGGTCGATCGGGTGCGCTGCTATGGCTCTGGGCGCCGCCCGCATGCATCGCAGGCGTCACCTCGACGTGGATTGAGACGGTGGGACAGTGGACGACTTCGAATCATAGCCAGGGTTTCAGATTCTTTCTATGTTCCGTCGGTGGAAGGGTCATTACTGTCGCACCCATCTGGTATCATGGTCGTCAATGGATGGGAAGCGCTTTGCTGGTATCGAACCGGAGGAGCTGGCCGACACGCTCGGCGAGCTACGAGCATTGATGACCACC
>JANLSK010000147.1:0-8601 GCA_031362415.1 Actinomycetes bacterium | reverse complement strand
CTACGAGATCATGGACGCCGAGACCGTCGGCCAGACCACCGAGATCGTCCTGGGCAAGCATTCCGGGCGGCACGCGTTCCGCGACGCGCTCAACAAGTTGGGTTTTCGCATCCAGGGCGACGCGCTCAACGCGGCGTTCGTGCGCTTCAAGGAGCTGGCCGACCGCAAGGTGGAGCTGAACGAGGCCGACCTCGAGGCGATCGTCGTCGAGGAGCTGGGTCAGGCCGTGGGCACGGGTTACGCCATGGTGTCGCTGGAGGTGCACGGCGGAAACCTGTCCACGCCGTCGGCCCGGGTCGTGCTCGAGCGTGACGGCACCAAGATCACGGCGTTCGGCGAGGGCGACGGGATGATCGACGCGGCCTGCTCCGCCATCAAGCAGGCCACCGGCATCGACGCCCGGCTCACCGACTTCAAGGTCTCGTCGGTCACGGGCAACACCGACGCCCTCGGCGACGTCGTGATCAAGGCCGAGCACGAAGGCTTGAAGGTCTCGGGGCGCGGGCTCTCGACCGACGTGGTCGAGGCTTCGGCCCGGGCGTTCCTGGCCGCGGTGAACCGCATCCTGCGCGTTCGTGAGCGCCCGTCCGGGCCGGTCGGGGCCGCCCGTACGGGCCCGTAGGTCCGCCACGACCCCCGGGGGGCTCCCGCCGCGCCCGGCCTGGTCACCCCGGGGAGGATCAGGCCGCCGGTAGAGGCCCGGGCCCGTGGGGCTCAAGGCTCAGCGGGGGAGTTGCACCCGAACCAGATCGCCGGGGGCGGTTCCCACGATGATCACCCCGAGGGTCGGAGCGACGATCGGGCCCGGGGGGACCGCCGCGTCGGTCTCGATCGCCCGGAGGGTGCCCGCGGGGGTGAGCTCACGCAGCCCGTCGGGGAGCGACACGAAGACGGTGCCGGCCGGGTCGACGGCGATGCCCGCGATGCCGGCGACGGGCACCGGATCACCGGCGGCCACCACGCCCGTCCCGTCGGGGTCGCGGCGCGAGATCACGCCGTCGGCTGCGCTGAAGCGCCCGCCGTCACGCGCCTCGGCCACGAACGGATCGAGCGCGACCGCGGTCGGGGGACAGCGCGGGTCTGTGGCGAGCGCGCTGGGGTCGGGACGCAGCGTGGTGCCGTCAGCCGTGGTGAGCATCGGGCCGGTCAGGGCCTCGGCGTCCACGAACACCCGCCCGTCGGTGCAGACCTCGAGGGCCCGAACCGGCCCCAGCCCCGAGGCCACCACGCTCACCTCGGCCGAATCGGTGTCGCCGCCGAGCTGGCGTACGGCCAGCATCACGATGACCACGACGACGAGTCCGACCAGCAGGGTGATCAGCGCCTTGTTGCGTTCGGCGGGCGTGCGCACCTGACGGTGCCCGAGACCCCGTCCCTCGCCGGGCCGGGTGGTCCCCGTCCCGGCCGTCGGCGCGTTCATCGCCCGAAGCGGCGCTCGCGCCGGGCGTAGTCGCGCAAGGCCCGGAGGAAGTCGACCCGGCGGAAGGCCGGCCAGAACACGTCCTCGAACAGGTACTCGGCGTAGGCCGACTGCCACAGCAGGAAACCCGACAGCCGGGACTCGCCCGAGGTGCGAATCACCAGGTCGGGGTCGGGTAGGTCGGCGGTGTACAGGTGCGCCGACAGAGCGTCGACGTCGATGTGCTCGGCCAGATCGGCTGCGGGCACACCCTCGGCAGCCAGGTCGCTCACCAGCTCGCGGCAGGCGTCGATGATCTCCTGGCGACCCCCGTAGCCCAGGGCGATCGTCAACCGGCGGGGCCCGTCACTGGCGCTCTCCTCGGCCTGCTTGGCCGCCCGCACGAGCGCGTCGGGGAGCAGGTCGAGCGAACCGATGAACCTGATCGAGTACCCGAGCCGGTTGGCGTGGGCCGGCAGTCGCTCGAAGAAGCTGATGAGCACGTCGAAGTACGGGTCGAGCTCGTCAGCGGGCCGCTTGAGGTTCTCGGTGGAGAGCACCCAGGCGGTGATGGTGGGGATGCCCAGGCCGTGGCACCAGTCGAGGAAGTCCTCGAACTTGGCCATGCCGGCCCGGTAGCTCGTCTCGTAGTCGGGCAGCCCCGCCTCGCGGGCGTAACGCCGGTGACCGTCGAGGATGATGCCGACGTGGTGGGGGAGCCGATCAGACGGGATCGTCCGGAGCAGCCGACGCTCGTAGATGCCGTACAGGGGCTGCTTGAGGAGGTCCCGGAACGTCACGATGGCGATGCTATGACATCGTGCTCCCCGGCTGACGGCCGTGGGCTGCCGGTGACAGGCTCGCGGGCTCAGACCGGGGTGGTCGTGGGCAGATACGTTGGACGGGCGGCTTCGTGCGCGGCGATGCCGTCGAGGAAACGCTCGCTCAGGCCGATGTCGTCGAGCCCGTTGAGGAACCGGTATTGGGTGAAATCGTCGAGCGGGAAGGGCTCGCTCAGATCGAGTGCTGCGACCCACACCGTACGCTCCTGCACGTCGACGACGATCTCCAGGGCGGGATCGTCCTCGATGGCCCGGAGCAGACGGTCGACGACGTCCTGGGCCAGCACGACCGGGAGCACGCCGATCTTGGTGCAGTTGTTGCGGAAGATGTCGGCGATACGCGACGAGATGACGACCTCGAAGCCGTAGTCCTGAAGGGCCCAGGCGGCGTGCTCGCGCGACGACCCCGTCCCGAAGTTGGGTCCGGCGACGAGGATCGACGCGCCTGCGTACTGCGGCTGGTTCAGCACGAACGCCGGGTCCTGGCGCCAGGCCGAGAACAGACCGGCGCCGAAGCCGGTGCGCTCGATCCGCTTCAGCCATTCCGCCGGGATGATCTGATCGGTGTCGACGTCGGACCGATCGAGCGGGACGGCCGTCCCCTGCACCCTCTGCACTTCGAGCATCACGCCTCCTGGCTACAGATCGGCCGGTGCGGCCAGGTGGCCGGTCACGGCGGTGGCGGCGGCGACCCCGGGCGACACGAGGTGCGTGCGTCCCCCGGGCCCTTGGCGCCCTTCGAAATTGCGATTCGAGGTGGATGCCGACCGTTCCCCGGGGGCGAGCTTGTCGGGGTTCATGGCGAGGCACATCGAGCATCCGGCCTCGCGCCATTCGGCCCCGGCCCCGGAGATGACGGTATCGAGGCCTTCGGACTCGGCCTGGGCCTTCACCGCCATCGAGCCCGGAACCACGAGCATGCGTACGCCGTCGTGCACCTTGCGTCCGCGCAACACGTCGGCCACGGCGCGGAGGTCCTCGATGCGCCCATTGGTGCACGAGCCCACGAACACGGTGTCGACGGTGATGTCGCGAATGGGGGTGCCGGCCCGCAAGCCCATGTACTGCAAGGCTCTCCGGGCCGAGTCGGCCGCTGCGGGGTCGGCGATGGTGTCGGGATCGGGGATCGAGGCGTCGATCGGGAGGGTCTGAGCCGGGTTCGTGCCCCACGAGACGTGCGGGCTCAGCGTGCTCCCGTCGATCACGACGTTCTCGTCGAAGGTGGCGTCGGCATCGGTGGTGAGGCTGCGCCAGTCGTCGAGGGCCCGTTCCCACTCGGTGCCCTGAGGGGCGTGGCGCCGGCCTTCGAGATAGGCGAACGTCGTGTCGTCGGGGGCGATCAGCCCGGCGCGTGCGCCACCCTCGATCGACATGTTGCACACGGTCATGCGGCCTTCCATCGAGAGCTCGCGAAACACCGAGCCCCGGTACTCGATGATCTTGCCGATCCCCCCGCCGGTGCCGATGCGGGCGATGATCGCCAGGATCACGTCCTTGGCGGTGACCCCGTCCGGAAGCCGTCCGTCGACCGTGACGGCCATCGTCCCTGGCTTGGACTGCGGCAGCGTCTGCGTGGCCAGCACGTGCTCGACCTCGCTCGTGCCGATGCCGAAGGCGATGGCCCCGAAGGCGCCGTGGGTGGCCGTGTGCGAATCGCCGCAGACGATGATCGTTCCGGGCTGGGTGAGGCCGAGCTGGGGACCGATGACGTGCACGATGCCCTGATCGGCGTGGCCCATGGCGTACAGCGGAACGCCGAATTCCTTGCAGTTGCTCTCGAGCGCCTCGCACTGGCGGCGCGAGATCGGGTCGGTGATCCCGAGGTGCAGCCCCGCCGTGGGGACGTTGTGGTCCATCGTCGCCAGAGTGAGGTCGGGCCGGCGGACCCGGCGACCGGCGAGCCGGAGCCCGTCGAACGCTTGCGGCGACGTGACCTCGTGGACGAGGTGGAGGTCGACGTAGAGCAGGTCGGGTTCGCCGTCGGTCCGATGGACGACGTGGCGCTCCCACACCTTTTCGGAGAGGGTCTGGCCCATCACGCACTCCCGGGTCTTGTATCTCAGAATATGAGATGCTAATATCGAGATGTGAGCACTGTATCCCGCCCGTCCGGAGGAGACAAGCCCGGCAGCGGCCCCCGAGGCGACAACCGCCAGGCAGTCGAGCGTCTCGACGCCGCGGTCGTCGCGGCAGCGGCTGTGGCCTCGGTCGCCGTAACGGGCGTTGGTGTGCTCGACAAGGTGGTGACCATTCTGGCCACCGTGCACGCACGGAGCGCGGTCTCCCTGGTGGAGTTGGTGGAAGCCACCGGGTACTCGCGAGCCACCGCCCATCGACTGGCGTCGGCGCTTGAGGACCACCGCCTGCTCCGCCGCGACGACCGGGGCCGGTGGGTGCTGGGTCTGCGCCTGTTCGAGTGGGGGAGCGCGGCCATCAGCGAGATGGGCCTGGTCGATGCGGCCCGACCCCTGCTCTCCGACTTGCGCGACGCCACCGGGCTCACCGCGCAGCTCTATGTTCGCGATGGCGATCACCGCGTGTGCATCGCCAGCGCGGAGCCCCGAGCGGGCCTGCGCGACACCGTGCCCGTCGGCGTCCCGCTGCCCCTCGATCGGGGCTCGGGCGGCAAGGTGCTCCTCGCCTGGGCGGGCGACCGGGACGAGTTCGGGATCGAGAGCACACTCTTGGCGACGGTCCGGCGGCGGGGCTGGGCTGAGAGCGTCGGCGAGCGGGAGCCTGGCGTCGCCAGTGTGAGCGCCCCCATCCGTGACCGCGACGGGGCCGTGAGGGCTGCGGTCTCGGTGAGCGGACCCGTCGAGCGCATGGGTCGCAAACCCGGCGAGCGGCTGGCTGTGGCCGTCATGGGCGCCGCTGCCTCGGTCGAACGGTCGCTGGGATCGCGATGACGGTCGCTGGAGGCCCGGCGGGCACGCCTGGCGCGGCCCGGGTCGCGGTTTCGAGCCCCCGGCGGATCGCGCTGGTCGGCATCGGCTCGGGGTTGCTCGCCATGGTGCTCGCGACCGCGGCGGCCGTCCTCGACGAGCCGATGATCTTCCCGTCGCTCGGGCCCACGGCGTTCCTGCTCGTAGCCCAGTCGGCCAACCCGGTGAACTCGCCGCGGTCCGTGCTCGTCGGCCATGCCGCTGGTCTGCTCGCCGGGTCGGCCGCGCTGCACCTGTTCGGCCTGGCCGACGC
Organism: Actinomycetes bacterium; assembly: GCA_031362415.1. GTDB lineage: Bacteria > Actinomycetota > Acidimicrobiia > IMCC26256 > VFJJ01 > VFJJ01. The sequence continues at coordinate 3,165 of JANLSK010000147.1, read as the reverse complement.
CGGGAGCGCAGTGGTCGAGGGCGTGACGGGAGCGAGGATCGGCGCCGTCGGGCTGTCGGTCGGTCTCACCGCGGCCTTGCTGCTGGGGTTGCGGTCGCTCCACGCCCCGGCGTGCGCCACGACGCTCATCGTCAGCCTCGGCCTGCTGCCCCGGTTCGGTCAGCACGTCGTGATGCTCGGAGCCGTGGTTGTGATGGTCGCCGTCGCCGTCGCCGTACGAGTCGGGGTATCCCGCCCCAACCCCTGAGCAACTGCCAGGAGTCGCGCGCCGGCGGGGGTCTTCTGGCAGATGCTCGGGCTGTGGGCTCCAGACCGGAGGAATGACGGTCGATACCCGGGGATCGTCGCACTCGCCGCGCCTTCGCCGAGCCGAACCACACCCGCCGAGCGCCTCCAGCGCTTCGCGCCGTGGGTGTTGGCGGTCGCGCTCGCAGGACGGGCGCTGGTGAACGCTGGGACGCTCGTCGACCCCGACGGGCCGTGGCATCGCCGAACCGGTGAGCTGATCCTCGACACCGGCCGCATTCCCCGCCACGACCCCTTCTCGTGGACGGCCGGCGGCGCCGACTGGCAACCCAACGCCTGGCTGGCCGACGTGGTGCTGGCGCTCACCGACCGACTCGGCGGCCTCACGGCGGTGTCGTTGCTCCGGGCGCTCGGCGTCGCCGCCTTCGGCATCGTGCTGTACCGCATCGCCCGCCGCAGCGGTGCCGGGCCGTGGGCGTCGGTCGGGGCCGCGTGGCTGTGCACCTTCGCCCTCGATCCGTTCGTGGCCGAGCGCCCGCAACTGTTCAGCTTCCTCCTGTTCCCTGCGCTGCTCGCGCTGGCCGAGCCGTCGAACCGGCTCGGCCGGGTCCGGAGCCTCGTTGGTGTGGGCGTGGTGTTGGCCGTGTGGGCGAACACCCACGGGGTGTTCGTGGTCGGCGTCGGCGTCGTGGGGCTCCAGGTGCTCGGCCGGGTGCTCGCCGCCCGCCGCGGAGGGTCGGGCCCTGCCGTGGCTGCGCTCCGACGGGAGGCGCCGCTCGTTGCCGTCGCGGTGCTGGCGCCGCTCGTGAACCCGTTCACGTGGCACGTGTACACCCACGCGTGGCACGTGCGGGCCGTCTCGAGCAAGATCGAGGAGTACCGCCACCTCTCGGTGCTCGACACTCGCGACCAGGCGATCGTGGTGATCGGGCTGGGCGTGGCCTATGGCTTGTGGCGGACGGGGCGGTGGCGGCGCCTCGATGTCGTGCTGCCGCTCGCGGCCTTGGCCCTCATGACGATCGACGCCATCCGCAACGGTCCGTTCTTCCTCGTGCTCGGGGCGGGCGAGTTGGCCCGCTCGTTCACGGCGGCGCCGATTCCACGGCTTCGCGCTGCGGCGAGGGCTCGGGTGTCGCAGCTCGTTCTGGCCGCGGTGATCGTGGCCGTGGTGACGACCGCCGCCAGCGTGCCGATGCTGGCCGACGCCGGCACGATCGACGCCGAGACCATGCCCGTGCGCGCGGTCGACGCCATTCCGGCCGGGTGCCTGTTGTTCAACGACTACGACCTCGGGGGTCTCGTGATCGAGCGCCGCTGGCCCGAGGTGCTCGTGGCCCAGGACGGCCGCAACGACATGTACGGCAAGGATCTGCTGAACCCGCTGCTGCGCATCACTTGGAACACCTCGGAGCGTCCGGTGACCGACGAGCTCGACCGGCTCAGAATCGAGTGCGTGCTCACCGGCTCCGGCCGTCCCCTGGCGGAGGTGCTGTCGACCGACCCGGGGTGGACGATCGCCGTCAGCGACCCCAGCGCCGTCCTCTTCGTCCGCTGACCATCAACCCCCACCAACCCCATCAACCCCACCAAACCCCGACCAAATTTGCGCGGAAATGCGCACCCCGTGCGTTTCCGCGCAAATTTGGTCGGTCCGGCGCTTCAGTCAGCGGGGCGGACCGAGACGATCTCGACCATGAGCATGCCGCGGGGCGCCTCGTACTCGACCCGGTCGCCGGGGCTCCGGCCGGCCAGGACCTTGCCGAGGGGCGATGTCGGCGACAGCGGATCGTGCTCCGAGCGCTCCTCGATCGAGCCGAACAGGTAGGTCATCGAAGGGCCACCGGCGATGCTGATCTCCACGACCATCCCCTGGGTGACCATGTCGGAGGGGAGATCGTCGATGATCTCGGCCTTCTTCAACAGCGACTCGAGCTGGCGTACCCGCGACTCGTTGAGGCCCTGCTCGTTCTTGGCGGCGTGGTAGTCGCCGTTCTCCTTGAGATCGCCGAGCTCGCGGGCTCGCTCGATCATGTCGGCGATCTCCCGGCGCCGGGGGCCGATCCGCTCGTAGAGCTCGGCACGCAGGCGGTCGTATGCGGCGCGCGAAAGCTGGGTCTCGCTCATCGTCGGAGGCTACCTGTTCGCCACGGTGCCCGGTGTCCCCTCGGTCCGCGTTGACGGGCACCGGCGCGCGCCCGCTAGCATTCCCGCACCCATGAGCTGCCGCTTCGATACCGCCATCATCGTCATCCTGTAGCGAGCGCCGCGACCCGGCGTTCGCCTCGACCGTCCACCTCGGTGGACGGTTTTTCGTTGTCAGCCCATCTTCCTCGCCTGCCCAACCACAACGACCACGCCGACCACGGCCAGGACCGGACCGGGAACACACCATGAGCTATCGCATCGGGATCATCGCTGGCGACGGGATCGGCCCGGAGGTCGTAGCCGAGGCGCTCAAGGCGATCGACGCCGCCGGCGTTGCGATCGACACCGTCGACTACGACCTCGGTGGCCGTCGCTACCTGTCGACCGGGGAGGTGCTGCCCGACACGGTGCTCGAGGAGATCCGGGGCCTCGACTGCGTGCTTCTCGGCGCGGTGGGCACGCCCGAGGTCCCCCCGGGTGTGCTCGAGCGGGGGCTGCTGCTCCGGCTGCGCTTCGAGCTCGACCTGTACGTGAACCTCCGGCCCGTCAAGCTCCTGCCTGGAGCGCCCACCCCGCTCGCAGGCAAGGGCCCGGCCGACATCGACATGGTCGTGATTCGCGAGAACACCGAAGGCTCGTACGTGGGCGAGGGCGGATTCCTGCGCAAGGGCACACCGCACGAGGTGGCCACGCAGGGCTCGGTGAACACCCGTCACGGAGCCGAACGGTGCATCAGATACGCATTCGACCTCGCGGCCAAGCGCCCCCGCAAAC
>JANLSK010000141.1:0-30416 GCA_031362415.1 Actinomycetes bacterium | reverse complement strand
GCCCCCCCCCCCCCCCCGCCGCCCCCCCCCCCCACGACGGGGGCCAACCGAGGCGGTTGTCGGCGCTACAGGCGCTCGATGATCATGGCCATGCCCTGACCGCCGCCGACGCACATGGTCTCGAGACCGATGGTCTTGTCGAGGGCCTTGAGGTCGTTGAGCAGCGTGCACATGATGCGGGCGCCGGTCATGCCGAAGGGATGCCCGAGGGCGATGGCGCCGCCGTGGGGGTTGAGCTGGTTGGCGAAGTCGATGCCGAGCTCGTCGCACACCGGAATCGCCTGCGCAGCGAACGCCTCGTTGAGCTCGACCACGTCGATGTCGCCGATGCCCATGCCGGCCTGGGCCAGCACCGTGCGGACAGCCTCGATGGGGCCGACACCCATGATCTCCGGAGCCAGACCCGACACCGACGACGCCACGATGCGCGCCAGTGGCTTGATCCCGAGCGCGGCCGCTCGGTCGGCCGACATCACGATCGTCGCCGCGGCACCGTCGTTGAGCGGACAGGCGTTGCCGGCGGTGACCGTGCCGTCGGGCCGGAACACCGGCTTGAGCCCGCTGAGACCCTCGATCGTGGTGCCTGCCCGCGGGCAGTCGTCCTTGGCCACGACGGTGCCGTCGGCGAGCGTGTACGGCGTGATCTCGTTCTCCCAGAAGCCATTGGCCTGCGCGGCTTCGGCTCGGTTCTGCGACGCCACGGCGAGCTCGTCCTGGCGCTGGCGCGACACGCCGTACTTCTCGGCCACATTCTCGGCCGTGAGGCCCATGGCGATGTAGGCGTCGTTGATGTAGTCGGAGCGCTCGGTGTCGATGAAGCGGGGGTTGCGGTCAGACGGCTCACCGGCCCGGTTGAGTGAGGTGGAGACCGACTCCATCCCGCCGGCCACGTACACGTCGCCCTCGCCGGCCTTGATGGCGTGGAAGGCCATGCGGATGGCCTGCAGCGACGACGCGCAGAACCGCGTGACGGTCGTGGCCGGCACGCTGTCGGGGAGCCCGGCGAGCAACGCCACCTGACGCCCCACGTTGAAGCTCTGGGGGCCCAGCATGTTGGCGACACCCCAGATCACGTCGACCACCTCGGTGTCGCCGATCTGGGGAACCTGGTTCATCGCGGTGCGCAGGATGAACCCGCCCATGTCGTCGGCCCGTTCCTGGGCGAAGGAACCCTTGAACGCCCGTCCGATCGGGGTACGGGCAGCGGCGACGATCACGGCTTCGGGCATGGCGTTTCCTCCAACGGAGACAGGCGACGGGCAACAGGCGGCGGGCGACGGGCGATCGGTGCAACCGGGCAACGGGGTGGGCAGCCCAACGGTCGCAGCGAGCGTATCCCCGACCCCATGGGCGAGGATGATGCACATGGATCTCCACCTGCATGACCTCACCATCCTCGTCACGGCCGGCCACCGAGGGACGGGCGAAGGGGTGTGCCACGTGCTCGCCGCCGAGGGCGCCGAGGTCGTGGTGCACGGCTTCGAGCCCGGACAGGCCGAGCGAGTCGTCGCCGACATCACCGCAGCCGGGCACCGGGCCCGTCACGTCACCGGCGACATCCGCACCGACGTCGGGGCGGCCGAGGTCGCTGCGGCCACCGGGCCGGTCGACGTGCTCGTCAACAACTACGGCGTGGCCGAAGGCGGCGGCTGGTTCGACGACGACATGGGGACCGACGCCTGGATCGACATGTACGAGAAGAACGTGCTGTCGGCCGTCCGCATGATCCGCCTGTGCGTTCCGGCCATGCGGGCCAAGGGTTTCGGGCGGGTGGTGCTGGTCTCCACCGTGGGCTCGGTGCGCCCGGGTGCCCGTCTGCCGCACTACTACACGGCCAAGACCGGCCTGGTCGGGCTCACCGGCAGCCTGGCCCAGGAGCTGGCGGGGACGGGCATCACGGTGAACTGCGTGAGCCCGGGGATCATCGCCACCGCCGAGATCGTCGAGCGGTTCCGCCGAAGGGCAGAGGCCCGGGGCGAGCCCACCGACGACGCATCGATGGAGGCGTTCATGGTGAAGGAGGCCAGCTGGACAATCCTCTCGGGCCGGGTGGGCACTCCCGCCGACGTGGGTCGGCTCATCGCCTTCGTGGCCTCGCCCCACAACGGCTACGTGAACGGCACCAACCTCCGCATCGACGGCGGCGTGGCCTGAGCCTGAACCAGCGGCCACTACCCCCGTTCTTTGTGTCCAGGTCCGCGCCCAGCGCGGTCCTGGACACAAAGAACGACGGGACCGGTGGGGGGACCGGACCCGTCGTTCTCTCCGAGCGAGACGCCTCGGGCTATGAAATCTGCACCGGCACCGTGATCGGGTAGACGGCGGTGATGTCGATCACGAAGATCAGCCCGTCGCCGGGTTGGCCCGTGGATGCCGTCGACTGGAACACCGCAGCCACGTCCATCACTTCATCGTCCTCGACGAGTAGGTCGACGAGCAGCTTGTGCTTGACGCTCATGGCGAACGTGACGCCTCGGTACTCGCCGGTGTTGGTGGCCTCGCCGGAGCCGTGGCCGCGAACGTCGTGAACCATGAAACCGTGGAATCCCGATTCGGCCAGAGCGTGCTGCACGGCATCGAGCCTCTCGGGACGGATCACTGCCTGGACCCGTTTCATGCTCCCACCTCCGAACGCAGCTTGGCCGCTGCCCCGCCGTTGCCAGGGCCGCCATGGCCGCCGACACCGGCACCCACCAGGAGGTCGTCAGAGGACAGGAACACCGTGCCCTGGGCCTCCAGGAAGTCGGGGTAGGCCATGGCCCCCATCTCCGGCAGGTCGAGCCCGGAAACCTCGTCGGCCTCGACGGAGCGGATCGGGACGATCTTGTTCGTGAGCTTGAAGAAGCTGTACGAGAGCCCGATGCCCACCACCATGATCACGCCGCAGGCGATGGCCTGAGCGCCGAACTGTCCCCAGTCGCCGTAGAGCAGACCCTTCACGTTGCCCGACACCCCGTTCCATCCATCGCCGTACTTGCCGTCGGCGAAGATCCCGACCGCCAGCACGCCGAAGAGGCCGTTGACGCCGTGCACGGCGATGGCGCCCACCGGGTCGTCGATCTTGAGCCGGTTCTCGACGAAGAGCACCGCGGCGATCACCAGTGCCCCCGCGATGATTCCGATCACCATGGCCGCCCAGGGCGCCACGAAGGCACACGGTGCGGTGATGGCGACGAGGCCGGCGAGCATGCCGTTGGCGCACATCGACGGGTCGGGCTTGCCGAACTTCCACATCATCACGAACATCGCGGTGACCGCTCCGAAGGCGCCGGCGATGGCCGTGTTGGTGACGACCGTCGTGAAGCGCAGGTCGGTGGCGGCGAAGGTCGAGGCGCCGTTGAAGCCGAACCATCCGAACAGCAGCACGAAGACGCCCATGAAGGCGAGCGGCAGGTTGTGCCCGGGCATGGCCCGCGCCTTGCCGTCCTTGTCGAACTTGCCGATGCGGGGCCCGAGGATCAGCGCCCCCGACAGCGCAGCCATGCCGCCCATGGCGTGCACGACTCCAGAGCCGGCGAAGTCGACGACACCGTGGCCCAGGCTGGCCGAGTTCCCGAGCTGGCTCAGCCAACCGCCGCCCCAGACCCAGTTGCCATACAGCGGGTAGAAGATGGCGCCGCAGAACAGGCCCCACATGATGAAATTCTTGAAGTTCCAGCGTTCGGCCATGGAGCCGGTGGGGATGGTCGCCACCGTGTCCATGAAGGCCACCTGGTACAAGAAGAACCCCATCACCGAGACGTCGTAGGCGTCGCCGCTCAGGAAGAAGCCGCTCTTGGCGAACAGCCCTGCACTGGCGTTCCCGCCCAACGTCACCAGGTCGCCGAGCGGCTGCAGCCCGATGGCCCCGGCACCCGTGGCCCCGAACATGAACGCGTAACCCACGGCGAAGAAGGCCACGAAACCCAAGCCGAAGATCATGAAGTTCGTCATGACCACGTGCGAGGCGTGCTTGGCCCGGCAGAAGCCCGTCTCCACCATGGCGAAGCCCGCCTGCATGAAGATGACGAGCGCAGCGCCGATCACCAGCCACAGCATGTTGAGGCTGATCTTGGTCTTCTCGGCGGTGGTCGCCGCATCGTCGACCACCCCGGTGGTGCCGTCTTCGAGCTCGCAGGTCGCCGCATCCTCGGCGATGGGATCGTCGGCGAGCACGCACACCACGCCCTTGGTCGAGCCGTCGGTGTCGCCCTCAGCCCAGGCGGGGCTCGACATGAGGCCCACGAGCCCCAAGGCGAGCACCACCACCATCAACAACCGCCGTCGTCTCATTCCCTCACTCCATGTCCCCGGCGCTTCGGCCGGACGGTCACTGACCCCGTCATGCTCCGGTGAGGTTGGGGCACGGCGGTCACGCTGGCGTGAACACACCGGGTCGAGATGATGACGGATATCTGATGGCTGCCGTGTTCGCGGGACGGGTCTCCCGGCCGGTCACGCTCCTCCGCTCAGGCGTGGCGCACGCTCGGCCACGGGCGCCCATTTCGACCCTCACGGGTCGCGTTTCGTAGCATCCCGCCGGACCCGTCGCCGGCGGGTCACGCGCGCCCGAGGGCCCACCAGGCTCCGACGGCGACGGCGCAGGAGTTTCATTTCACGGGGGAAGCCTGTGTTGTCAGCCATCCTGGCCGCCGAGGGCGGCTACCAGATCTTCGAGCTCGGTGACACCGAGTGGATCATCCTGTTCGCCTCGGCGTTCACGGCGCTGCTCGCGCTGGGCGTCGGGGTCTCCCTCATGAAGGGCGTGCTCGCCGCCGATACCGGCACGCCGAAGATGATGGAGATAGCCGCAGCGATTCAAGAGGGCGCCATGGCCTACTTGAAGCGGCAGTTCAAGACCATCGCCGTCATCCTCATCCCGTTGGCGATCATCGTGTTCGTCACGTCGGTCGAGATCGTCAAGCCCGAGGAGGCCGGCGACGGCGGTTCCGGGGCCCTGTCGTTCGCCGCATCGGGCACGTTCCGCACGCTGGCGTTCATCGCCGGCTGCTTCATGTCGGGCCTCACCGGCTTCATCGGGATGGGCCTGGCGGTCCGGGGCAACGTGCGGACGGCTGCCGCAGCCAAGACCGGCTCCCTGCCCGCAGCGCTCAAGGTGGCGTTCCGCACCGGCGGCGTGGCCGGGATGTTCACCGTGGGGCTGGGCCTGCTCGGCGCCACCGTCATCATCATGCTCTTCCAGAACTCGAGCTCGGCGATTCTCGTGGGCTTCGGCTTCGGCGGATCGCTCCTCGCCCTGTTCCTGCGAGTCGGCGGCGGCATCTTCACCAAGGCGGCCGACGTGGGCGCCGACCTGGTGGGCAAGGTCGAGGCCGGCATCCCCGAGGACGACCCCCGCAACCCGGCGACCATCGCCGACAACGTGGGCGACAACGTGGGCGACTGCGCCGGCATGGCCGCCGACCTCTTCGAGTCGTACGAGGTGACGCTCGTCGCCTCGATCATCCTCGGCGTGGCCGCCTTCAAGTCGGTCTACCCGGAAGACCCGAAGAAGTGGGCGCTGGGTCTGGTGTTCCCGGTTGCCGCTCGGGCCATCGGCGTCGTCGCCTCCATCTTCGGCATCTATTCCGTCAAGGCCAAAGACTCCGACACGTCGGCCCTGGCCCCCATCAACCGGGGCTTCCTGGTTGCCGGCATCCTCACCGTCATCGGGATCGGCGCCCTGTCGCTCGGCTACGTGGGCAACGACGAAGGCACCCTGTCGAACGTGGGCTGGCGGGTGTTCGGCGCCGTCGTCATCGGCCTCCTCCTGGCCCAGCTCGTCAGCCGCCTCACCGAGTACTACACCTCGACCGAGACGGCCCCCGTTCGCGAGATCGCCGCGTCCACCAAGACCGGTCCGGCCACCACGGTGCTCTCGGGTATCGCCGGCGGCCTCGAGTCGTCGGTGTGGGCCGTGGTCGCCATTGCCGGCGCCCTCGGCGCGGCCATCGGCCTCGGCGGCGGCAACATCCAGTTCTCGCTCTACCTCGTAGCCCTGTGCGGCATGGGGATGCTGGCCACCACCGGCGTCGTCGTAGCAGAAGACACCTTCGGTCCGGTGTCCGACAACGCTGCCGGCATCGCCGAGATGTCGGGCGAGTTCCACGGCGAGCCCGAGCGGATCATGGTGAGCCTCGACGCCGTGGGCAACACCACCAAGGCCGTCACCAAGGGCTTCGCCATCGGCTCGGCCGTCATCGCTGCGGTCGCCCTGTTCGCCTCCTACATCGAGACGATCGGCTCCGAGCTCGACCTGCGCGACGAGCTGACGGGCCTGGCGCTGGAAGGCTCGGAGCTGTTCAAGCACCCGCTGACCCAGATCAACGTGGCCGAGCCCAAGACGTTCATCGGTCTGCTCATCGGCGGCTCCATCGCCTTCCTCTTCTCGGCCTTCGCCATCCGGGCGGTCAGCCGTACCGCTGCGGTCGTGGTGCAAGAGGTCCGCAACCAGTTCGCCGACGGCAAGATCATGAGCGGCGAGAAGAAGCCCGACTACGGCCCGGTCATCGACATCTGCACCCAGGCGTCGTTGAAGGAGCTCACCACCCCGGCGCTGTTGGCGGTGCTCACACCGGTCATCATCGGCTTCGGCATCAACTACTTCGCCTTGGGCGCCTTCCTCGCCGGGGTGATCCTCACCGGTCAGTTGATGGCCAACTTCCTCTCGAACTCCGGTGGCGCATGGGACAACGCCAAGAAGTTCATCGAGGAGGGCCACTACGGCGGCAAGGGTTCCGAGAGCCACAAGGCCGCCGTGATCGGCGACACCGTGGGCGATCCGTTCAAGGACACCGCGGGTCCGGCGCTCAACCCGCTCATCAAGGTGATGAACCTGGTGTCGCTGCTGATCCTGCCGGCCGTCATCAAGCTGCAGGACGATGACGGCCCCCGGTACGCGGTTGCCGCCGGGGCGCTCATCGTGCTCCTCGCCGCCATCGTCTACTCGAAGCGCCAGGGCGACAACCCGATGGATGCCGACACCGGCTTCGTGGACGCCCACGCCTGACCGCTCGTTCGGAGCGCGGGGCACCACCCCGTTCTCGGTGGTTTTCACTCTCCGGGGCGCCCAGCGCGGGCGCCCCGGGGCGCGTTCGGGGCCATTGCACCCTTTGTCGATCTTCCCGGCGACAGATTGCGGGCGGTTTGGCCACGAAGTGCGAGTCAATCACTCAACGTGGCCCCGACCCGGCCGATACGACCTCCACACAGCCTGCAGTCCGGCACATGGAGGTGCGCAGTGGGCAAGGGAACGATGATCGGAGTTCTCCTCGCGTTCGCAGGGGTCTTCGGCTGCATGATCATGGAGGGTGGTGATCCGGCTGCGCTGATCGCGCCGCCAGCCCTCCTCCTGATCATCGTGGGGAGCTTCGGGACGGCCACCGCCGGCACGTCGCTCGACATCGCGTTGGATGCGCTGAAGACCATCGGCAAGCTCTTCGGCAACGTGGAGTACGACGCTGGCGAGGCGATCGGCAAGATCGGCGAGTACGCCGAGATGGCCCGCAAGGACGGCGCGCTGGCCCTCGAGACGAAGCTCAAGACCGAGGACAACGAGATGCTCCAGCGAGGCCTGCAGCTCGTCGTCGACGGTACGCCGCTCGAAGAGGCCAAGCTCGTGATGCTCATGGAGGCCAAGTCCCAGAAGAACGTGTGGAAGAAGCGGGCCGACTTCTTCGGCAAGCTCGGCGGGTACGCCCCGACCCTGGGTGTGCTCGGCACCGTGCTCGGTCTGATCAACGTGCTCGCCCAGCTCGGTGGCGACATCGCCGAGCTCGGCCACCTCATCGCCGCGGCGTTCATCGCCACGTTCTTCGGCGTGTTCTTCGCCAACGCCTTGTTCCTGCCGTTCTCGGCCAAGGTCACCGCGATCATGGACGCCGAGTGGGAGTACAACATGCTCATCATCGAGGGTGTGTGCGGGATCGGCGCCGGCAAGAGCCCCCGCACCCTGCTCGAGCTCCTCGTGGCCTACGTGCCGCCGGGCGAGCGCGAGAACCTCCCGATCAAAAAGCGCGAGGCCGCCTGATCGCCTGGTCGGCTGGTCGACGGGGAGACGCCGGCGGGGCTTCATACGGGCCGACTCCTGGCCTAATCCCGAGGGCAGATCGACCGACCAGAACAACCGAGGAATGCATCGTTCGCCGGCCTCAGGGTCGGCGAACGCGCGAGTGCACGCACACGACCACCTGGGCGTGCGAACAGCGGGAGGAGGTGACGTTCATGTCGGGAAACGGAGGTGGCGGAGGCGGGGGGAACCCCGCGCTCGAAGAGGACCCGCCCGAGCACGAGAACCACGAGCGCTACCTCCTCACGTATGCCGACATGATCACCCTGCTGCTCGCACTGTTCATCGTGCTGTTCGCCATCGGCCAGACCGACCAGCAGAAGTTCAACGAGTTCCGGGCCGGGCTGGCCTCGGAGTTCGGCAACACGGCCTTCGAGGGCGGCACGGGTCTGCTGACCGGTGGCCAGGCCCTCACCACACCGGTGACGCCGTCGGAGGGGGCCTCGTCCGACATCCGAGCGCTCGTAGAAGACTCGACGACCGTCGAGGAGACGACGACATCGACGGTGCCAGCGACGACCACGACCGGGGCTGACGGCGCCGTACCCGGTGCTGAAGGCTCGGGCGACACCACCACGACCGCCACCACCGTGGTGCCCGTCCCCGCGGGCGTGAACCCTCCGGGTACGGCCGAGGTCGGTGACGGCTTCGCCGGCTACGGCGGCCACATCGACTCGTCCGAGGCCGGCTCGTTGGAGGAACAGATCACGGGTGTGCTCGAGGGCGAGGGCTTCAAGATCCCGGACGACTTCTTCGTCTTCACCGATCCTGAACGCGGCGTCGTGATCCGCCTGGCGACTGACAGCGTCACCTTCGCCAGCGGATCGTCACAACTCTCGACGGAAGGCCGGCGCGCCCTCGACGCCTTGGTTCCCGCGCTGAGCGCTGTCGACAACGACGTGAGCATCGACGGCTACACCGACAGCGACGGTTCCGATGCCAGCAACGTCGACCTGTCCGTCGCTCGGGCGGCCTCGGCCGTGAAGTACTTCCAGCAGGTCGCCGGTGACACGATCACCGGCGATCGTCTGGCGGCGTCCGGGCATGGTGAGTACAAGAACATCGCCAGCAACGACACACCCGAGGGCAGGCAGGCCAACCGCCGGGTGGAGATCGTCATCCAGATCGACAGCGACGAGCTCGGCGTCACCACGACGGCACCTGCGACAGCCGGCGTCCCGACCGTCGGTGATCCCACGGCGACAACAGGCGTTGAGACGGACAACACCGTGCTCCCGGTCACCACGAGCAACACCGGTCCCACAACCCGGGGAACGGCCCTGCCCCCTCCGGCGACGCCTGTATCTGCTGGGGGAGCCGCGACCACGAGATCGACACCGTCGGAAGCGTCCGTCTCGGCCACGGCCTCGACGTCGGCCTCGTCGACACGGTCAGGGTCACGGTCGACGACGGGCCGGACGCCGGTGGTGGCCGTCCGCGGCTGCGTCACCGACGACTGCGTCGAGAGCTGAGCACACGAGCTGCAGGCCTCAAGGAGCCCTGAGCTCCGAGTCCGTTCCCCCGGTGCAGTGACGCCCAGCCGCCTCGGTAGCGGCTTCGACGATGGCGGCAGCCATCAGGTCGCCACCGTACGGGAGAAGGTGGACGGCGTCGTCAGAGCGAACCGCGTGCTGGAGCCCGTCGGGGCCGACGATCGTGGACGTCCAACGGCCATCGCTGTCGGCCAGGAGCTCACCGATCGTGGGGATGCTGACGCCCGGGATCGCTGTGATCTCGGCGACCGTCGCCGGCCAGGTTTCCGACACGTCGGGCGCGAACGGCAACCCTGGCCGGGGCGGGGGCGAGATCCACACGACGTGCGCCCCCACCGCCGTGAAGGCCAGGGTTATCCGTCGCGACCGTTCGCCCCAGAGCCGGAGGAACTCGTCGGTGTCGCCGAGGATCTCCTGGCCCTGTGTGTCGAACCGAGGCTGCGAGTAGTTGCCGTAGAACAACACCAGCACCAGGTCGGGCCGAAAGGTCGTGGCGTGCTGGTTCGCCAGCGCCAGCCAGTCGGGATCGGCGTCGAGCGGGCCGGTCCCCCAACGCGCGTCGAGCTTGGTGGCGTGGCCGAGGGCAGCCAGACGGTCGATGGCCGGGCCCACCGCCTCGGCCGCGATCGAATCGCCGATCCCGAGGATCCGAACGGGCGTCGAGCACGGCTCGACGGACCGGCTTCCCGACCCGCCCGGGGTTGACCCGCCATCCACCGAATCTGCCGGCGAATCTGCCGGCGAATCTGCAGGCGAATCCACGGGCAGGGAATCAGGCGGCGAATCTGCGGGCGAATCGATCGGCGGACCGATCGTCGACCCGCCAGCACCCGGGTCCGGGGCGAACTCTGCCGAGCATCCGATGCCGACCAGTGAGGCCACGACAGCCAGACCAATCCAAGCGAGCAACCGTCCACGGGGCACGACTCGACAGTGTGCTCCAGCGCTTCAGGAGGTTCCTCTTCGCGGGGATCGCCTCGCTAGCCTCCGTGACTGACGCCGACGTCAGCTCGAGGGGGAAGTACCGTGCCGCAGCCGCGTCAAGATCTCGTGGAGTTCTTCGCCCCCGACGGTGTCGCCATCGTCGGGCAGGTGAACCGCAACGCCACCCGGGCGACGCTCGAGGCGGCCTACACCTCCCGGTACCACACTCGCTGGTATCTCGTGAACCCCAAGGGCGGTATGGTCGACGGGATCCCCGTCTACACCACCCTGGCCGAGGTTCCCGAGCCGGTGAGCATGGTCGTGGTCTCGACGCCTCCGGCCACCGTCGCCGGGATCATCGACGAGGCTGGCGCGATCGGTGCTCGCTTCGCCCTGGTGTTCAGCTCGGGCTTCGCCGAGATCGGGCCCGAGGGTGCGGCGCACGAGCGGGCCGTGGCCGAGGCCGGTCGGCGGACGGGCATCCGCATCTTCGGCCCCAACACCAACACCAATGCCTTCGAGACCATCGAGCCCGAGGTCACGAAACTGCGGGGCGGGCGCATCGGCGTGGTGACCCAGAGCGGCCACAACGGCCGTCCCGTCGTGCAGGGGGCCTACTACAACATCGGCTTCTCCCGGCAGATCCCCTGCGGCAACGAGGTCGACTACGACGTCACCGACTTCATGGAGTACTTCGCCCACGACGACGACACCGCGGTGGTGGCCGGCTACATCGAGGGGTTCAAGGATCCCGACAAGCTCCGCCGGGCCCTCGAGGCCTGCAACAGCCAGCGCAAGCCCGTGGTGTTGTTGAAGATGGGCGCCACCGCGGCCGGTTCACGCATGGCCAGCTCGCACACCGGGCACCTCACCGGGTCCGACCAGATCGTGAGCGGCCTGTTCTCGCAGTACGGCGTGACCCGGGTGCGTGACATCGACGAGCTGATCGAGACCAGCGCCCTGTTCGCCAAGCTCCCGGCCGGGACGGGCCCGGGGGCTGCGCTCTACAGCATCTCGGGCGGCTCGGGCACGCTCATGGCCGAGATCTGCGAAGCGGCCGGGGTCGCCATTCCCCGTCTGACCGACGCCACGATCGAGCGGCTCTACGAGCTGATCCCCCGCTATCTCACGGTCGCCAACCCCATCGACAACGGGGGGACGTTCATCACGTCGCAGCCCCCCGAGATCCGCCAGAAGGCCATCACCATCGTGGCTGAGGATCCCAACATCGACGTGGTCGTGATCGGGATCACCGGCGCCATCGGCGGGATGACCGACAAGATGGCCGACGATCTCGTGGTCCTCGCCGACACCTGCCCCAAGCCCATCGTGGTCACCTGGAACTCGCCCAAGACCTTTGGTGACGGGTTCGAGGAGATCGTGGCGACCGGGTTGCCGATGTTCCGCAGCTTCCGTGGTTGTTTCGCTGCGCTGCGGGCGTTCAACGACTACGAGGCTGCGGCTGCTGCCGGGTTCCGAGTTCGCAAGGCCGCCCGTTCCCGCTTGTCGGCCGCGGCTCGTTCGGCTCTGGCCTCCGCGTCGCCCGGCTCCTTGCTGAGCGCCGACGCGTCGCGGGTGTTGCTCAGCGAGGCCGGGGTTGCCTTGGCGCGGGAGGCGGTGGTCACGTCGGCCGCGGCCGCGGCCCGGACGGCCGCCGCGTACGGGTTCCCCGTGGTGATGAAGATCGCCTCGGCCGACTTCCCCCACAAGAGCGACGCCGGGCTCGTCCGTCTGGGCGTGGCAACGGCTGGGGCGGCGCGGGCCGCCTATGCGTCGCTGATTGCCCGAGCTGGCGCCGTCGACCGGTCGGCTCGGATCGATGGCGTGCTGGTGCAGGAGATGATCACCGACGGCGTGGAGTGCATCATCGGCGTCACCCACGACCCCGCGCTGGGAGCTGCGGTGATGGTCGGTCTCGGCGGCATCTTCGCCGAGATCCTGCGCGACACGGCAGTGCGGCCCATCCCCTTCGACCGTCGCGACGCCGAAGATATGGTGCAATCGTTAAAGGGATTCCCGCTCCTGAACGGCGCCCGCGGCCGCCCCAAGGCCGACGTGAAGGCCCTCGTCGACGCCGTGATGGCCGTCCAGCGCCTGATGGTCGCCGCCGGCGACGGCATCGCCGAGCTCGACCTCAACCCCATCCTCGTGCGTGTGCGCGGCGTCTCGGTCGTCGACTCACTGGTCGTGCGCGGCGAGGCCTGACTGGGGCGGGCGGGCTCGGGCCGGCGGCGGCGGGCGGCGGCGCCATGCCGGCCGGGCCGGCGGCGGCGGGGCAGGGGCGGTCGACCGGGCCGAAAACCCCGAGCATTGTTCAGGAGGACATCCCATCTGACGTCGTTGTGAACAATGCTCACCCTGGCCGTCGCCATCGACCGTGGTGAAATCCGCACACGAGTCATGCCAACGCCGCTCAGCCGTCGGCGAGGTGGAGCCAGTGGTCTTCGGCGGCGGTCAGCTGCTCGATGATGTCGTGGATCTCGCGGCCCAGGCGGGTGAGGGCTTCGTGGTCGGTGCCGACCGACTCCAGGCGCACGGCGAGCTGGTCGCGCTGCTTGGTCAGCTTGGCGATGCGGGCTTCGAGGTCACGCAGCTCGCGGCCCCCGGATGCCTTGGCCGGCGCGGGCTTGGTGGCAACGGCGGCAGGTTTCGGCGGACCCGCGGCGTTCGGCTTTCCCGTGCCCGAACCGGCGGCGCCACGAGCAGCGGCCAGCTCGCGGTACGACTCCCAGTCGCCGGGGTACTTCACGACCCGGCCGTCGGGCTCGACGCCGTAGAACGCGTCGCACAGGCGGTCGAGCACAAAGCGGTCGTGGCTGGCAACCAGCAGCGTGCCCGCAAACCCGTCGAGATGGTCCTCCAACGCCGACAACGTGTCGACATCGAGATCGTTCGTGGGCTCGTCGAGAACCAGCACGTTGGGCGCCGAGATCAACACCCGCAACAGGGCCAGGCGCCGGCGCTCGCCGCCCGAGAGCAGCGCGATCGATGAGCCTTGGAGACGATTGTCGAACTGGAAGCGCTCGCAGATCGTGGTGGCCGGCACCGTGGTCCCGTCGGCCAGCGGCACGGTGCGAGCGATCTCAGTGACGGCGTCGATGGCCCGCTTGGCGACGGGCTCCACGGTGAGCTCCTGGTCGTAGAGGCCCCACTCCACGGTCGTGCCGATGCGGACGGTTCCCGACGTGGGTGCCAATCGACCGGTAAGCAGGTTGAGCAACGTGGTCTTGCCGGCGCCGTTGGGGCCCACGATGCCGATGCGATCACCGGGCCCGACGAGCATGTCGACGTCACGTAGCACCGTCCGAGGAGCGGCCCCGGCGGAACCTGAGCCCGACGAGCCGCCGTAGGTGACCGTCACGCCGGTCAGCTCCACGACATCGTTGCCCAGGCGACGGCGGCCCGTCCCGAGCTGCAACGGCGCCTGCGCCTTGTCGGGGCTGTTCGCCATGAGGGCCTGGGCCTGATCGACCCGGAACTTGGGCTTGGTGCTGCGGGCCTGGGCGCCGCGTCGCAGCCAGGCGATCTCCTTGCGCAGCACGTTCTGGCGGCGGGCCTCGGCGGCATCGGTGGCCTGCGATCGCGACGTCTTGGCCTCCAACAGCGCGCTGTAGGAGCCGTCGTGCCAGAACGCCTTGCCCCGTTCGAGCTCGAGCATCTCGGTGGTGAGGCGTTCGAGGAGGTAGCGGTCGTGGGTCACGAGCACCAGCCCACCCGGGCGGCGTCGGAGTTGCTGTTCGAGCCACTCGACGGTGTCGGCGTCGAGATGGTTCGTGGGCTCGTCGAGGATGAGCACGTCGCTCGGCGCCACCAGGGCGCGCGCCAGGGCCACCCGTCGCCGCTGACCGCCTGAGAGCTCGCCGGCAGTGGTGGTGTCGGGGCTCGAAAATCCCAGACGGTCGAGCACCGCCCACACCTGATGCTCAGCCACCTCGTGATCGCCGGCCACCGTCGCCAGCGACAACACGGTGGCGGTCGGATCGAACACCGGGTTCTGGGGCAGGTAGCCGATGCGCGCGCCCGTGGTGGGCGTCACCTGTCCGGCGTCGGCCGTCTCGACCCCGGCCAGGATCTTGAGCAGGGTCGACTTGCCCGAACCGTTGGCGCCGACGATGCCGAGACGGTCGACCTCCGAGAGCCCGAAGGCCAGGTCGCGAAACAGCACCCGTCCCTCGTAGCCCTTGGCCAAACCGGAGACGGAGAGCACGGGGGAAGCCACGACCGCCAACCGTACGCGGCCGAGCCGGCACTCCCGGGATCGCCGAGTCGCCACGACGACCCCGGCGATGCGGCGGTAGTATCGACCCCATGAGCCTGACCGCACCGGAGCCCGGTGACGCGGTCGTCTACCCCGACTCCGATGGGTTGCCGATGGCCGACAACGAGTGGCAGGAACGCGCCATCCTCCTACTCAAGACCGGGTTCCGGCACCTGCTCGCTTCCCGCCCCGACGTGCACGTCACCGGAGACTTGCTGTGGTATCCCGTCGAGGGCCATCCCGAGATCTGCGCCGCGCCCGACGTGTTCGTCATCGAGGGGCTCGACAAGGAGCGTCTGCGCTCGTACCGCCCGTGGGTCCACGGCGGGTACATAACGCTGGCCGTCGAGGTGCTGTCGCACAACAACACCCCGGTGGAAATGCTCGACAAGCTCGCCTTCTACGAACGTCACGGGGTTGAGGAGTACGTGTTCTTCGATCCGGCGACCGGATCGCTCCGGGCCTGGACCCGAGAGGGCGATCGTCTGGTCCAGCGGCTGATCCCCGACACGTGGACGAGCCCCCGCTACGGCGTCACCATCGGCACGGACGGCACCGAGCTCGTGGTCTTCGGTCCCGACGGACGCCGATGGCTCAACCCCGAAGACGAGATCGCCCGGGCAGACGCCGAGGCAGCCAGGGCAGACGCGGCCGAGGCCGACGCAGCAGCGCTTCGAGCCGAGATCGAGCGGCTGCGCGGGCGCTGAGGAGCAGCCCGCGCCCGTCCCGGCTGTGTTCAGATCAGGGTCCGAGGTACCGCCAACATGGACGGGCCCCCCGACGGCGTGAGATCGATCACCGCGTCTCCCTCGTAGACGACGATGCCGCGCACGCACGCGTCACCCGCCTCGGCCGCGAAGGCGCGCAGCCCGCTCGTGTCGGCGGGCCCGGTCGACGACGAGGCCTTCACCTCGACGGCGACGAGCCGGCCGTCGGGATGCACCAGTAGCAGGTCGATCTCCTTGTGGTTGCGCCGATCACGCCAGTGACGCACGACGATGCGCTCCAGGGCGGCGTCGGCGTCGGCGATGAGGTCGTGCGCGACCACCGTCTCGGTCAGCGACCCGAGCAGCACGGCCGAGGGTGGCCCGGCCCACGCCCGGGCCGCCCACGCAGCCAGGCCGGGGTCGGAGGCGATGATCCGTGGGTGCGCCGTGAGGACCCGGTGCTCAGCCGGGCGATGCGCCTCGATGCGCGCCATCAGGAACGCCGCTTCCAGGAGCTCGAGGTGGCTGCGGACGGTGGCAGCCTGCATGCCGAGCTCGCTCGCAGCACGCGCGGCGTTGAGCACCTGGCCGCTGTTGGCCGCGAGGTAGCGGAAGGTTCGGAGCAACCGGCCGAGGTCGGCACGGGTGCCGGCCGCTCCCAGGGGAATCACCGACTCGACGTAGGTCGCGATCTCGCGCTCCCAACTGGGTGCCAACTCGCCCCCGAGAACACCCGAGACTCCCGGGAGTCCTCCCAACCATGGTCTTCGGGGGCTCGGCGCCATGGTCGCGAGGCGCGCTGGCTCCCACCCGGGACCGAACGCTCGATCGATGAAGTCGCTCCCCAACCCGTCGAGCTCGCGCTGGGTCATTGATGACAGCCGAAGCCTGATGGCCCGGCCGGCCAACGGGTCACTGCCGCCCAGAGCATGACGGCCGAGCCGAGCGGAACCCGTCAACAAGAACTGACCCGGCTGGCGTCGCCGGTCGACGACCCGCTTGACCCAAACCGTGAGCTCGGGCTCGAGCTGAGCCTCGTCGATCACGCATGGGGTCGGCTGTGCGAGCAGGAACCGATCCGGATCGAGTCGGAGCACCTCGAGCGTGGGGCGATCGGAGAGATCGAGGCGCGGTGCCCACCCCCGTTCGGCGATCAGCGCGTCGCAGATCGTCGACTTACCCGTCGCTCGCCCGCCCTCGAGCACGACGACCGGAGCCGACCTCAGCGCGTGGTCGAGCACCGGTTCAATGAGCCGGGGCAGGATCACCATCGGGCCATGCTAGTAAATCCACTCATTCGTCGACTGAAAAAAACGTTGGTGAGCAACTGATTATGCTCACCAACTCCGGAAGGCCGCCGGGGCCGAGCTCAGGCCACGAAGCGCCAGCCGCCGTCGGGGCCGCGGCGGACGTGGCCCGCGGTGGGAGTGTTGAAGTGGGTGCCGATCACCAGGGTGTCGGTGTCGCCGTAGCGGTCGACGAACTCCCTGCGGGTCACGCAGCCCTGGGCGGTATCGCTGTCGTAGCCCATGCCCCAGTCGGTCTCAGCGATCTGGACGGGATGGTGCGTCATGTCGCCGGTGATGACGGCCTCCGCGCCGCCACTGGCGATGTGCACCGAGACGTGTCCCGGGGTGTGGCCAGGTGTGGGCTCGAGGTACACCTCGTCGGTGATGCGATGGTCGCATTCGACGAGCGTCGACAGTCCCGCGGCCACGATCGGCGCCACCGAGTCGCCGAGCACCAGGCCGGGCTCGCTCTCGGGTGCCCGGCGGGCCTCGGCATCCCAGTGCTCCCACTCCAGACGGTGGAAGAGGTAGCGGGCGTTGGGAAACGTGGGCGTCCACACGCCGTCGACGAGCATGGTGTTCCAGCCCACGTGGTCGAAGTGCAAGTGCGTGCAGGTGACGACGTCCACAGCGGCGGGGTCGAAGCCGGCGCCCCGGAAGTCGGCGAGGAAGCTCGTCTGGAGATCGGTGAGCCCGGGGAAGGGCCGGTTCTTCCCGTTGCCGATACAGGTGTCGACGACGATCGTCTTGCCTTGCGACTCCACGACCAGGCAGTGGATCGACAGGATCATCATCCCGTCGTCGGCGAGGAAGTGGGGCTTGAGCCAGGAAGCGTGACGGGCCATGGCTTCGGGGCTGGCCTTGGGGAACATGCCCATGGGGTCGATGGGCGAGGTCATCTCGACGATGCGGGTCACCCGCACGTCGCCGATCTTCCACTGCAAAAGGTCTGTCGTCATGGGGCGCATGTTGCCACGACATGCACCGCGCCCGCTCGGGCGTCCACTCGCCCGACCTGCGCCGTCTCCCTAGGATCAGCGGCGCACGCACGGGTCGAAGAGTCGCCAGGGGGAGCCATGGGAGCGTTGGACGGACGGGTTGCCGTCGTCACCGGAGCGGGACGGGGCATCGGTCGCGAGGTGGCGCTGCTCTTTGCCGCCGAGGGCGCCAGCGTCGTCGTCAACGACCTCGGCACCGAGCTCGACGGCACCGGCACCGACGCGACCGTGGCCACCTCGGTCGTCGACGAGATCGCCGCGGCCGGCGGATCCGCTGCGGCGAACACCGATGACGTCGCCAGCTGGACGGGCGCTGAAGCCTTGGTACAACAGGCGATCGACACCTTCGGCGATCTCCACATCGTCGTGAACATGGCTGGCAACACCCGCGACAAGGTGCTCGTGAACATGAGCGAGCAGGACTGGGACGACGTCATCCGCACCCACCTCAAGGGCACGTTCTGCCCCACCCGCCACGCCGCTGCGTACTGGCGGGGTAAGGCCAAGGAGGGCAAGCCCGTCGACGCCGTGGTGCTCAACACCTCGTCGACCTCTGGGCTGGTGGGCAATCCTGGCCAGGCCAACTACGGCGCCGCCAAGGCCGGCATCGCTGCGTTCACCGTCATCGCGGCCATGGAGTTCGGCCGGATCGGTGCCCGGGCCAACGTGATCGTGCCCGCGGCCCGCTCGCGCATGACGTTGGGCACGCCGGGCCTGGCCGAGCAGGTGGCCGAGCCGGCCGACCCCGCCCAGTTCGACCTGTGGCACCCCGCCAACATCGCCCCGCTCGCGGCCTTCCTGGCCCAGCAGTCGTGCGAGATCACCGGCAAGGTGTTCTTCGTGAAGGGTGGCCAGATACGCAAGTTCGAGAACTGGAACCGCACCGAGACCATCGAGCAGGACGACCGCTGGACGGTCGCCACGCTGGGCGACGCGATCGACAAGGTTCTCTGAGCCGCTCTCGCTCGGGCCGACCCGTTCTCGCCAAGGCAGGCCGTGGTGGCGTAGCATCCCTGACGCTGACGTCAGCTTCGGATGTTTCGGATGCTTCGGAAAGGCCAACCCAATGGCGAAAGTACACCACGTCGTCGATGCCGACACCCACGTTCTCGAACCGCCCGACCTGTGGGAGAAGTGGCTCCCGAAGAAGTACCAGGACCAAGCGCCGAAGCTGGCCAAGGATCAAGCCGGTGGTGATGCGTGGTTGTTCGCCGGCGAGGTCGAGCCCGACCCCATCGGCCTCGTGGCCACGCCGGGCATGGCCTACGACCAGTTCCGCTGGATGGGCGTCACCTACGAAGAGGCCCGCACCGGCTGTTACAACGGGGTCGAGCGCCTGAAGGACATGACCCACGACGGCATCCACGCCGCGCTCAACTTCGCCCCGCAGCGCACCATGGGCCATTTCCTCTCGAACGAGGACGACGACTTCGTCGCGGCCGGCGTCGGTGCGTTCAACAGCTTCCTCATCGACGAGTTCTGTGCGCCCGACCTGTCGCGCATGATCCCGCTCGCTCAGCTCACGAGCCTCGGCGTCGACGCCAACGTGGCCGAGATCCAAAAAGCTGCCGACCGGGGCTTCAAGGGTTTCGTGATGAGCTGCTGGCCCAACGCGAGCGACAGCATCGAGGACGAGGACGACCGGGTGTGGGCGGCCGTGCAGGAGACCGGCCTGCCGCTGTGCATCCACATCAACCTGATCGGCCGAGCCCAACGGTTGGCGACCCGCAACGCCGCCAAGAAGGCGGGCAAGGCGCTCTACGGTGGCGCCCATCCCAAGGCCAAGGCCAAGGCCGTCGGCAATCTCGGCAGCGTGTTCTCGATGGTCGCCGGCACCATCGGCGGCTTCATCTTCACCGGTGTGCTCGAGCGCTTCCCCGACCTCAAGATCGCGCTCATCGAAACCGGCGTGGGCTGGCTCCCCCACTACCTCGAGCAGATCGACGACCGCTACTGGCGCAACCGGAGCTGGGGCGAGATCCCCATCTCCGAGCCGCCGTCGTTCTACTGGCACCGCAACATGGCGGCGTCGTTCATCCTCGACCCCATCGGCATCGCGGTGCGTCACGCCGTGGGCGTCGACAACATCATGTGGTCGAGCGACTATCCCCACCACGGCAACGACTGGCCGTACAGCCGCAAGGTCGTCAGCGACATGATGGGCCACATCCCCGAGGTCGAGCGCAACCTCATCACCGGCGGCAACGCCCAGCGAATCTTCAACCTCGAGTTCTGATCACCGGGTCCGAACTTCGTCGTTCTGTGTGCAGAAATCGTCGCCTGGCGACGATTTCTGCACACATTTCGCATCGAGACCGGCTCCTGCTACGACGGTTCACCGTGGAGCCGAAGCTCCGTGTGGCGCGCCAGCGCGACGAAGTCGCGATCGGCGTGGAGCACGTCGAGATCGGACCGGATCGCCACCGCAGCGATGAGGCAGTCGGTGAGCGCCCGGATGGTTTCTCCTTCGTGCCGGCAGCGCCGGTAGAGGAGCGCCGCCTGTTCGTAGTCGCCGAGCCCTTCGACGGGGGCGAACTCGCAGCGCCCCATGAGGCGTCGCAGCCGAGCCGCGTGCGCCTCGTCGCGTGCACCGGCGAGCACCTCCATCACGATCACGTCGGTGGTGTGGAGTGTCGCGTCGGTCTCGACCAGACGGCCCAGGAGCCGATGCCCCTCGCTGCCGGTGGCCCGGAGGTACTCGACCCAGGCCGACGTGTCAACGAGCGTCACCCGAGCTGGGCTTCGGTGCCGTCGGCTCGGAGTTCGGCGAGATCGGCGTCCCACCCCGAGCCCTGCATCTCCAGCGCCTCGGCCCGGCTCATGGCTTCACCGACCAGCCGTTGGAGCGCGTACTCCACCGCCGCCCGCTTGGACGGTAGCCCGTAGCGGCGCATCACCTCCGCCACCAACTCGTCGTCGAGCTCGAGGTTCGTTCTCGTCATACACCATCATACACATCGATGTGTACACGCCGCGCCAGGGTACCGAGACGCTCACGATGGGTCTGCTGAGGCCTCGGCGCTGACCGCTGGGGTCAGTCGGTGCCGGCTTGGGTCAGGGCGAGGTCGCGAGCTCGCACGATGCCGTGCGACAGCTTGCGGCCGTAGGAGCGGGGCGAGGTGTCGACGTCGGTGGCCAACGCGCGCAGCGCTCCCACCGTGCAGTCTTCCTTGGCCCGGTGCTTGAACGGGTCGAAGTGGAAGAGTCGGGCCGCGTTCTGCCACGACATCATGTCGATCTCATTGTCGGGCACGCCGTCGCACTGGCTCAGCAACGCCTCGCCCGGGTTGGGCCAGGTGCAGTCGCTGTGGGGGTAGTCGCACTCCCAGGTGACGTTCTCGACACCGATGGCGTGGCGGTTCTTGACGCCCACCGGATCGTCGATGAAGCACGTGATGATGTGCTCACGGAAGTAGTCGCTCGGGAGCTTGTCGCCGAAGTCCTGCCCGGTCCACTTGTGGTGCTTGATGTACGTGTAGTCGGCCCGCTCGAGGAAGTAGGGGATCCAGCCGATCCCGCCTTCCGACAGGGCGATCTTCAAGCCGGGGAACTTTCGCAGCACGGGTGACCAGAGCAGCTCGCCGGCCGCTTGGACGATGTTGATGGGCGTGAGGTTGATGAGCACGTCGAACGGCGAGTCGGGCGACGGGACGACCTGGGTCGACGACGAGCCGATGTGCAGGCAGGGCACGGTGCCCACGTCGACGCAGGCCTTCCAGAACGGGTCCCACGTGTCGCTGTGCATCGACGGCCAACCCAAGGCGTAGGGGTTCTCCGAGAAGGTGACCGCGTGGCAACCCTTGTCGGCCACGCGCCTGACCTCGGCGGCCATGATCTCGGGATCCCAGATCGCCGGCACCGACAACGGGATGAACCGCCCCGGCTCCTCGCCGCACCACTCGTCGATGTGCCAGTCGTTGTAGGCCTGCACGAGCGCCAGGCCGAGGTCGCGGTCGCTGGCCCGGGCGAAGAGCTGGCCGCAGAACTGAGGGAACGACGGGAAGCACATCGAGCCGAGGATGCCACCGGCGTTCATGTCGCGGATGCGTTCCTTGATGTCGTAACAGCCTTCCCGCATCTCAGCGAAGCGGGTGGGCTCGATGCCGTACTCCTCGGGCGGACGACCGATGACCGCGTTGAGGCCGATGTTGGGGATCTTGTTGCCCTCGAACTCCCAGTACTGGGCGGTCTCGGTGCTGACCAGAACCGGCGCCTGGCCCTTCCACTTCGACGGGAGATGGTTGTCGAACACGGTCGGCGGCTCGACCACATGGTCGTCGACCGAGATCAGGATCATGTCTTCGACGTTCACGACATCCCTCCACGACGCTCGTTGCGGGCCGGGCGACGCCCAGCGGCTGCATCACACGACACACTACGCCCGGGAGTCGGAGCCGGCGAGAGGCCGGCGCGAACTGATCAAGGATGTGAACATCCGCGAAACGAGCGCCCGTTGGGGACGACTCATCGCGAGCGACGCCGTTCGGAGGACCATGAGCCCCACACCCGCACACCCCCAAGGGCCCCACCCCCCATTTCCCCAGGGCCACCTGCCCGAACCCGCCCGTCCACCGGGCCGCGGACCCGGTCGCCCGAGCCAGATGATCGCCGCACTGCCCGGCATCGCCCTGGCCCTGGTGTTCGGGTTCTTCTTCATCGACAAGCCCAACGAGTTCGAGAGCGCCGTCAAGAGCACCCGCGCCATCGTGGTGGTGGGCGCCATCGGTGTCGGTTGGGTCGTGCTGGCCAAGCTGGTGCTGCCGCGCATCCTGCGCCCGGTCTGGCCCCAAGCAGTCGTGCTGACGGGCGCCGCCGCGGCGATCGCGCTGGTCGTGGTGGTTCCGTACTACCGCGACACCACCGTCATCGAGACCTTCCCCGGCGGGGCACCTCCCACCGAGGAGATTGCCGCCACGACCGTCGCTGCGACATCCGTCGAGCCGTCGACGACGGGGCTCGACCCGGCCGGTGTCACGACCGTGCCGGCCGTCGCCGGGCCGGCTCAGCCGCTCGAACCGACAGCCACCACGTCGCTCGCCCTGGAGCCCGCCCCGGCGGCCACGCCCGCAGCGGCCACACCCCCAGCGGCCACGCCGGCCCCGGCCACCGAGCCCGTCGAGGTGTCGATCGGCAACTTCCGGGGCATCGACCATCGAGCGTCGGGCCAGGCCGCCATCTACCGCCAACCCGACGGCTCGTACGTGGTGGGCCTGCTCGACATCGACATCGAATCGGGTCCCGACTACGACGTGTTCCTCGTGCCCGGCGCCGACAGCGAGAGCCCGGTCGACGGCGCCATCCGCATCGATGACCTCAAGGGCAACAAGGGAACCCAGTACTACCCGGCCCCTGCGGGCACGGCCCTGTCCGGCGAATGGTCGGTCCTCGTATGGTGCAACGCGTTCGGCGTCCCCATCGCCGCTGCCCCCCAGTCCATCGCCTGAGCGGTCCGGAGCGCCGCCGAATCTGCGCAGCGCCTCACCTCAGTGCCCCCGCCGCTCAGACGGGAACGATCTCGTCAACGAGACGCCAGCGCAGGGCGGTGCGGGCGTCGAGACGGGCTCCGGACAGGGCAAGGTAGGCGGCCCGATGGGGGCCGATCCGGCGGGGGATGCTCACGGTGCCGCCAGCGCCGGGAACCAGGCCCATACCCACCTCGGGCAGCATGAAGAAGGCGTCCTCGGTCGCCGAAACCCTTGCCGCGTAAGCAGAAAGCTCGGCGCCGGCTCCCACCGCGGCTCCCTGGACCTCGGCTCGGAGCCACTCGGCACAACGCCACATCCACCAGGGAGCGGAACGGGTGCTGCGGATCACGTGGGCTTCGGACGGGTCGGTGGCCGTCCCGAACTCGTCGAGATCGCCGCCGCTGCAGAAGCTGGGACCGTCACCCCGCACCACGATGATGGCCGCTGCGCCGGTGGAGGCCGCCCGCAGCGCGTCGACGAGCCCGTCGCGCATCGCCGCGTTGTACGCGTTGCGCACGTGCGGGCGGTTGAGGGTGATCGTGCAGACCAGGCCCTCGTAGTCCACGAGGACGGGGGCCACGGGCTCCTCGCGATCGGCGCGCTCGGTCTCGCCCCAGGCATCGAGCCACCGTCGGAACTCCGAGCCGGCCTGGAGCAGGCCGTAGGTGACCGACTCGGCGAACAGCCCGGCGGGCACGTCCTCGTAGGCCCGGCTCCGGAGCAGCTGCACGAGAGCCAACGACGCCTTGGGACTCTGCTCGATGGCGTAGAGCAGGTCGCCGAGCATCCCGTCGATGTTGTCGGGGCCGGGAACGACCCAACGGTCCCCGGGGTCGGCCACCGTCGAGAGCACGATGTCGAACTGATCGAGGAGCGCGGCGGCCTCATCGCTCACCTCGGCGGCCCGGACGACGGCGATCGTCACGCAGGGCAGCGCCCGCAGCGTCGCCGAGACGGTGTCGTCGCCGCCGATCTGCCAGGTGTCGTCGTCGACCACGAACGCCCCGACGCCCTCGGGCAACGAGAAGTCCTCGATGGCGAAGGGGCTTCGGAGCGCGCCCAAGCCAGCCAGGATGTCGAACACCTCGGCCGCACCCAGATCAACCAGGTCGTCGTCGAGGTCGTCGTCGTCGCTGTCGCCGGGACCTGTGTCGGGTGTGTCGGGTGGATCGAGGTCGAGACCGTTCACCGGTCGCGACGCTACGCCTCCCCGAGGAGGTCGGCGCGCACCATGCGCCGCAACAGCTTGCCGGTGTCGGTGTAGGGCAGCTCGGCCCGGAACTCGACGACGTCGGGGGCCTTGGAGGAGCGCAGGTGCCGCTTGACAAAGGCCCGCAGCTCGTCGCTGGTGACCTCGTGCCCGTCTCGAACGACCACGACCGCAGCGATCCGTTCGCCCCACTCCACGTCGGGGAGGCCGACGACGGCAGCCTCCTCGACCGCATCGTGGCGCATGAGGACGTCCTCGATCTCGGCCGGGCTGGTGTTCTCGCCGCCCCGGATGATGAGATCGTCGTTGCGCCCCTCGACGAACAGGTACCCGTCGGCATCGAGATGGCCACGGTCTTTGGTGGGGAGCCAGCCGTCGTCGCCCAATGCCGAGTCCCGGCCCCGGTACTCGCCCGAGACCTGCTCGGCTCGAATGTGGATCTCGCCCGACTCCCCGACCGGCAGCAGCGCTCCGAGCTCGTCGCGGATCTCGACATCGACACCGGGCAGCGGCAGCCCCGCCGAGCCCAGACGGGCCCGAACGGCCGGGTCGGACGACGCCAGGGCCGCTCGGTGGTCGTCGGGGCCGAGCACGGCGATCGTCGACGAGGTCTCGGTGAGCCCGTAGGCGTTCACAAAGCCCGTCTCGGGAAAGAGCTCCAGGGCGTGCTCGATGACGGTGACGGGCATCTTGGAGCCGCCGTAGGCGATCGAACGAAGGCTGGGCACCGAGTACTCGCCCGGATGCGCCCGCATGGTTTCGACGATGCGCGCCAGCATGGTGGGCACGACCATGGCGTTGGTGACGCCCTCCCAGTTGGCCGTCTCCAGCCACCGTTCGGGGGTGAAGTCGGGGAGCTGGACGATCCGCCGTCCGGCGTAGGTGTTGCTCACCGTGTTGGCGACGCCGGCGATGTGGTATGGGGGCACGCACACCAGCGTGGCCTCGTCCTCCATGGCGCCCATGTATTCCACCGAGCCGAGGACGTACGACGAGACGTGGCGGTGGCGCAACACGGCGATCTTCGGGGCAGCGGTGGTGCCGCTCGTGAACAAGAGCACGGCCTCGTCGTCGGGGTCCATGAGCGCAGGCGGTGCTTCGACATCGTGGCCCCGATGACAGGCGTGCAACCACTCGTAGCGCGACATCACCACGGCCGGGTCGGCCGACTTCACGACGTCGAGGTAGGCGTCGCCGGTAATCACGAGGACCGGCGCCAACTGGGCGATCTGGTCGACAAGCTGGTCGGGTGAGAGGCGGTAGTTGAGCGGTGCGATGGGCACCCCGGCCCAGGCCGCCGCATACAGGGCCAGCGGGAAGGCCTCGGACGCAACGTCGACGAAGGCCACACGCTCGACACCCGCATCGACGATCGCCGCAGCACCGGCACCCACCCGCACCCGGAGGTCGTGGTAGGTGAGACCCCCCTCGAGGGGCCCGACGGCGACGCGCTCACCGAAGCCGTCGGCGGCCATCTCCAGCAACATGAGGATGTTCATGGGCTCGTCCTCTGCTTCTTTGTGTCCAGGTCCGCGCCTGGCGCGGACCTGGACACAAAGAACGAGTGGTCAGTCGGATGCGGGGAGCGGCTTGGCTTCCTTGAGCGCGAGCTCTTCACCGTCACAGGCGAGCAGACCGGCGCCGGGCTTGGTGCAGAGCACTTCGAGGCCACCATCAGCGTTCACGTAGCGCTTGCCCATGGCCGAACCGGTCCCGGGCGCAGGCGGCCCCCCGGCGACGGCCTCGGTGCTCGCCGGATCACCCATCGCAGCACCGCCGCAGGTGATCGCAACGTCGCCAGACGGTGCCTTCACGACAATGATCTCCGTGCTGCACACCGTGGAACGCAGGCGTGCTCCGGCTTTGAGGATCATGGATGGTCTTCCTCCGCGGTGGTTGCTCACATGAAGCGACTTTGGCGGAGTGGTGGCACTCCGCAGCCGATACTTCCATCTTTCCGACCGACCCGTCGACCTGGTCGGCGTGATTCTGCCGATCGGGGAAGGGCCCCATGATGCTGCGCCGGACCGGTTCTATGACGTATCGGCGATGTGACGATCGGCACCCCAGGGGGATACCCGCAGTGCCGAAGCGGACATCGGGGCCGTGGGTTTCCGAGCCACTCTCTGACGAGCGGTAGAATTCCGAATCCACTCAACGCGCGAGCTCTCGGCGCTGAGCACTCCAGGGCACGCGATGAAGCGGGCCCATGACCGCCGAGGACCGCCATGACCGCAGAAACCTTGCTGTTCGAACGGATCGGGGTGGTCGGTTGTGGGGCCATGGGCTCGGGAATCGCCGAGGTCTGCCTGCGCTCCGGTGCCCACGTTCTCGCCTGGGACGTGCACGACGCTGCCGTCGAAGCAGGCCGTCACCGGTTGGAGACGGCGTTCGCCCGGGCTGTGGAGGCCGGGAAGATCACCGAGGACCAGCGCTCCGACGCCCTCTCGAGGGTGGCGTTCACCACCGATCTGGGCGACTTGGCCGATCGGCAGTTCGTCATCGAGGCCGTGCTCGAGATCGAGGACATGAAGCTCGAGGTGTTCCGCAAGCTCGACTCGATGCTCGCGGCCCCCGACGCCATCCTCGCATCGAACACGTCGTCGATCCCGATCACGAAGATCGCCGCGGCCACCAAGCGGGGCGAGTACGTCATCGGCATGCACTTCTTCAACCCGCCGGCTGTCATGAAGCTCGTCGAGATCATCCCGTCGGTCCTCACATCCGACGAGACGGTCGCCCGTGTGTCGCAGATGGCGACCGAGCAGCTGGGCAAGGTGGTCGTGAAGGCCCACGACCGGGCCGGGTTCGTTGTCAACGCCTTGCTGGTCCCCTACATCCTGTCGGCCGTGCGCATGCTCGAAGACGGCGTGGCCACTGCTGAGGACATCGACACCGGCATCGTCGAGGGCTGCCGGCATCCCATGGGCCCCTTGGCCTTGGCCGACCTCATCGGGCTCAGCAACGTTTTACTCACCGGTAGCGCCGCATCGGCACTGTCGTTCGGTCTTGCACCTGTGGCGCTCGCCCAGCCTGCGGCCCCTGTGGAAAAAGTGACCGTTACCGGTACACGCATTCCGCAGAAAAACCTGCAGACCACGAGCCCAGTCACTCAGGTGACCGCAGCAGACATCGACACTCAAGGCGTGACGCGCATTGAAGACCTCGCGAACGAACTTCCCCAAGTCTTTGCGGCGCAGAATTCGACGGTCTCGAACGGTGCTTCAGGCTCCGCGAACATCAACCTTCGCGGTCTTGGCTCGGTACGCACGCTCGTTCTCATTAACGGGCGCCGCATGCCGTACAGCAACCCCGGCAACTCGGCAGCCGACGTCAACAGCATCCCGAGCCAGTTGGTTGATCGGGTTGAAGTTCTGACGGGTGGCGCATCGGCTGTGTATGGTTCGGACGCACTAGCCGGCGTGGTGAACTTCATCATGCGTAAAGATTTCGAAGGCGTGCAGATCGACGCACAATATGGCTTTTACTCGCACCACAACGATTTCGACGGACCCGGCTACCTGCGCCAAGTCATCGCCGCGCGGTCGGCGTCGAATCCGGCACAGTTCCAATTGCCTCAAGACGACGTGAATGACGGTGTCTCGAAGGAAATTACCGGCGTCATGGGTGTGTCGTCCGCCGACGGCGGGGGCAACATCACGGCATATATCAGTTATCGATCCAACGACCAGATTTTGCAGCGTGATCGCGATTTCTCGGCTTGTTCTTTGGGCGTGCCGACCAGTGTCGCAAACGCAACGGCAGCCGTTGCCGGCGTTCCGCCAGGAGCACAGCACTTCGTTTGCGGCGGTTCAGGCACAGCGTTCCCCGGCCGGTTCACGGATTTCTCGAACTTTAATTTCACGATCAACAACAACCCGGCACAGGGCCCGATCGGCGCCGCGAGAAACTTCAGCAACAACCTGGATCAGTACAATTTCGGCCCAATCAACTTTTATCAGCGCCCGGACGAGACGTATAACCTTGGCGCGTTTATGCACTATCAGCTCAATGATCAGATGGAAGCCTATCTCGACCTGATGTTCAGCGACTATTCGAGTGTCTCGCAAATCGCACCCAGCGGCGACTTCTTCAACACCAGCACGATCAATTGCGGCAATCCGTTCTTGAACGGAACGGCACCCGGTGGAGCCTTCAGCCCGGCGCAGCTGGCGCTGATCGGCTGTACGCCTGCGGCGATTACAGCGAATGCGCGTGTGCCGTTCTACATCGGCCGGCGTAATGTTGAGGGCGGTGGACGCCAGCAGGATTTCGGCTTTGGAACCTATCGTATGTCGGGCGGTTTCCGGGGCGAAGCCCTGCCCGGTGTCGACTACGATCTGGCTCTGCAGTATTCAAAGACCCGCTTCAATCAGACCTATTTGAACGACCTTTCGGTCACGCACTTGAACAACGCGCTGAATGTTGTCAACAACGGTCCGGACGGCATACTTCTCGATAATCCTTTGACGCTGCTTGTGAACGAAGCGGCGGACAATGCGCCAATCTGTCAGTCTGTTATCGACCGTACCGATCTCGGATGCGTGCCGTGGAACGTGTTCCAGCTCGGCGGTGTAACGCAAGCCGCGCTCGACTATCTGAATGTTCCCTTGCTGCAGCGCGCAGCGATTACGCAAAGCGTTGGAACGTTTACCGTCAACGTCGATATGGGTACGTGGGGCGTGAAGAGTCCGTTTGCGGAAGGGCCGGTTCAAGCGGTGCTGGGAACTGAGTTCCGCCGGGATGTATTGACCTCGATCGTCGACGACAACTTCAAGACCGGCAATGCAGCGGGTCAAGGCGGCCCCACGCTGCCTCTGTCCGGTAGCGTGGATGTGTCGGAGTACTTCGGCGAGTTGCAAATACCGCTGATAGAAGGTCAGGATTTCGCGCATCAAGTTACGCTCGAAATCGCGTATCGCTACTCCGACTACGACACCGGCGTAACAACCGATACGTGGAAAATTGGTGCCGACTGGGCTCCGACGGAAGACATCCGGTTCCGCGCGAGCAAGCAACGGGCGGTCAGGGCGGCGAACATCGTTGAGCTGTTCGCATCGCAAGGGCTTGGCCTCTTCGACATGACCGCAGATCCCTGCGGCGCGGGTGGCGGTGCAACGGCGGCAGCCTGCGTCGGTTTGAATACTTGGCAAGTCACGGCAGGTCAATTCGGCAGCGCCACGTTGAATAGCCCTGCGGGTCAATACAACCTATTCGGCGGAGGCAATCCCAACCTCAGCCCCGAAGTGGGTGATACGAAGACCTTCGGCTTCGTGTTTACGCCGACGTTCTGGAAAGATTTCAACGTTTCGGTGGACTACTTCGACATCGAGATCAACAATTTGATCTCGACGTTTGGCGCAGCAAACCGAGTGACCGCGTGCTATACGGGCGGCGACCTGGCGTCGTGCGCGCTTATCTTCAGAAATCCCGGCAACGGAACGTTGTGGGTGGGAACGGCACCTCGTGTTATCAACACCAACACGAACGTGGGCGGCGAGGCTACAACGGGTGTCGACTTCAACGCGAACTTCAAGTTCTCGTTGGACGACATTGGCATGGACGGCGCAGGCAGCGTATCCATGGGCTTGATCGCCACTTGGCTCGACGAGCTGACTTTTACGCCGGGCACCCCGGGTACAGTGACTTACGATTGCGCCGGGTACTACGGAAACGCTTGCGGAACGCCAAATCCTGAGTGGCGTCACCGCTTGCGGACGACGTGGCAGACGCCGTGGGATGCGGACATCAGTGTCACCTGGCGCCATTACGGCGAAGTCGACCGTGCAAAGGCAAACTGCAACATCGTCGGCTGCACCCCGGATTTAACGATCACTCTTCCGGGCGGTACGATACCGCGTCTCGATGCGGCGTTTGAAGCCGAGGACTACATTGACTTGGCTGCATCCATTGGCCTCCCGTTGAACTCTCGCCTGCGCTTTGGCGTGAATAACGTGATGGACAACGATCCGCCGCTGTCCTTCGGCACTGGAACGACGGGCAACGGCAACACCTACCCGCAAAC
>JANLSK010000122.1:0-7505 GCA_031362415.1 Actinomycetes bacterium | reverse complement strand
CCCCCGCGTAAAAACCCTCACCCTATTGTGGCACCACCCCGCCGCCGGCCCCGCCCCCCGCGGCCCCGCACGGCAGGGGTGGAACATCCATTTCCGGCGGGGCGATGCCGACGCCGTGGTGGGGGGGGATTCACCGATGATCACGGCACGGCGCGTTCGAGCGCACGGGGCTGAGCCCGTCAATCTCGACACGGGTCTCAAGCTGGTGACTGCATGGCATGTTGTCGGGGCCATCGCGGCGGTCGTGACCATGCTGATGTCGAGCAAGTCAGGCGATGAAGCCCTGCCATCGACGATCAGCATCGTCATGAAGGTCTTCAGCATCTCGGCGTTCGTGGCCCATGCCTACTCGGCCTACGCGGTCAGGGCTCGGCGCCGGCGAGGCCGCACGGTGTCGCTAGCCGTGAACTATCTGGTGTTCGTGGTGATGGCGTCAGCAGCGCTGAACCAGCTCGGTGCCTTCACCGCCATCGGGAAGTTCGGTGAGGGCTTCCACAAGGGCTTCCTCCCGTTCGTTGTGATCGCGATCGGATTCGGCTGGATACTCGTCGCCGGACAGTTGCTCACCAACAAGCCGACGGCCGTCGGGCCGCAGCGGCTCCGCACTGCGGGGAGAGCCCTGGCTGCCGTCGCCGGCGTGTGGTTCATCATCAAGGCCGATCCGTCGGGCCTCGTGAACGAGTTGGGCGATCGCATCACTCGGCCGATCACCGTCGGAAGCCTGGTGATCTGCGTCGGGGCGGTCGTGGCGACCAAGTTCATGTGGAGTCGCCCGGTCGGCAAGCTCTTCGGGACGACTGCCGCCGAGCAGCAGGTCCTGACGGGCCTGGCGTTCCTGTCCCCCAACCTCTTGGGCTTCGCGTTCTTCTTCGCCGGCCCGCTGCTCTTCTCGCTCGTGGTGAGCCTGTTCGAATGGAAAACCACGGGTACCGGTCGCAGCTTCGTCGGGATCGACAACTACATCCAGGCGCTCTCACTCGACTTCGCCAGTGCCTCCGAGGCCAATGCCGGCACCGAGGTTCTCAAGTCGGGATATCAGGTGTTGATGCATGCCGACTGGTTCGGTCAGCACTGGGTGATCGGCGCTCGCGACGTCACCTTCTGGACGTCGCTGCGGAACATCATCATCTTCTTGGTCCTGGCCGTTCCCTTGTCGGTCCTGCCGGCCCTGGGGCTCTCGAGCATCCTTGCGTCGCGCCTGCCGTGGATGAAGGCCTTCCGGGCGATCTACTTCATCCCCTCGGTTGCCGGGGTGATCGGCGTGGCGATCATCTGGGGCCAGTTGTTTCAGAGCACCGTGGGGTGGATCAACTACCTCATCCTGCGCGCCGGCGAGATCCTGCCCTTCGTCGACCCTCCGGTCGAGGGTCATCCCTGGCTCAGCAGCAACTCGACCGCGCTGCTCGCCATGGTCGTGGTGTTCGCCTGGATGAACTTCGGGTTCAACACCGTCTTGTACCTCGCGGGCCATCAAGGCATTCCCAAAGAGCTCTACGAAGCGGCCGAGATCGACGGCGCCCGAACCTGGAAGGTCTTCCGGCGCATCACCGTGCCTCAGCTCCGCAACACCACCTTCTACGTGATGATCACCACGTCGATCCTGGCACTCCAGCTCTTCGACATCGTGTGGATCCTCTCGACACCGCAGCCGGGTGGCCCCGACAACGCCACGATGACGCCCGTCATCACGCTCTACAACGAGGCGTTCAAGCAAAACAACCGCGGGTACGCCTCGGCGTTGGCCTGGGTGCTGTTCTTGATCATCTTCGGGTTCACGTTCGCTCAGTTCCGGCGCGACCGGGACGGGGCGACATCGGGAGGTGTGTCGTGAGCGTGCGTCGTCGCGGTCCCAAGGCCACCGTCACCCGTGTCGTCACGTACGGAGTTCTCTCCGCGGTCGCCGTGGTTGTGATCTTTCCGTTCGTGGTCGCAGTGTCAACGTCGCTCAAGCGCAACACCGACATCTTCACCTACCCGCCGTCGCTCATCCCGCGCAAGGACGTCACGGTGTCGGCGGCATCGCTCGGCCTCGAAGGCGATGCGCTACCGGTCTTCACGTTGGCCGATGCACCAGGAGACTTCGCGCTGGTCGAGAACGACGTGCCGATCGGCGAGTACCGCCCGGTCGACGATCCCGCAAGGCTCATCGCCGTCTCACCCGAGCTCGCTGTCGAGACCGACCGCATCACGGTCGTCGATGGTGACGAGGAGACGATCTACCAGCTCGACGTCGATGGTCAGACTCGCGACGTCTACCGCCAGCGGATCACGGTTGGCGGTCTGTTCCGATCGGTCGACGACGGGAGGGAGATCGTCGGGCTGGTGAACGCCGCGAACCCGATCAAGGAGTTCGGGCCTCGGCTCGAGAACTTCGACGAGGTCATCACCGAGAAGAACATCGGCCGCTCGCTGACCAACACGGTGCTCGTCACGATCGCCGTGGTGCTCGGGCAGACCCTCACGTCGATCCTCGGCGGATACGCCTTCGCCCGAATCGAGTTCGCCGGCCGCGACAAGATCTTCCTCATGTACCTGGGGTCGGTGATGATTCCCTTCGTGGTGTTGATCATCCCGTTGTTCCAGCTCATGCTCCAGCTCAACTGGACCGACAATCTGGTGGCCCTCATCGTTCCCTTTGCGTTCTCGGCCTACGGGACGTTCTTGATGCGCCAGTTCTTCCTGGGGATTCCCAAGGAGATCGAGGAGGCTGCGCTGCTCGACGGGGCCAGCCGCTGGCGCATTCTCTGGCAGGTGATGGTTCCGCTGGCCCGTCCGGCCATCGCGACGCTGGCCACGTTCGCGTTCTTGTACGCGTGGAACTCGTTCTTCTGGCCGCTCGTCATCATCAACTCGGGCAACCCCGACAACGGTCTGCTCACGCTCACGCTGTCGACCTTGGGGGGACGATCGAGCACCGACACCAACTTGGTGTTCGCCGGCGCAGTGCTGGCGATGGCGCCACCGATCCTGGTGTTCCTCTTCGCTCAGCGCTACTTCGTCGAGAACTCGGCCTCGAGCGGGCTCAAGTGATTCGCCCGCGAGGTGGAACGGCCGGCAGCGCGCCTCACCAACTCGGCGATCGCGCTTTGACACCGAGCCCCTCACTGACAAGAAGGAACTGACCGTGTCTGCTGTCACTTTCTCGAACGTCTCGAAGTACTACAAGAGCGGGCCCAGTGCCATCGAGGCCCTCGACCTCGAAATCGCCGACGGCGAGTTCATGGTGCTCGTCGGACCGTCGGGCTGCGGCAAATCAACTGCCCTGCGTATGATCGCCGGGCTCGAGGAGATCACCGGTGGTGAGCTCCGCATCGGTGAACGGATCGTCAACGACGTGCCGCCGGGTGATCGTGATATCGCCATGGTGTTTCAGAACTACGCCTTGTATCCCCACATGACCGTCCGTCAGAACATCGGGTTCGCGCTCGAAGTGGCCAGGGTTGCCAAGGCCGAGATCAAGACCAGGGTCGAAGATGCGGCGGAGATGCTCGGTCTCACGGAGTATCTCGATCGACTCCCGAAGGCCCTCTCAGGGGGGCAGCGCCAGCGGGTCGCCATGGGGCGAGCAATCGTCCGGGCTCCCCAGGTGTTCCTGATGGACGAGCCCCTGTCGAACCTCGACGCCAAGCTGCGCGTGCAGATGCGCTCCGACATCATCCAACTCCAGGCCCGCCTGGGCACCACGATGGTGTACGTCACCCACGATCAGGTCGAGGCCATGACGATGGGGCATCGGGTCGCCGTGATGCGCAAGGGCATCCTGCAGCAGGTGGCCCCGCCCCAGGAGCTCTACCTCAAGCCTGCGAACCTGTTCGTCGCGGCGTTCATCGGGAGCCCGGCGATGAACCTCATCAGCGCCGAGGTGAGCATCGACGGCGATTGCGTCGAGGTTGCGTTCGGGACGCATCGGCTGGCGATTCGTGAAGGAGCGCTCGATCGTTACCCCGGGCTTCGTCAGCGCCACGGCTCGACGGTGATCCTCGGCATCCGACCGGAGCACTTCGCGCTCGAGGGCGACATCGACGTGCCCCCTGCCCAGGTCATCGAGCTCCGGGCTGAGCTCGCCGAGGCCATGGGCGCCGAGGTGCACGTCCACGCGGTGATCGACGTGCCGCCGCCCGACGTCGACGGGGCTCCCGCAGCATCCGACGACGAAGCCGGCCTCGTGAAGGGAACCAAGGTCATCGCCCGCATCGATGGCATTCACACCGTGGCCATGGGTCAGGACGTGCGCCTCGCCGTGAAGACCCACCTGGCGCACTTCTTCGATCCAGTGACGGGCGATCCTCTCCGTTGATCGCACCTCGTCCCCATCCCGACGGGAACTCGCCTTCATGACCGCGCACACGACTCCACGAATCGACCCGACGCTCGGCACCGTCGTACACGTGGTCGGAACTCGCCAGGCGCGCCCCAACCTTCCCTCCGAGGGCTGCCCTTTCTGCGTCGGCGGCCTGGAGGCTCCCGAACCGTACGACGTTCGCTCGTTCACCAATCGCTGGCCGGCGATGGCGGGTGATCGGTGTGAGGTCGTGCTGTACACCCCCGAGCACGACGCGACCTTTGCCGACCTCGGAGTAGCGGGTGCCCGGAAGGTCGTCGACCTGTGGGCCGACCGCACCGCCGCGCTGGGCGAGCGCGACGACGTCGATTACGTGCTGGTGTTCGAGAATCGGGGCCCCGAGGTGGGCGCGACGATCGCCCATCCCCATGGCCAGATCTACGCCTACGACCATGTGCCGCATCGACAGACCCGCCGGTTCGCCGGCGGCTGGGCTCCCGACGCGGCACCCGGCGATCGCGCCGTCGTCGAGATCGACGGGTGGAAAGCGTGGGTGCCCTTCGCCCCGACGTTTCCCGTGGCCATCGAGATGGCTCCCGTCGAGCGCATCGCCGATCTCCCCACCATGTGCAGCAACGATCGCACGGGGCTGGCGGTCATCCTGATCGACGTTCTCGCTCGGCTCGACCGCATGTACGGCATGCCGCTGCCCTACATGATGTGGCTCAACCAGCGCCCGACGATCTCGGCGGGGTCAGACGTTCGGGAAGCAGGACCATCGAGCGTCGAGCGCGTCCGTTTCGATCGCATGCGGCTCGACCAGGGCGATCTCGACCGGGCATGGTTCAACGTCGAGATCGTCTCGCCGTGGCGGGCTGCTGGCGTCCAACGCTTCATCGCCGGGGCCGAGGTGGCCAGCGAGGAGTACTTCAACCCGGTGATTCCCGAGGACGTTGCCGCTCGACTCAGGGAACTCGGCTAGAGCAGCCCCGACCATGCTTCCCCGTCTCGGACACCTGCGGCCGTGGGCCGACCCGACGCAGCTCCAGATCAATCGGCTCCCGATGCACGTGCCGCTTTCGGGTTTCCCCCGGACGTTGCTCGACGGCGCGTGGTCGCTGGAGATGTTCGAG
Organism: Actinomycetes bacterium; assembly: GCA_031362415.1. GTDB lineage: Bacteria > Actinomycetota > Acidimicrobiia > IMCC26256 > VFJJ01 > VFJJ01. The sequence goes on along the minus strand of JANLSK010000122.1, from coordinate 2,090 downwards.
CATCCGGACGCCGTGCCGGCTGCGGCCATCGGTGGAGTGCGGCGGCGGTCGGTGACGGTCGCCGTGCCCGGCAACTGGACGATGCAATCGCTCGGCGGCTTCGTCGACCTCCCGCACTACACCAACGTGCAGATGCCGTTCCCTGGGCCTCCGCCGCGGCTTCCCGAGCGTAACCCCGCCGGGGTCTACCGTCGCTCGTTCAATGTTGCCGCAGCATGGCTGAAGCGTCGAACCGTGCTGCACGTCGCAGGTGCCGAGAGCGTGCACGTCGTGTACCTGAACGACGAGCTCGTCGGCTACGGCACCGACAGCCGGCTGCCGAGCGAGTACGACGTCTCGGGCCTGGTGCGGCGTGGGGCCAATCTGCTGACGATCGTGGTGATCCGTTACAGCGCCCACAGCTACGTCGAGGACCAGGATCAGTGGTGGATGGCCGGTCTCCACCGGTCGGTCTGGCTCGAGTCGCGCCCACTGGTGCACATCGGCGATCTCCCGATCGTGACGGATTTCGACCCCTCGACCCGGGCCGGTGTGGTCGAGTGCGTCACGACGGTCGACTTCGGAGGCTCGCCGACTCCGGGCTGGTCGGTCGCGGCGACCCTTCGCGATCCTGGTGGCCGTCCGGTCGGCTCGCCCCAGATCGGCGAGGTTCCCTCGCACTTCTTCGAGCCGTACGTGTTCACCGGGCACGGCGTGTCAGGGCGCTGGGACGTGCCCGATGCCCAGGCTTGGAGTGCCGAGACGCCCCACCTGTACACGCTGGCGGTGGAGCTCTGCGATCCGTCGGGTGTCGTGCGCCATCGCGAAACGCAGCGTCTCGGCGTCAAGCGAGTCGAGATAGCCGAACGCCAGCTGCTCGTGAACGGAGCGCCCGTCTGGATCTTCGGTGTCAATCGCCACGACCACCACCCCGACCTCGGGTCGGCGGTCGACATCGCGAGCATGCGGGCCGACCTGGTGGCCATGCGAGCGCACAACATCACCGCCATCCGGACGTCGCACTACCCCAACGACACCGCGTTCCTCGACCTCTGCGACGAGTTGGGCTTCATGGTGGTGGCGGAGGCGAACATCGAAAGCCATGCCTACAACGAGAGCCTGTGCGACGACCCCCGCTACCGCACGGCCTGGCTCGAGCGTGGAGCTCGCATGGTCCAACGCGACCGCAACCACGCAGCGATCATCATGTGGAGTCTGGGTAACGAGAGCGGCTACGGCTCCAACCACGACGCGCTCGCCGGCTGGATCCGCCGGGCCGACCCCACCCATCCGCTGCACTACGAGGACGCGATCCGCGTCGAGGGTTGGGTCGATGGTGGGCGCGCGGCGACGGACGTCGTGTGCCCCATGTACCCCGAGATCGCAGCGATACGCGAGTACGGAGCTTCGGGTGTCGGCGATCGGCCCCTGATCATGTGCGAGTACAGCCACGCCATGGGCAACTCGAACGGGTCGCTGGCCGACTATTGGGACGTGATCACCACGACGCCCGGACTGCAGGGTGGATTCCTCTGGGAATGGAAAGACCACGCCCTACGACAGCGTCAGCCGGACGGGTCCGTCCGTCTCGCCTACGGCGGCCAGTTCGGCGACATGCCCAACGACGGCAACTTTGTCGCTGACGGCCTCGTGTCGGCGGATCTCGAACCCCATCCCGCGCTCGCGGAGGTGGCCTGGGTCCATCGCCCGGTCGTGGTCACCAGGATGGCCGACAGGTTGCGGGTCGAGAACCGGCAGTCGTTCACCGACACGGCCTGGCTCACGGGACGGTGGGAGCTCCTGGTCGACGGCCGGAGCACCCGGCGGGGCCGGTTGAGGATCCCCCCGATCGCGCCCCGGTCCGCCGTCACCGTGGCCCTGCCCTGCGTGGTGCCCGAGACGACAGCCGAAGTGCACATCAGCGTGCGGTGGCAGGCGCGTGCCGATCACTGGTGGTGCCGTCGCGGTCATCTCGTGGCCTGGGACCAACTCGAGTGGCGCGCCCCGCTCGTTCCCCGGCTCCCGGCCCGTAACGGACGTGTGCCGGAAGGGCTGGTCTCGCCCCCGATGCTCAACCTATGGCGGGCGGCCACCGACAACGACGGTTTCAA
>JANLSK010000095.1:0-62829 GCA_031362415.1 Actinomycetes bacterium | reverse complement strand
GGTGGTCGCCTCGGTGCTCGGCGGCCTTCTTGGTGAACGGTGGCACGGGAAGCTCGTTGCCAGGGCCATGGATCCCCAGATCGGACCGGAGGCTGACGCCCGCCGACGCTCGGTCGATCTGTGGGAGCTGGCAGAGCAACGTCGAGAAGACGCCCGAGCCCGCGGTGTGCGGGCAGCGGGGTCGCCTCTGGTGATCGTTCCGCCCATAGCGGCTGACGGTGGCCCGGTCGGGCGGACGATCGACGACTCGATCGATCTCTCCACTCCCGATGATGTGGTCGACGACTCTCCGAACCCGTGGGGCGCCACGAGCGACCCTCACGTGGAGGTGTCTGCTGATCGTCTGGGAGCCGGTCTCGTCGACGATTCTCGGGCCGAGCTCGAGGCTCGTTCCGAGCATGATGTCCGGCTGCCTTGACGCCCCCCTGACGAGACGCACCCTCACCCCGTCCGCTCCCGGGTGACGACACCCGTCGGACTCGGTGACCGAGCACGTCCTGGCGTCGACCGACGCGAGCGGTCTGCATCCGAAAATCGCGGAATCGACAAGTACTTCAACGGTATGCCTCTTCCTCGCCTCGACACTCCGGGTAGGCCTCGATGCTCGGTCCACGGGATCAGGCCATGACGACACGCGTGGGCGACCGTCCGACGGTTGCCGTCGTGGGCGCCGGCGTCGCCGGATTGACCGCCGCCTACCTGCTCGCCGGGAAGTACTCGGTGACGCTCTACGAAGCCGACGATCGTCTCGGCGGGCACGCCCATACCCATGCGGTCACCGACCCCGGGGGCTCCGTGCTCGCGGTCGATACCGGTTTCATCGTCCATAACGACCGCACGTATCCCAACCTGCGACGGCTCTTCGGCGATATCGGGGTGCGAGCCCGTCCGACCGAGATGAGCATGAGCATCCGTGACGAGCGCACCAGCCTGGAGTTTGCCGGTGGGCGGGGAGCGGCGGGTGTCTTCGCCCAGTCGCGCCGGATCCTCGATCGGCGGTTCTGGTCGGTGCTCACCCAGGTGCGGCGGTTCCACGTGCGAGCGCACGAGTTCCTGGCAAAGAGCGATGACCATGACCAGACCACCTACGGCGAGTTCCTCGAGATGCACGGCTTCTCGGAGGCATTCGTGAACCTTTACAGCGTGCCGCTGGTGTCGTGCGTCTGGTCGATGGGCACCGGCGCTGCGATGGACTATCCGGCTCGCTACCTCTTCCAGTTCCTCGACAATCACGGGATGCTCCGACTGACCGGATCGCCTCAGTGGTACACGGTGGTGGGCGGCTCACGCACCTACGTCGATGCCCTCGCCGCGCGGGTGCCCAAGGTCCGCACCGGACACGCCGTGCGAAACGTGCTGCGTGACGACACCGGGGTTGAGATACACGACACCGCCGGACACCGAGACCGTTTCGACTCCGTCGTCATCGCGACCCATGCCGACCAGGCGCTCGGCCTGCTGGCCGACGCCAGCCGGGAGGAGAAAGAGGTCCTGGGGGCCTTCCGCTACTCCCGGAGCGAAGCCATCCTCCACACCGACGCTCGCCTGCTTCCGACCGCACCCCGGGCCCGGGCCTCGTGGAACTACCTCGTCCCATCGGCAACCGGGCCCGATGACGCCCCGATCGTCACGTACTGGATGAACCGGCTCCAAGGCCTGGACGGTTCGGAGCAGTACCTGGTGACGCTCAACGCCAGCGAACGGATCGACCCGGCCCGGGTGATCGCAACGATGAGCTACGAGCACCCGATCTATGACCTACCGGCCATCGCGTCACAGGCTCGGCTGGCCTCGATCTCGAATCCGCGCACCGCCTTCGCCGGGGCCTATCACGGATGGGGCTTTCACGAGGACGGGTGTCGGTCAGGGGTGGAGGCCGCACGAGTCCTCGGTGTCGGATGGTGACCACGACCCAGGACCTCCCGATCTTGCCGGCGATCGTCGACGGCATCGTCGCCCATGCTCGGCGCGCTCCGATTCGCGACGAGTTCCGTCACCGCGCGTACCAGTGGTTGGTGGACCTCGACGATCTGCCGTGTCCCCCGTGGTATCTCCGCCCGATAGCGAGCTTCGACGCTCGTGATCATCTCGGTGGGACGGGACCCGACGCATCACCCGATATCAAGCACAACGTCGAACGGTTCCTCGAACGGCGCGGTGTCAATCTCGGTGTCGGTGGACGGGTCGTCATGCTCGCCAATGCGCGTGTCTTCGGGCACGTCTTCGATCCGCTGACGGTCTTCTGGTGCTTCGACGCCGACGGCACCCTGCGCGTGGTCGTTGCCGAGGTGCACAACACCTACGGCGAGCGCCACGCCTACCTGCTTTCACCAGATCCCCTGGCCGACTCGCGTCTCGACGAGGCCGCCGTCGACAAGGCGTTCTACGTGTCGCCGTTCAACGACGTGACCGGGAACTACAGCATGAGGTTCGTGCTCACGCGCCACGACATCGAGGTCAGCATCTCGCTCCAGCGTGACGAGCGCCGCGTCTTCGACGCCAGCTTCGTCGGCGTCCCGAGCCTCGCTTCGAACCGCACGATTGTGCGGTGTGCGCTTCGAATGCCGTTGATGACCCAGAAGGTGTCGGCCCTGATCCGGTTCCATGGCGTTCGCCTGTGGCTCCGACGCCTGCCGATCGTCCCGCGACCCGAGCACGTGTGTCAGGAAGGTGTCTCGTGAACGTCGACATGGAGCTCCTCGGTGGGTCTGTCCGCTCGGGCGTGACGACATCTCGTCATCCCGAGTCTCACGAGCCGGTGGACTTCCGGCCACAGGCGCACGACCTCGCACATCGCTGGCCGGATCTCCTCTCCGCTCCCCGGGCACCCGTGCGAGCGGCCATCGCCCGAGGGATCCTTCGGCGTGCCTCCGCCGAACTGCCTGTGCGCATCGTCCTCCCCGATGGCTCCACCTTCGGCGCGGGGGCAACCAACGATCCGCGCATGGTCGTCCGCCGTCCGGATGCGTTCTTCGCTCGACTCGGCGCCGATGCCAAGATCGGTTTCGGCGAGGCGTACATGCTCGGAGACTGGGACGTCGATGCCGGCACGGATCTCGCCGACGTGCTCACACCATTCGCCGCGAACCTCAAGGCCCTGATCCCGCTTCCCCTCCAACGCCTTCGGCGGCTGGTCGAGCGACGCCAGCCTTCTACCGAACGGGCCACACCGACGCAGGCTCGCGCCAACGTCCATCGCCACTACGACCTGTCGAACGAGCTGTTCTCATCGTTCCTCGACGAGACTCTCTCGTACTCCTCAGCGATGTTCGGCGACGGCGACGGCGACGATCTGGCGTCGGCACAACGCCGCAAGATCGACGCCATACTGGACCTGGCGGCGGTGGGTCCCGGCACCGAGCTCCTGGAGATCGGGACCGGGTGGGGACAGCTGGCGATTCAGGCAGCCATGCGCGGAGCGCACGTCGTGACGATCACGCTCTCGAGTGAGCAACGTGAGCTTGCCCTCCAGCGTACCCATGCCGCAAGGGTTTCCGATCGCGTCGACATCCTGTTGGCCGACTACCGCGAGGTGGCTGGCTGCTACGACGCCATCGTCAGCGTAGAGATGATCGAAGCGGTCGGACACCACCATTGGCCCGAGTACTTCGCCACACTCGACCGGCTTCTCCGGCCTGGCGGTCGAGTCGGTCTCCAGGCGATCACCATGCCCCACGATCGAATGCTCGCCACTCGGAACTCGTACACGTGGATTCACAAGTACATCTTCCCCGGCGGGATCGTTCCCTCGATCACGGCGATCGAGCACTCGCTTCACGCCCACACGTCGCTGGATGTCGCTGAGCGCCACGACTTCGGCCCGCACTACGCGACCACGCTGCGATGCTGGCGCGCGCAGTTCCTGGCGAACTGGCCTGTGATCGAGAGCGCCCGCTTCGACCCGGTCTTCAAGCGGATGTGGGAGTTCTACCTGGCGTACAGCGAAGCGGGTTTTCGCTCGGGCTACCTCGGCGTCAGCCAGTTCGCCCTCTCGCGCTCGCCCGGAGTAACAGGGTTGCGTCCCCGTCGAAGTGCAAGCATAATGTAAGCATGCCGAACATCCTGGTCCGGGACCTGCCCGAGGTCGTCCACGATCAGCTCGTCAAGCGAGCCGCCGCCGCCGGGCAGTCGCTCCAGCAGTACCTCACAACGGAGCTCACTCGCGTTGCGACAACGCCGACGATGGCCGAAGTCCTGGCTCGCATCGCCGGCCGCGAGGGCGGTCGGGTGGGTCTTGCACAGGCGGTCGAAGACGTGATCGTGGAGCGCGACGGCCGGTGATCGTCGTCGACGCCTCAGTCTTGGCCAACGTGGTGGGTGACGACGGACCCGTCGGTCAACTGCTCCGCGACCTCCTGGCCACGGAGGGCGAAGCTTCGATCCCCGACCTCGCCGATGTGGAGACTGTGGCGGTGCTCCGCAAGCGGTGGCTCGCAGGAACCCTCACCGATGCCCGCTTCTCGGCGGCCATCGACGACCTGACAGCCCTCCCGCTGCGTCGCTACCCGACGATCAGGCTGATGCGGCGCGCCTTCGGCCTGCGAGCCAACGTGACCGCCTACGACGCCGCGTACGTCGCGCTCGCCGAAGCGCTCGCCTGCGATCTCGTCACGGCCGACGCCGGCCTCGCCCGCGCTCCCGATCTCGAGTGCGGCGTCCGAGTGGTCGCAACGCCCGCCCCCTGATCCGCCGGGTCCCAACCTGTACCACGAGTGCTGATGAAGGTCCAACCGTCTGAAAAGCGCGCGACGCGGAGCGTGGCGCCGGATCGACGAGGTGGAGCTCACAGCGGGCTCGAAGTTGATCACGGTGGAATCGTCCGCGGGATCCTCGCGGGATCGACCCGGACACTCTCTCGGCCCTCGGCGCCAGCTCCCACTGGCGACCAGCGATGTCGTGGTGGCCCGGACCGGCGTCGATCCGGTGACCTCACGCTTTTCAGAAAGCTAGAGCGCCGCGTTCGCGATCGATGAGGGGCCAGGTCAGCCGGTATCGCCGCATGTCACCGGCGAAATCGCTGTTTCGCTCGCGGACCGCTATGCACCGGGAATGACCGCCGTTCTCCGTTGTATCTGGCACGCTTCCGGCACGCTCACAGCGCGCTGTGACCGGGGGTCAGCTGACCGTGAGGTGCCTCCGAAGCGCCTCGCGGATCACCTCGGACACCGCCACGTCTTCAGCCTCGGCCCTCCGGACGAGGAGCTCCTTCAGCTCCGGGTCGAGGCGGACCGACTCGACGGTTGACGGCTCCTCGCCCAGGCGGGGTCGACCCCGGCGGCCACGCCGGGCGGTGAGCTGGTCGACGTCGTAGCCGCGCTCGGCCTCGTCGGCGAGCTCCTCGATCAGCTCGTCGTTGATCGGCGTGCCGGACTTCGTGTGCCCGTGGATGCGCTCAGTCATCGCTCCAGCAGCCTCCGGTACTTCGGGCGCAGTGCCATGGCGTGGATGATCACCTGCTCCTCCTCCGCCGTCAGCATCACAACGACCTCCAGGAGATTCCCCGTGCTGTCGGCTCCAACGACGAGCCAGCGGTCGGGATCTTCACCGGCATCCTCAACTGCCCGAGCGTTGGCGACGGCGTGAAGCATGTCGGCGTCCGCAACGCCATGCCACCGGGCCGAAGGGTGGATCTCCACACGACCGTACTGTACTACGAAACTCAGGTGGTCGGCGTGGGAGGATCGATCGCATCGGCATGGCTGATGCGACCTCGGCGACCCGCCAAATGTCTGCAGGACCGAACGGGCGGATCGTTACGCTCCCGGAATGGCCAAGAACGAGCACCAACACGTGGTCTCGGCCGTGCTGCTCCGCGAGTTCACGGGGCCCGACGGAAGCCTTGTCGGACACGATGTCGAAACTGGTCGCGTGATCGGTCGGCTCCACCACAACACCTGGACCGACGCCGACGGCCATCACCGGGAGCGTTACGAGTGCATCGCCGGCATGGTCGAGTATCCTGGACGGGCCCAGGGCCAAGAACGACCTGGAGCCCGAGCTCGACGCCGACGAGGAAGCGCTCTGAGTCGGCCACATCGTGGCGCTCAACGGGGACGGAGCACGCAGAGCTCGTTGCCCTCCGGATCGGCGAGCACCCGCCAGGTCACCTCCCCCTGGCCGACATCGATCATCGTGGCACCCAGGCCGACAAGCCTGGCGGCCTCGGTATCGCGGTCATCGTCGGGCCACGGTGCGACATCGAGATGCACCCGGTTCTTGACCGCCTTCGGACCAGGCACTCGGACCAGGTCGAGATCGGGGGGATGACCGCCCGGCCGGTACAGCGATACCCCGTCGTCGCTGCGGGAGCCGATCGACCATCCGGCGGCTTGCTCCCAGAAGTCGGCCAGCCCGGCCGGGTCAGCCGCGTCGACAACGATCGCTGCCAACGCCCCGATGCCCCGGTAGCGGTCACGGGGTTCGAGCACGCAGAGCTCGTTGCCCTCCGGATCAGCGAGCACCACCCACGGCACACCGGACTGGCCGATTTCGACGGTCGACGCGCCCGCAGCCAGCAGACGCTGGACGGTGGCCGTCATCGCCTCGGGCGAGTCGGAGGCCAGGTCGAGATGGACTCGGTTCTTGCCCACCTTCGTGTCGGCCGCCGTGCCGAACACGAGCGACGGCACACCGTCGATCCCCGATGAGACCTCTACCTCGTCGGCCGCCTCGAACGTCACCGGCCAGCCCAGCGCCGTCGACCACCACCGTCCAAGTGTCAACGGATCCGCCGCGTCGAACACCACCGACCACAACCTCGTCGCCATCACCCCATCCTCGCCCACGACGACAAGCGGCGCATCGCCGAACCTCGCGTCCATCACAGACCGTGACCGGCCCGAGCATCTCCCGGCCAACCGAAGATGTGGAGACACACTGGAGGTCCTGCGGACCTTCCCCAACAGTAGGTGGAAACGGCCACGCTCCGTAGCCGTCTGCAGGTCCCCATACGGGCGTTGCCCCGGTCGCTCGACGTCGTCGAGACAGGCCGTTCCCGGCTTCGGTCCGAGCACTGCACCTCGACGCCGGCTGCGGTCCGCAGCTGCTCGGGATCACGGCCCGATGCCGCTGGTCTCGGCACCGCCTGGCCCTGGGCCCGGGAACCCTCCGGGCTTGGCTGACCGCGGTGTGACCTACGGCTGCACCTTTCTGTTTCACCTGCTGCTGCACCTACCGCTCGGGTTGCCTGCCCGGAACGGCGCCTGCGATGGTCCCTTGTGGTACGTGATGGATGAGAAAACGACACAGCTCCCGGCACTGATCGGCATCGCGACCGTCGCCCGGCACCTCGGCGTCACCGAGCGACACAAGGCCGGCATCCGCAGGGTCACCCTCCCGGCGCCACTCGTGGTCGAGCTCCAAGAGCATCTCGCTCGCCACGGCCGGCCCGATCCCGACGGCTACGTGTTCGTCTCGCCAGAGGGCCTACCGCTCGAACGCAACAACCTCCGGGGCCGGGTGTGGCTCCCCGCTACCCAGTGTCTGCGGGCTCGAGGGCCTCCGCTTTCATGATTGTGCCGACACACTGCCGGCGCACTGAGCGCTCAGACCGGTGCCTCCAAAGAGCTCATGGCCCGCCTCGGCCACGCCAGCCCCCGAGCCGCGCTGATCTACCAACATGCGACGAGCGAGCGGGACCGCCTGATCGCCCAGCGGCTCACCGAGATGGCCGTCGTCGCCGGCGTCGCGTCCGTCCTCCCGTTCACGCCCCGTGACGAGATGGACCACACCCGACGCACCCAACGTGAAGAGATCTGGCACGGATCTGGCACGAAACCGACAACCAGCGACAGAACCCGGCGGCCGAGGCGAGCAAAACAGCCCCTGACCAGCGATGTTGTGGTGGCCAGGACCGGCGTCGATCCGGTGACCTCACGCTTTTCAGGCGCGCGCTCTACCAACTGAGCTACCCGGCCGGGCGACCGTCGCCTCCCCGGAAGGGGAAGGCGTGGTCAGCGGTCCTGACGGGATTTGAACCCGCGGCCTCCGCCTTGACAGGGCGGCGTGCACTCCAAACTGCACCACAGGACCTTGTGTGGGTGACGCTGGTGTAGCAGGTGGTGCTCACGACTGTGCTGCTGGGTGTTGCGGCTGCTGGGTGTTGCGGCTGCTGGGTGTTGCGGCTGCTGGGTGTTGCGGCTGCAGGGTTTTGCGGCTGCTCGGTGTTATGGACTGCTGGAACCTCGCACCCCCAAGGGGATTCGAACCCCCGTCGCCGCCTTGAAAGGGCGGTGTCCTAGGCCGCTGGACGATGGGGGCCTGGTGTGCCTGCAGGGCAGCCGGATCGTAGCAGGCGCGGGTGCTCGGAACTCCAGCCGATTCCTCCCCCGCGTTCCGATCCCCACCGCCCGGGGCGCCATCGGCCCCACACTCGGCCACGCGGCGGCTGTACCCTCGGGTCTTCGGGGCCGCTAGCTCACTTGGTAGAGCAACGGACTTTTAATCCGCAGGTACTGGGTTCGATCCCCAGGCGGCCCACGGAAAAAGCAGCTGTTCAAGAGCTATGAACGAGCCAGCGGAGGAACGGATGGAGGGTCTGTGCCGCGAATCTGCCGCGAATCTCGAGGACGGGTTCGATGGGCACCATGCGGCAACGGTCAACGGGAAACTGGGAGCTGATCGTCTCGACGGGACGGAACCCGGGTACGGGGCGCTATGGCCGGGTGATCCGCACGGTGCGGACGACGAGCAAGCGCGAGGCCAGGGCCGCGCTCTCCCGGCTCGAGGTCGAGGTCGCCAGCGGGAAGGTCGGGATCGACGATCCGACGCTCGCAGAGCTCTTCGAGCTGTGGATGGCGCACCTCCGGACGCTTGGGCGATCTCACGCCACCCTCTACAACTACCAGCGGTACAATAATCGGGAGATCATCCCGGTGCTCGGCGGGATGCGGCTCTCGAAGATCACGGCCCGTGACCTCGACGCCCTGTACACGAAGCTGAGTGATCGTGGGCTCGTGGTCGCGGCCACGGGAGTGCCCCGATCGGAGGCGTGCGGGATCCGGTGGAGCGACGTCGACCTCGAGACCGGCCGGTTGACGATCGAACGGACCTACCAGGTCTTGCCCGGGGTTCAGGGCGATCGCCCACCAAGACCCGCTCGACGAGGAACCTCACCCTCGACCACGACACCATCGCCGCTCTCCGAGCCGGCTGGTTGGAAGCCGTCCGCTTCGCCGATGCGGTCAGCTGCTCGTCCGAGGAGCGCCGGAGCGGCTTCATGTTCACCCACGATCCCATGGGGGCAGGCGCCTGGCGACCCGATGTCGTGAACTTCCGTTGGCGACGCGCCCGACGTGTCGCTGGCTCATCCACCACGGTTCGACTCCACGATCTTCGGCATTGGCATGCCACGGAGCTTCTCGACGCCGGTGTGCCCGTGCCCACGGTCGCCGCCTGGCTCGGGCACATCGACGGAACCACCACGATGAAGATCTACGCCACCGAACCCAGCGGGCCGACGAGCACGCCGCGGTCGTTGTTGGAGACGCGCTTCGTCGACCTGACGCGACGTCGTAAGCGCGCCGGCTCGAGGCGTCGACCGCTTCGCCCCGTCCGCTGAGGCCCTCATGCGCGAATCCAATCGGGAGCGGGTGTCGGTGATGCACGCGACCTGAGGACGGGCGAGGCGGGGGCTGGTCCGAGGGCGCTGGGCGAGGTGCTGGCTGGCGCGGAGTGCGCTTCGTCGGCGTCTCCTGCCTCGGCGATTCCTCGAATTTCTTTGAATCCGCTCCTGTCCGCCAGTATCCGCTGCAATCCGTACAGCACCGCTCAATACTTAAAGCAGCCGACCAGTGGGACCACGCCGCCGCCCGCCTCGACCGCCACCACAACGCCTACGGGACTCCCGAGCTGACAGCGACGGTGGCAACGAAGGCCCCGAGCTGGACGAGGCAGGTGGGCATGTTCTACCTGCGCTGCCGATCACTGCGGCTGTGGTCTTCGCGGCCGCGGTTGCGGGCGATCAGGTCGGCTACCTGTTCGGTCGACGTGTCGGGCCGTCGATGTTCCAGCGACCGGGCAGCCGCCTGTTCAGCCCGGCCAAGCTCGCCCACGCCCGAGATTTCTTCGAACGTCGCAGCCCGAGCGCCGTGGTCGTCGCCCGGTTCGTTCCGGTTGTCAGGACGTTCACGCCGATCGTGGCCGGTGCTGCTCACATGCGGCACGGCCGTGTCTCGGCGGGAGTGGGGCTCACCTGGCTGCCGTTCGTTCTCGACGCTCCCACGACGATCACCGCGGCCGGCACGTTCAAGATCCACAACGCGGCCTCGTCAGCACTTCGCGTCCTGGGTGCCAGCTCTCTGGGAACACCGAGCTTGGTTCGCCCGACCCAGATCATCGTCGGTCTCCTCGTCGCCGGCCTCCCTGTCAGGCGAGGGAGACCACACGCGGTCGTGATGGCCGGGCTGGGCTTCCGGCCGATGATCGATCCGGGCGTGCACCACTACTACAGCGCAGGGCTCACCCTGGCCGTCCTGATGTGGGAACTCTGGCAAAGACCCGATCGCATCCCATGGGCAACATGTGTGACCGCGGTCGCACTCGAGCTCAGCTCGAGCACGCTCCAACCAGCGGCGTTCGCTGGATGGGTCAGGCTGGTCGTCACCACCTCGGCTGTGGTCGCCGCGGCTGTCGTGACTAACCCCGGAGCCCAGCCAACGCGGCTACACCTGCTCATGGGACGCGGTGTGATCCCGGTCTGAACCGGTCCCGTCACGGTTTACCCACCGTTGAACCACGGCCACCAATACGATGACCGACCCCTCCGTACGGTGCAGACACCGAACAAAGACCAACACAACGGAGAAACCAATGCCCGCTCTCACGACCACAACCCGCGACACCATCACCGTTCATGACAACGTCCACGGCCGCCGTCCCGATCTCAAGCGGGTGCTCAGCAAGGTCCCCGAGGTCACGCTGTTCTTCTGGATCATCAAGGTGCTGGCCACCACCGTCGGCGAGACCGCAGCCGACTTCCTGGCAACGAACCTGAACATCGGGCTCACGGGGACCACGTTCATCATGAGCGGTCTGCTCGCGGTTGCGCTCGGGTTCCAGTTCAAGGCCCGTCATTACATCCCGGGGATCTACTGGCTCTCGGTCGTGCTGATCAGCATCGTCGGTACGCTCATCACCGACAACCTCGTCGACAACATGGGTGTCAGCCTCGTGGCGTGCACGACCGTGTTCGGCGCCGCGATGCTCGCCACCTTCGGTATCTGGTACGCCAATGAGAAGACCCTGTCGATCCACTCGATCACCACGATCAAGCGTGAGGCGTTCTACTGGCTGGCGATCCTGTTCACCTTCGCGCTCGGCACCGCCGCTGGCGACCTTCTCGCCGAAGGCCTGAGCATCGGTTACTTCAACTCGGTCATCCTCTTCATCGCCATGATCGGGCTCGTCGGGGTGTCCTACCGGCACCTCAACTTGAACGGCGTCGCCGCCTTCTGGGCCGCCTACGTCCTCACCCGGCCGCTCGGCGCTTCGATGGGCGATCTCCTCTCGCAGGCTCGGGCCGACGGCGGGCTCGGGCTGGGGACCACTGTCACGAGCATCTTCTTCCTCACTGCCATCCTCGGGGTCGTCGTCACCATGACCTCGTCGCAGAAGAAGGAGCTCGCCGCCACGACCGCCGTGCGCTCCTGAGATCCCGGGGTGACCGGCTCTTTCGAGCCGGCGGGTGAAGCAGTGATGCCGTTCGCCTCTCCGGCGAACGGCATCACTGTCTTCGGTGCACGTCTCCCCATGACTCCCGACGAGACTGGAAGAGCATGAACAAGACCAGCAGCACGACAGCGGCGCGCCCGGCCCGTCATGTCGTGCTCGTCGAGGATGACAGCTCGATCGGTACCGCGATGAGCGATGCGTTGGAAGCTCACGGTTATCGCGTGACGTGGCACACCGACGGCACGACTGCATCCGATGCGCTCGAGAATCTGACCCCCGACCTCGTCCTGCTCGATGCCGGGCTTCCCGGCGTCGATGGGTTCACCCTGTGTCGCTGGCTCCGTGAACGCCATGCAGACCTGCCCATCATCCTCGTCACGGCACGCGACGCCGACATCGACGTGGTGGTCGGGCTCGACGCCGGAGCCACCGACTACGTGACCAAGCCGTTCTCGATGAGCGTCCTCCTCGCCCGGTTGAGAGCCCACCTCCGCGGCAGCGACGTCGTCGATCCTGAGTCCCCGATCGACATCGGTGCACTCCGGATCGAGCCGGCGGCCTACACAGCCACGGTCGACGGTGTCCCCGTCGAGCTCCGGCCACGCGAGTTCCAACTTCTCCTCTACCTCGCGCGCGAGGCCGGGCGGGTCGTCACCCGGGAGCGCCTGCTTTCCGACATCTGGGACCTCCACTGGGAAAGCTCCACCAAGACCGTCGACATGCATATCGTCGCCTTACGACGCAAGCTCGGGAGCGCGATCGATATCGTCACCGTCCGAGGTGTCGGCTACCGGCTCGTCGCCCCATGAAACCGCGTCCATGAGGCCACGATCGATGAAGTCCCAGCCTATGAAACGCCGCATCACCACCGCGATCGTCGGAGTCACCGCCTTCGTTCTCCTCGCCCTCGGGATCCCCCTTGCCGTCATCGCCGAGCGTTCGATTCTCGACTCCGAGGTGGTCGAGCTCCACGTTGCCGCAGCCGAGACCCTCACCGAGATCAACCTCCCGATCGATCCGGCCGAGCTCGCCGCGCTGGCTTTTGAGCCCGACGCACCGCCACCATTCGCGATCTACGACAACGCTGGAACACTCGTCTATGGAGTCGGTCCACCCGAAGCCGACGCGGCCGTTGTCGCAGCGACACGGGGATCGACGTCGTCGACGACCGAGGGGCTCATCGTCGTCGCCACACCCATCACCGATGAGAACGAAACCGTTGTCGCGGTGCTCCGCCTGAGTGAGTCACTTGCCGGGGCCGAGAGTCGTGCCCGGCTCGCCTGGCTGAGCATGGCCGCCGCGGGCGCCGTTGCCATTGGTACAGCCTGGCTGATCGCGCGTCGCGTTGCCCGCCGCCTGAGCCGTCCCGTCACCGACCTTGCCATCGCAGCATCGCAGCTCGGTCATGGCGGTGTCCTGGGGCATCACGAACCTGTCGGTGTCAACGAGATCGACCTGCTCGCTGCGACGCTCGCCGACGGATCACAGCGAGTGAACGAAGCACTCGCTCGCGAGCGGCGCTTCAGCGCCGACGTCTCCCATCAACTCCGCACGCCCCTCGCCGGCCTCAGGCTCAAGCTCGAGCTGGCCCTCGAGAGCGACCAGAGCCGGGCGATCACGTCATCGGCACTCGGCGACCTCGAACGGATCGAAGAGACCGTCGCGCACCTGCTCGCCTTCGCCCGCGACGCCATCCCCGCCAGCTCGACCAGCGCCCTCGACGAGGCCGTCGAGTCATCAACCATCAGGTGGGCCGGTCGCGCGGTGCGGCAGTCCCGAACCATCACGACCGACGAGATCGCCCACATCACCGTTCGCGCTTCTCGAGCCTCCGTCGACCAGATCCTCGACGTGCTCATCGACAATGCGCTCACCCACGGCGACGGAACGATCACACTCACCGCCCGCACGATCACCGGCGGCGCCGCGATCGACGTCACCGACGAAGGCTCGAGCCTGCTCGCCGGCACCGAAGACGAGCTGTTCCGCCGGGGCCACGGCACCAACAACGGCATCGGCCTGGCCCTCGCCCGCTCCATCGCCGAAGCCGAAGGCGGCCGTCTCCTCGTGACACACCGTCAACCGACGACCTTCTCACTGATCCTCCTCGACGCCGACGAATGACCCCCGAATAACCCCGTCCCCGTCCTTGATCAGGACTCGTTCAAAGAGCTGATATTGGGCCTTTGTTGGGCCTGTGCGCTATCCGGGCGCTCGGGCTCAGCTCACCCGATTCGTGATGTCGTTCTGGGTCTGCCTGACCGTGCTACGGCCTCCGAAAACCAGGTGGAAAACGACGCCGGGGCCGGGATCGGCGAGCACAAGGCGCATATCCTCGGCCTCGGCCAGTCGGCGGGCCAGCGCCAAACCGATCCCTGAACCAGCGGCCTCAATACTGCGGCGGACGAAGATCTCGTGCGGGTCGACGGTGACATCACCGTGATCGGCAATGGCGAACACGGCACCCTGCCCGAGGCGCGAGCCCGACAGGGTCACGTCACCGTTGCCGTGGGTGATGGCGTTGTCGATGAGCACGTCGAGGATCTGGCGGATCGCGGCTGGGCTGGCGTCGGCCCACGGCATGTGCGGCTCGATGTCGAGAATCAGCCGGCGCCGCATCTCGGCCAGCTTCGGCTCCCACCGACTCGCGGCGTCGCGCAGCGAGGTTGCGAGGGGATGGGGTTCGCGTTCCCGGTCGGTGTCGCGGGCCAGGGCCAGGAGATCGTCGATGGTCCGCTCGAGGCGATCGAAGTCGCGGAGGGTGTCGGCTAGTAACGGCGCATCGTGCCCGTCACGCAACTGGTCGGTCTCGAGACGCAATCGCAACGATGCCAGCGGCGTTCGTAGCTGGTGGGCCAGATCGGAGCTGAAGGATCGTTCCCGGGCCAGCGCGGCGTTGAGCCTCGTCGCGGCCTGAGCCAGCGCCGAATGGACGGTATCGATCTCCACCACTCCGCTACGGGGTCTGACGAGTATCTCTCCTCCGCCTCCGATCACGTCGGCATCGGCGCGGAGCTGCGCCAACGGCCGGGTCAGGCTGCGGCTGCGTCGCGCAGCGAGCAGCCCAGCAGCGACGAGGACACCCAAGGCCAGGGCGGCCATCCCGGCCCAGGTGCGGTGGGTACGTCGGGTCACGACATCGGAAGGGATGCTGGTGCGGATGGCCCCGACGACTGCCTCTTCCTCGCTGATCGGGAAGGCGACGACGAGCTCGTCCCGGTTGCTGTGACGCTGTGCCGCGCCGTCCCGAAGCGCAGCCTCGACGGCGATATCCGCTCGATCCGGCCCCGTTCCCTGGAGGCGCTGACCGTCGATGCTGTAGAGGGCGACGACGACGTCTCGGGCGGGTTCGGGTAGCTCAGGAGGATCGTTGTCTCGAGCGAATGAACCTGGAACCGCTACGACGGCCTTCGCGGCCTCCTCTGACAAGACCAGGAGTGCTTCATCGCGGTAGAGCCGTTGTACGGACAGGGCCAATGGCACCCCGAACCCGGCGACAGCCACTGCGGCGACGAGCAGCATCGCCGTGAGCAGCCGTCTCCTCACGCAGACCTTCCATTGTCTGTCGGGAGGTCGAGCCGGTACCCGACCCCGCGCAACGTCGAGATCCGGCTGCCCTCGGGGCCGCTCTCGCCGAGGCGCTGGCGCAACGCAGCGATGTGCACGTCGAGGGTCTTCGTGGAGCCGAACCAGTGCTCGTCCCAGACGAGTTCCATAGCGCGCTCGCGGGTCACGACATTTCCGGCATTGCGTATCAAGACCACGAGTAGATCGAACTCCTTCGGTCGCAGCTCGATCTCGGCTTTGTCGACATGAACGCGTCGAGCGGAAACGTCGACGGTCAGATCGCCCACCGTCAGCCGCGTCGCCTCGTCCCCCTGACCGGCCGATGTCCGGCGGCGGGTCAGCGCCCGAAGCCGGGCGAACAGCTCGGCCAGTCGGAATGGCTTGACCAGGTAGTCGTCGGCGCCGGCATCCAACCCGACCACGATGTCGGTCTCGGACCCTCGGGCTGTGAGCACGAGGATCGGCGTGAGCGGCTGGTCACGCCGAAGCGTCCGGCACAGGTCCAGGCCGTCCATGTCTGGCAGTCCGAGGTCGAGCAGGATGACGTCGAATTCCCCCAACGGTTGGCGCAGTGACTCGGAGCCATCGCGGCACCAGATCGCGGTGTAGCCCTCGCCGCTCAAGGCCCGAACCAGACCGTTGCCGATGCCCTCGTCGTCTTCGACGATGAGTACCGATGGCGTTTCTCGTGAGATCACGTTGTGAGGGTACGGACTGCGGGAGGCACCGTCATGCATGGCGCCTCCCGCAGCCGGACCGAGCTCGGCTCACGGGGCTATTCGCCCGGGACCTCGGCGCCACCGACATCCTTGACCACCGTCGCTGTTTGCACGGCGGCGTCGGAGGCGCTGACCGTGACGCTGATGTCGAGCGCGTTCGTCGAGGTGTAGTAGAGGCTGAACTTGTTCACCGGGAAATGATCGGCCGCGTCGGTGTCGTCGAAGTGCGCGACACGCGTGCCGCCGGCGGGGATGGTGAACGAGTCGGGCAGCTGGGCGTAGTAGCTCTCTGAGATGCTCGCCGTGGGGTCGGCGAATGTGTAATAAACCTCGAAGGCCGAGAGCTCGGCCGAGCCGGTGTTGCTGAGCGCGATCTCGAGATGATCACCGGCATCTGCACCGGTTGCCGGGTCGACGTTGTTCTCGACCAGGATCGAGTCGATCGTCAAGGCCTCGACGGTGGAAGCGTTGGTGATGGGGTTGTCGGTCACGGGCAGCACCTGCGAGGTGTCGGCCACACCGGTCCCGCCGGCTGCGGTGCTACCGGTCGCGCCCGCGTCGGCCGGGGTCGAGGTACTGGCCGGTGTGGCGGTGGCTGTTCCCTTGGACGAGCTGCCTCCGCAGCCGGCAAGGGCCAAGCCGGCGACGGCGAGGACCGAGCCCAGGCGCAGGGTCACGGAACGGCGGTCAATGGGCCTCAGGGTTGTCATGAGGATCCTCCGATGGGGATGGTTGGTTGCCGGTGGAAGCTGCGCCTGATACCTGCGCCCAGCGCTACGGCGTAGAAGATCATCCAGGCCACGTCGTTGCGTTTCTCGTGGAACAGCTGCGAGAGCGTGAAACCTCGGTAGTTCGCCTTCACGTCGGTCATGGCAAACACGAAGCGTTCGTAGTGCTTGGCGAAGGAGAGCTCCTCGAGGCCGGTACGAATGAACTCGTAGGTCCCGAAATGCGACAGGATCTGCAGCGATTGAGGCCGGTCGATGGTGAGGGTCTTGAACAGCCCTCCGGGGACCTGGTTGTCGGCGTCGAGGGTGTCACCGAACTGGGGCAGGATGAGCACGACGACGAGCCAGATACCGAGCGCGACCATCAAGCCGTTGGAGGCGATCCGGGACCGGGCCGTGACCATGGCCCCCAAGCAGTAGAAGACCCCCATGTAGACGATCGAAGCCAGATAGGCCACCAGCAGTCGGAAGGCCTGGGAGCCGTTGACCCAGTCCTTGCCGATGAGACCGAGACATACCACGGCGACGACGGCGGTCACCGCGATGAGCGTGCCCATCACAGCCAACGCCCCCAGGATGCTGCCCCCGGTGAGCTCACCTGATGTCACGGGTCTCGAACGGAGCAGCGGCAAGGTCCGGTTCGCCCGTTCACGAGAGACGCTCAGGTATCCCAGCGCGATCGCGATGATCGCCCCGATGATCTCGATGTACTCCATTGCGCCGCGAAGTAGCGAGAGCAGCACCAGCGGCGACGGCGCGATCCTCTTGATGCCGCCTGCCACCGCGGCCGAGCGGTACGCCTCGTAGTCGGCGAGCTGGCTGCGGTACTCGGCTGCGGCGATGTACACCGAGGCGACAGTTACCGCGACGAGGATGCCGATCAGAGCGATCAGGACCCGGCTGCGGACCGCGGCCCGGTACTCGTGGCGGGCCAAGGTGATGATGCGTGTGGTTGAGCTATTCACCGGAGGAGCTCCTCGAGTAGTCGTGTCGGCTGACGAGCCCGGCCGTGAGAGCCCCCACCCCCGAGAGCAACACTGCAATCGGCAGGACCCGCCGAATCGTCTTCGACGTCGGCTCGGGTATCGCCGTGTCGAGGATCCGGGCGCTGGCCTCCTTGTACTGCTCGCTCACCGAGAACGGTCGAGCTTGGGCGGTCACGTCGAAGAAGGCCTGCGAGGTGCTCACCGGCTCGCTGACCGGGTTGAGCGACGAGGTAGGGCGCAGACCAGACGTGAACTGCGGCACGGCGAAGGTGAGGACCATCCAGACCCCCAACGCGGACAGCAGCGCGAGCGTCCGTCGCCGGGCCATCAAGACCGTGGCCATGCCGATCAGCGCGAAGAGCATCAGGTACAGCCACGACAACCCGTAGAACAGGCTCAAGCGTCCCAGCTCACCCACCGACGGCACCGCCCGGTTGACCACCAGAAGCGACACGGCGCTCACCACGAGACAGGCCGCGAGAATCACTGCGAGCACACCAGCAGCGCCGAGGATCTTGCCCAGCGCGTAGCTCCGTCGCGATACCTGACGAGTGAAGATCAGACGGCCGACACCATCGGTCTGGTCATCGGCCATGCTCAGATGCCCCAACACCAACGCCAGCAGCGCCCCGATCAACGGGATGTAGATGGCCATGTTCGACAGCAACGACAGCGCCGGCTTCAGCTCGAACGGATTGGGCGGTGCCGGCTTGCCATCAGCAGCCAAGATCTTTACGGCCTCGTCATAGACCCGCACAATCGTCCGATGGCTCGACCATCCGAGCAGCCCCGCCAATGCGGTCATGACCAACAGCGTGCCCAGGAGAGCCATGAAGATCCGCTGGCGGCGCAGCGACAACACCTGATGCGCCGCGATGGTGGCGATCATGCCGTTACATCCTCCATACGCGCGTAGATGTCCTCCAGCGAAGCCTCGTCGGGGAAACGCCGGGTGGTCTCGGCGATCGAGTCCTTGTAGATCAGCTCACCGTGATTCAGAACCCCGATCGTCGTGCAGACCCTGGCGACCTCACTCAGTTGATGGGTGTTCATGAACACGGTCATCCCCAGGTCCCGGTTGAGCCGCAGAATCGTCTCGCGCAACTGCCGGACCCCCAGCGGATCCAAGCCCGCGGTCGGCTCGTCGAGAAACAGGACCTTCGGCCTATGCAACACCGCCTGCGCGATGCCGATCCGCTGACGCATCCCGGTCGAGAACGAGCCCACCCTGCGCTGCGCGAGGTCAGAGCAGTCGAGATACTCGAGGGTCTCGGCCACCGCGCGGCGGGACTCGGCCACTCCCGAGAGCTTCCCGAAGAACTCGAGATTCTCCGCCGCCGTCAAATGGGCGTACATACGGACCTCGGACGGCAGATACCCGATACACCGGGTCACGTCGCTGCGCTGCGTCACCACGTCATACCCGCAGACCCGCGCGCTCCCCGAGGTCGGCACGATCAACGTCGTCAAGATGTTGATCGCCGTCGTCTTGCCGGCTCCGTTGTGGCCGAGGAACCCAAAGATCTCACCGTGCTCGATCGCGAGATCGATACCGCGCAACACCTCAAGGTCGTCATAGCGGTGCCGCACGCCCCGCAGCTCGATCGCCGGACCATCCATCAGATGCCACTTTCTCTCCGTGCTACGCGGGCGCAGGCTGTTCACGTCGGTCGGTGTACGACCCTTGTCGTGCCACCCCGACCTGGCATGGCGCACGGTACGGAAGCGATGGCAAGAAGCCAGATGCACGACGGCAAGACGACGGCAAAATCTGCGCCAACCGATGAACAACGGGGACGGATTCGGCGCGTAATTTCTCGCGCAACATCGCAGTGCCCGCCGGAGGCGATATCAGACATCACCAGATGGACGCGCGTGTAGACTGAGCAGCACAGATAGGACGCGGTAGCACCCGTCGGCACGGGCTTGCTTCGACTTTTGATCCGCAGGTACTGGGTTCGATCCCCAGGCGGCCCACGGAAAGCACCTGGTCAAGATGGGTGAACAGACCCGATGGCTCGGCTCGGCGATGCGTCCTTCCTGAGCCCTTCGAGCCGAGAAACGCTGAAGGGACCGCGAGGTCGGTGGCGGCGCTCGACGGCGGCCCGCCGGCGCTTGGTCATAGCAGGTCCTGGATGGCCGTGAACCAGAGTCCAGCGAGGATGGCGTAGCCGTCGCCGTTGGGGTGGATCAGGTCCGAGGCCATCTTCGACTCGTCGGCCCAGAACGGCGCGTTGGTGTCGACGGTTCGCACCCCATGCTCCGCGGCGACCTCCTCGACGACCCGGTCGAGGCGTACGGACATGGCCGACATCAGCGGGATCTCCTCGACGGTGACGTTGGGTAGGTAGTTGTTGAGGTAGCTGATGTCGAGCGAGCAGGGACGCAGCGACTGGTCGTCGGGCAACCCGAGGACCACCACCGCTCCTGCCTGGGAGAGTTCGCTCACCGTGCGGTCCAGGTTCGCCCGGAACGTCTCTTCTGCTGCGTCCTCCTCGGCCGGTGTCGTTCCCTCGGGCGAGCCGTAGTCGTAGAGGTACCAGAGGTCGTTCGAACCGATCAGCACGGTGGCCAGTACGGCCCTACCGGCGGCGACGGCTGCCTCCACCTCTGCGAGCGCAGCCCCCAGTTGACCTGGCGAGCCGTCCTGGCCGTCCACCATCCCGGTGCTGTGCCAGCCCGATACGCCGAAGTTCGTCAGCGACGAGCCCGACCTGCCCGGGGCCGCATCGATCGACTCCGTCAGCCGTCCCACGAAGCCCAGCCCGGAATCGTCGCCCTCGCCGGCGGTCAGGCTGTCGCCGAGCGCGATCACGCTGACGGGCCCCTCTCGGAGCTCGGTGACGGGCGCTGCGCCGGGGTCGGTCTCGGGGGCAGCAGCGTCGGCCGTCGAGACCGTCGAGACCGTCGAGGCCGTCGAGTCAGTGGTCGAGTCAGTGGTCGAGGCCGCCGAGTCGACCGTCGAGGCCGTCGAGTCGGCGGGGGAGGCGGGCCCATCGGGAGACGAGCTGCCGCACCCGGCCGTGAGCGCCAAGACGCCGACGAGCGCGAGCGTGCGACGGAACGTCGTATTCATCTCGGATCGCTCGGTGTTGGTGCGACGGGCGGAGGCGAGGGGGAGCTCATAGACGATCGTGCCCTTCATCGGTTGGTCGGAGGTGGAGGAGGTGGAGGAGGTTGCGGATGGGTCCACGACGCGGGCGCCGCGACCCGAGCGGTCGGGCGGCGGCTCGCAGCGTGGAGCGCGAAACCGGCAACGACGAGCGCGACGGTGGCGATGACCAACGCGATGACGGCCAGGGTGTCGCGGCTGGAGTTGCCGCCGGTCGCCGCCACCGGGGCCGCCGTACCGTCGCTCGACCCCGCCGGGGCTGCAGCGCCGTCATCGTTCTCTTCAGCGTCGGTGCCGGACGTGCCATCGGGTTCGCCCGCTGGCGGGACCGGGGCTGACGCGCCGTCAGCTGGCTCCGCGGTGTCGACAGCCCCGGTGCCGGCCGGCGCGGCGACGGGGGCGGCGCCGACGAGCTCGTCGGACAGGCCGTTCACGTACTCCTCGATGGCTGTGTACCCGGACGGCATCACGGTGGCGTGATCGTCGCCGTTCGCCGGGTCGAGCCCGTTGTCGGACTCCCATGCGTCGGCCATCCCGTCGGCGTCGGCATCGGCCGGCGCCTGTCCTGGGGTCAACCCGGCGATCAGGTTCTCTGGCGGATTCGGCGTCCAGTCGCCACCACCGGTGCGCACATCGTTGATCGTCTCGGTGGTCATCTCGTCGCGAGGGAACGCGCCCGCTGAGGTGAGCACCGATTCGTAGGCGTCGCCTGGCGTCTGCATGGTGACCGGCTGGTGCGTCGCCACCTCGGCGCTGAAGTCCGTCGGCTGCGAGATGACCTGGCTCGGATCGGTTCCGGCGGAGAACGCCGCCTCGGCGAGGGGTGTGGTCGAGATGTCGTCGACGATGCCCTCGAACTGGCCGGGTGCGGTGATCTGGTTCTGGTACAGCCAGTACGTGGTGCCACCGGGGTCTTCGTCGTCGAAGAACATCGGCGTGAACTCTTCGTGGCTCGGGCCCTGGATGAACGTGTTGCCGGCGATGTGGAACTCACCCGACGCGGGGTTGTGGTGGACCATCGCATCCTGGCAGTCGTACATGACGCTGTTGATCAGCTCGATCGGCCCGCTGGCGAGCGCTGGGCAGCGAGCTTCGTGATGGGCGAAGAGCACGTGATGCACCGTGAACCGGGGGCTGTCCGGGCCGGCGATCAGCCCGTCGTTGTGCGACGGCTCCACGCCTTCGGGGTTGGACTGCTCGATCGTGGTCCACTGCACCGTCGAGTCGGGAGAGAACTCGTACATGTCGAGCGTCTCGTCACTGCCCCACGACAGCGAGAGGTGATCGAGGATCGTGTTGGGGTTGGCCCCCAACTGCAGTGCGTCGTACCTGCTCGCGAGATCGTCGACGGCACCCTCTTCGTCGCTGATCGGCGGAGGCCGGAAGCGGACGTGGCGGATGATGATGTTTCCCCCGGCCCCG
The DNA here is from genome assembly GCA_031362415.1 of Actinomycetes bacterium. Taxonomy (GTDB): domain Bacteria; phylum Actinomycetota; class Acidimicrobiia; order IMCC26256; family VFJJ01; genus VFJJ01. The sequence goes on along the minus strand of JANLSK010000095.1, from coordinate 40,625 downwards.
TATCCGTCGACGCGGCCGTGGATCGTGATCCCGGCGCCCGGCGCCGTCTGCCCGGCGATGGTGACGTCGCCGCAGCGCAGCTCCATGTCGTACTTCGGGCCTGGGACCTCGATGACGCCACTGACCGCGAAGACCACAGTCCGGGGTCGGCAATCGTCGGGAGACAGCGCTTCACCCAGCGAACCCGGGCCGAACGGCTCGAGCGTGTCGACGATCATCACGTCGCCGCCGCGGCCGCCGGTCGCGGCGGCTCCGAATCCCTCCGCGCCCGGAAACGCGACGAGGTCGGGCACTGCGCCGGCGGTCTGGGGCGGAAGTCCGACGGCGAGCGTCACCCCTGCGATCGCGAGCGCGGCGGCGATCGTTCGGCGTCGGTTCCCGCGGATCATGACGGTGGTCTTTCGGTGGCACCCAGACCCACTGCGGGGCTCGCCGGGTCGAGCGAGAAGTCCCCACTGGCTGGATCGACGAACATCGGGTCGACACTGATGTTGCCCCCGCCGTCGACGGCTTGTTCGATGTTGGAGTTCGTGACCGTCACGGTGCAGCCGAGCGACTTCAGATCGTCTCCTCCGTTGCCCCAGAAGATCGACTTCGTCACGGTGACCTCGCACGGCGCATCGGAAGCCTCGGAGATCGCGGCGAGGAGCGCCCCGCCGTTGCCCGAGCTCGGGCAGTCGGTCTGGGCGATGGTGACGTTGACGAGGTCTGCCACCGTGGGGGTCTCCCCGCCTGAGTCGACCAGCATCTCGGTCCCGCCATCGAGGGGGCACGCATTGGCGTAGTAGAGCTCGTCGATCAACATCGCGTCGGCTCCGTCGTCGATGAACACCCCGGAACCAGCCGCGACCGCGAAGTTTCCGGTGACCACGTTGCCTTGGAGCGTGGCTGTCGTCTCGTCGCCGTAGACGATGATGCCGCCGCCCCAGCCGTAGCCGAGTGTCTCGCCGACGCTGTTGCCCTCGATGTGGTTGCCGAGGACACTCACCTCGCCGTAAACGTAGAGGCCACCGCCGTGATCGCCCACCGAGACGTTCCCCTTCACGGTGTTGCCCTGGATCGTCGCCTTCCCGGTCGTGGCGATGCCCGAGCCGCGACCGGCGCGATTGTTCTCGACGACGTTGCCGATGATCGAGATCTCGTTGCCGTAGCTCGCGATGCCGCCGCCGAAGGTCTCTTGCGGGTTGTCGCCGTGGTCGACGGCGTTCGAGTCGATGCGATTGCCGACGATGGCCACGTCGGTCGACTCGGAGTCGATGTGCACACCACCGCCGTACCAGCGGAACGTGTCGGTCGAGCCCCCACCGCCGGTGAGACGGAAGCCTTCGACGTGGATGTTGCTCGACGCCGTGATCGAGACGACCGAGGTGTCGGCGGTGCCCTGCAGCAGGGTCTCGTTGACCTGCGAGTCACGACCGGAGAAATCGCCTCCCGCGGCGAAGCCGCCGATCAGCGTCAGATCCCCGACACCGGCGATCACCACGGGCTCGGCGTAGGTGCCGGCCGCGACCTGGATCGTGGCACCGGCGCTCGCCACGCTCAGAGCGTCGGCCACCGATGGGAACGGCTGCGACGCCGTCCCGTCGGCTGCTCCGCCGCTCGCTCCGGAATCGACGCACAACACGGTCGACCCGTCGCAGGGCAGTGCCGGTGCCGGATCAGGCAGCGGTGGCAGCGGAGCGGCATCGACACCAGGTGCCGATGTCGCCGAACCGGTGTCGCCGGTGGGTGCTGACGCGCCCTCGCTCCCAGCAGCCGTGTCGCCGCTCGCCGGAGCGTCGGCAGGAGTGTCGTCGCTCGAGTCCGCCGTGTCGGCCACCCCGGGCGAGACCGCTGCGGAGGTCGACGAACCTTCGTCGTTGCTGCATCCGGCGCAGAGCGCGATGACCGCGACCGATCCGATCAGCGCCCGCCTCACCGTCGACCGCCTCGATCTCCGCACCTTCGAACTCTACGCGATCGCACCCTCGACGAATCCGAAACCCCTTCGCCTACTCGGCTTTCTGGGTGTGGTACTCGGTGCGGACGTGCTCGCCGAGGGCTTCTTCGAGGCGGCCGAGCGTGAGGTTGTCGAGGTTGGCATACACGAGCTCGGCGCCGGTGAAGCGCGAGGCCTCGGCCACGAGCGCGTCGCGGTCGAGCTCCTCGACGAGCAAGGCCACGGTGGCCGTGCCCGGCTGGACGGATTCCTTGAACCAGTCGACCCACTCGTCGGTGATACCGAGGTCGATGAGCTTGGCTGCTCCAGCTCCGGCGCCGGCGCCCACGGCGAGCCCGGCGATCCACCCCACCGGCCCTCCGAGGATCAGGCCGAACAACCCGGCCCACAGCGCCCCCGAGAGCGCGGTCCGGCCCGGTTGCGGATCGATGGTCTCGTGCACGTGGGTATCGCCGTCGGGGTCCTTCACCACGGTGACGGCATCCTTCAGCCGCAGCTTCCCGTTCGCCGCGAGGCCTCCGGCCGCGGTCAGGAATTCCTGGGCCCGGAAGACGTCTCCGAAGGAGATGCCCACGAGGATCTGGGCCACGTTCTGGTCGTCGGTGTGTTCGCTCATACCCCCCAGTGTGACACGCGTCCGTCGCGATTTGACCGGGAGCAATCATGATTTCGACTCAACTGGCAACCAAGGCAATCGCGGCGGCTGTCTCGTCGATGGCTGTGGCGATTCGAGGAACGTTGGCGACGGTCGGGTCGTCGGCGACCGCGGCGACGAGGGTCGTCGCTGCGGCGTGATCGATCCCGGCCAGGGCCCGGGCGCGGCCGAGTCGGGCCAGCGCGCGCCACAACGGAGCCCGCATGCCGGCTGCCAGGTTCTCGGCTCGGGCGAACGACACGGCTGCGCCCGGGTCGTCGCCCGTCGCCAGCAACAGCCAACCGGCGGCCTGGGCGCCCGGTCCGAACTCGACCCCTGGGGCCGGGATCGTGGCCCACTGCTCCACGAGCAGGCCCAGGTTGGCGAGGACGGCTCTGGTCGATGCGGCCGCCCCCGTTCGACCGCAGGCCTCGCTCAACATCGCGACCGAAGCACCGAAGGCCGTGGTCGCCGGGAGGCCGTGGCGCGGTCGACGCGCCAGGTCGGCGATGTCGGCGATGGCGTCGGCCGCACGACCCGACTCGAGCAGCACCAAGGGTCGAACGCAGCGGTAGCCCTCACCCATCGAGCCCGTCTCGATGGCCGCATCGACAGGTTCGATCAACTCGGCGCTGCGTCCGTCCCAGATGTCGAGCAGGCTGTTCTGGAGCCACGCGGCCAGGGTGGCGTCGGCATCGGGTGTCCGGTCCCAGAGCGCCAGGGCCGAGGCCGAGATATCGCGGCTGGCGCCGAGCCGACCGTCGATCAGGGCGAGGAGCCCGTCCCAGACCGTCACCTGCCACCGCATGCGATGGTTCCCGTGCCGATCGACCTCGGCGCGGCACATGTCGACCGCCTGCTCGGCATCGTCGCGCCGGCCGAGCTGGAGCAGGTCCCCGGCCCGGGCCAGGGCGATGGCGATGCGCTCGGAGAGGCGGTCGGTCGGATGTCCGTCGAGTGCTGCGGTGGCGAAGCCGAGTCGCTCCTCGACATGCGCAGGCGACCAGAGCGCCACCCGACTGGCCTCGAACGCGGCACTGATCGTGCGGGCCTCGATGGAATGACGGGCCAGATCCATCGCCGAGCGGGCGAGGGACTGGCGGCGATCGTCGTCGGTGGTGTGGATCGCCAGGGCCCCGAGCAGCCGCAGCCGCAGGTCGAGCTCGTCGTCGGCCAGCCCGTCCAGCGCCGCCTCGAGCATCGGGAGATGAACGGGCGCCGTGATCATGGTGGCTGCGTCGGTGCGGCCCCGTGCCGCCCCGAGAGCGGCGATCGCCCGCACCGTCGGGAGTTGGTGAGCGGTGGCCACGACCGCAGCCTCCGTGAACACCTGGTGCGCCCGGTCGTGCTCGGCGCTGCGCCAGAGAGCCTCACCGAGGTCGCTGAGCAGCAGGGCCCGGTCGATGTCGTCCACGATCGCGAGCGCCCGCTCGGCGATCTCGACGGCATGCTCGTAGGCGAATCCCCGCAGCGCCTCCTGGGCCGCAGTGTGGGCATGGCGAGCCGCACGCTCGCGCTCGCCGAGCGGCGCCGCTTCGAAGAAGTGCCAGGCCAGCTCGGCCGAAGCGGCGTCGGGATGGGTTTCCAGCGCCAGCCCGATCCGGCGGTGCACGGCGGCTCGTCGCATCGGCGTCAGACCGTCGACGATGGCTGCCGACACCAGGTGGTGGGCGAATCGGCAGCGCGAGGGCGCGTCGGCCCTCACGACGAGGATCCGAGCCGCGATCGCGGCATCGATGGACGCGATCACGTCATCGAGCGGGCGAGCCGAGGCTCGGGCCCACACCACGACGTCGAGCTCGGGGCCCAGCAGCGCACCCACCTCCAGGTCGGCGCGGGTGGTGTCGGACAGCGTGCCGAGGCGGGCGCCGATCACGTGACGGATCCCCGGCGACAAGAGCGCGTCCACGTGATCTCCGTCGAGCCGGGCGCCGGTGCTCAGAAGCTGCCGCACGGCCTCGGTGACGAAGAACGGGTTGCCGGCAGTGATCTCGCGGAGCGCGGTGATGGCTGCCGCATCGATCGCAGGAAGCTCCGGGGACGTCCTGCTCATGTGGCTGACGATGGCGCCGACCCCGTCGACCCCGAGGCCATCCAGCGCAACCTCGTCGAGTACGTGGGCGCGACGAAGGTCCCCCAGGAGCGCCACGATCGGATGGGTGGGCCCGATCTCGCTGTCGCGGTAGGTGACGAGCACACCGAGGCCGTGCTCCGGGCGGGTGCGCAGGAGGCGTCGCAACACCGCCAGGGTCTGGGGGCCAGCCCAGTGGAGGTCGTCCAGAACGAGGAGCACCGGGCGCTCGTCGGCCATCGCTTCGAGCCAACGAGCCAGGGCGTCGAGGGCGCGGTCCCGGTCGCCGGGATCACCGTGCTCATCGACCTTCACGGTGGCATCGGTGGTGCCGGTGGTGCCGGTGGTGTCGGTGGTGCCGGTGGTGTCGGGACGCAGCCACACCGGAGCGGCAGTGTGACGGGCGAAGGTGGCGACATCGCGGAACGGCTGGAAGGGGATGCGACCGCCCTCGTCGCAGCGTCCGTAGAGCACGCTGGCGCCCTCAGCCAGCAGGCGCGTCGCGAGCTCGTCGGCCAAGCGGGTCTTGCCGATCCCGGGCTCGCCGGCGACGACCACCACCCGGACGGTCCGGCGCGAGACGGTCGACCACCATGCCTCGAGTCGCGAGAGCTCGTCGTCTCGACCCACGACCGGGACGTCGCTCGCGGAAGCCGGGCGTGGTCCCCTCGGGATGTCCGGCGCCCCCAGCGCTTCGCGATAGGCGTCCTGGGTCGCCGGGCTGGGGACCACGCCGAGCTCCTCGGCCAGGTAACGCCGAGCCTGCTCGTAGGCCGACAGCGCCGCAGCCCGCTCGCCGAGCGCGACGTGGGCCCGGATGAGCGTGCGGTACGCCAACTCCCGGTAGGGATCGACCCGCAGCAGCGCTTCTGCGTGATCGCAGGCCCCGCGGGGATCGTGCGCCAAGGCTGCGGTCATGGCCGTCTCCAGCGCGTGCACCCTGTCGCGCGTCCACGAACGCCGGCGCTCCTCGACCCATTCGCCCTCCATGCCCGGCAGCAGCGACCGCTCCGTGAGATCGACGGCGACGGTCGCCCGGCGATGGGCCTCCCGGCTGTGCCCGATCACCAGGTCGGCATCGGCATCCACCAGGAGGCCGGCCACCTCGTCAACGTCGACGACGGCCCCGGGCGGGAGTCGCACGGTGATCGCGCCGTCCCGATGGTCGATGACGACGTCGTCGATCCCCACGGTCGCGAACGCCCGCCTGACCCGGGTGAGCACGTTGCGCAGGGAAGCGAGCCAGGTCGGAGGCCGTTCGCCGGGCCAGAGCACCTCGGCCAGCACCTCGGACGGGATCGGACGCGCCCGGTGGAGCACGAGATAGGCCAGGGCCGTCCGCACGAGCGGCCCACCCAGCGCCGACTCGTCGATCGCGAGCTCGGGCCCGACCAGGCGCACGCGGGCGCTCAGTTCGATGCGCACGGGCCGTTGCTCGGGGTGAGGACGAGCGCCCGCAGGTCGTCGAAGATCGCGGGACTGGCGACGATCGTGAGCCGTTCCTGGGCCGGATTCGCCGCGGTGCCGCTCCGCGAGCACCGGGCGCCGGCCTCGGCGGCGATGAGCATTCCCGCAGCCACGTCCCAGGCGGCGGGACCCCGTTCGTAGTAGCCGTCGAGGCGTCCGCAGGCGGTCCAGCACAGGTCGATGGCGCACGACCCGCCCCGGCGGATGTCGCGCACCCGGGGGAGCAGCGCCGGGAGGACGGCCGCCTGCTCGGCCCGCATCGTCGGGTCGTAACCGAAGCCGGTCGCGATGAGCGCCATCGCCAACTCGTCCGTGCCCGAGACGGCGATGCGATGACCGTTGCGCGAGGCCCCTCGACCGGCGACGGCGAGGAACACCTCGCCGCGGGTCGAGTCGTGGACCACCCCGACGGCGGGGACACCGTCGATCTCGATGCCGATGGAGACCGCGAAGATCGGCAGGCCGTACACGTAGTTCGTGGTGCCGTCGAGCGGGTCGACGATCCAGCGGACACCGCTCGTTCCGGGCTCGTCGGCGCCCTCCTCGCCCAAGTAGCCGTCGTCGGGACGGGCCCGCCGGATGCCGTCGACGATCAAGACCTCCGATCGCCGATCGATCTCGGTGACGACGTCGGTGCTCGACGACTTGGTCGAGGAGTCGATGGCCCGACCCAGACCCTCCAGATGGACCGCAGCCGCTTCGGCCGCGAACCCGACGGCCAGCGTCGCCAACTCATCGAGCAGTCGTTGCAACGGGGTCTCCCGGTTGGCGGGCTGATGCTCGGCTGGTGCTCGGCTGGTGCCCGGCCGGGTCTCGGCTGGTGCGATCGGAGGCTACCGGGCGATCGTCCGCCCGTCCGAGACGGCGGCGGTGCTGCCAGACTCGGGTGATGACGGTCGAGCAACGGAGGACGATCCGGGTCAATCGCGAGTCGTTCGCCGATCGGCCGGCGCGCGACACGGCCGTCACCCGGGCCTTGCTCAGCCGGGTCGCGACCGGCGAAGAGCCTGAGACGTTGCGTCTGCACCGCCCGGCCGCCGTGGTGGCGTTCGGGCCCCACGATCGCATCGCGCCGGGCTACCACCGAGCGATCGCCGCAGCGCGCGCCGCCGGGTTCGGGGCCATCGAGCGTCTCGCCGGTGGCCGGGCGGCGGTGTTCCACGAGCAGACGATCGCGTTCGCGTGGATCATCCCCAGTCCTGACCCCCCGGCTGGGATACGTCAGCGTTTCGTCGAGCTGAGCCAGATCGTGGCCGAGGCCTTGGCCCGCTTGGGGATCGACGCCCGCATCGGTGCGGTCGCCGGCGAGTACTGCCCCGGGGAATGGTCGGTCAACGCGCGGGGTGAGACCAAGATCATGGGGGTGGGGCAGCGCCTCGTGCGGGGCGCCGCGCACGTTGGGGGCGTGATCGTCGTCGACGACAGCGCCCGAGTGCGCGACGTCCTCATCCCGGTCTACGCCGAGCTGGGCCTCGAATGGCGACCGTCAACGGTGGGGAGTGTCGCCGACGAGGTCGGGGGTGCCGGGGCTGCCGGAGCTGCCAGTTCGATCTCCGGCGAGGACGCTGCGGGCGGGGCGTTGCACGATGCGGTGGCGGCTGCGATCGTGGCCGAGTTCGCACTGCGCCACGAGTTGGTGGCAGGAACGCTCGGCCCCGAGATCCATGCCCTCGCCGACGAGCTCGAGCCCGCACATCTGTGCCCGACCCAGGAGCCCGTATGACCCCGCCGCCTGCTGCGACCCCCATGGCCACTCCGGAAACCCCGGCGCTGCCCGAGGTCGATCCCGATGAGCTCAAGAGCTACGTGGCGCTCGTGTGGGGATACCGGGCCGGGTACGACATCGCCAGCATGATCCACCTGGGCCACGAGCTCGGGCTGTACCGGGCGCTGTCGGGGGGCGAGCCGGTGAACGCGGGCGAGCTCGCCGTTCGCACCGGTCTGAGCGAGCGGTGGCTGCTCGAATGGCTCCGGGGCCAGGCCGGCGCCCGGATCCTCACCTACGTCGCCGGTGGCGACGGACCGGGAACAGGACGCTTCGCCCTGCCTCCCGTGGGGGAGTGGGTGCTCGCCGACGACGACAACCTGGCCACGGCCACCGGCGGGTTCATCGGGCTTGCTGCGCAGGCCCAGGTGCTCGAACGCCTACCCGAGGCGTTCCGGACCGGACGGGGCCTCACCTACGACGACCATGGACCGTCGTGTGCTCACAAGGTCGAGCGGATGCTGGCCCCCTGGCATCGGCACGCGCTGGTGCCCCGGGTGCTTCCGGCGATCGACGGGCTCGTCGCCCGGATGGAAGCCGGGGCGCTGATCGCCGACGTGGGCTGCGGCGCCGGCCTGGCGCTCATTGCCATGGCCGCGGCCTTTCCCGCTTCGCAGTTCCACGGCTACGACCTCTCGGCGCACGCCATCGAACGGGCCCAGACCAACCTGGCCGCGACCGAGCTCACGAACGTCACCTTCCACCTGATCCGGGGTGAGGAGATGCCGGCCGACGGGCGCTTCAACCTCGTCACCACGTTCGACTGCATCCACGACATGACCCGCCCCGATCTCGTCATAGCCCAGATCCACAAGGCGCTCAAGGCCGATGGGATCTGGTTGTGCGCCGACATCAAGAGCGCACCCACGTTCGAAGAGAACCTTGAGCGCAACCCGATGCTGGGGATGATGTACGCAGCGTCGGTGCTGTCGTGCATGTCGTCGGCACTCTCGGAGCCCGACGGGATGGGTCTGGGAACGCTGGGCTTCGACCCGGGCACCGCCCAGCGCATGGCCACCGCCGCGGGATTCTCCACATTCTTGGTGCACGACTTCGACAACCCGACGAACCTCTACTACGAGATGCGGCTCTGACGTCAGCGCGACCGTATCGCCAGATCGACGGCGGTCACCCCGGGGTCGAGGGCCGGTACCGGTGGGCCCAGAGCACCGGCGTCACCGAAGCTGAACAGCTCGCCGTCGCTGGCGGCGATCCAGTAGCCGCCGCCGGTGCCTGTCGGACGCACCTGAACGGCGCTCGGTGTGAAGCATCGCCCAAGGCCCGGAAGCGAGCCGTGGAACCCGGCTCCCCCGAACGCGAACACGCCGCCGTCGTCGCCGTAGAGCCAGTACCCGTCGCCCTGCGGACGGACGGCTGCCGAGCGCACGGGAGCCCGGAGCGCAACCGAGGCCGCCGAGCCGTGGAATCGGGCCGCCCCGAATGCGAACACGCCGCCGTCGGAGCCCACGAGCCAGTACCCGCCGTTGCCCGGTCTCGACGCCATGGCAACGATGGGGGCGTTGAGCCGCATCCCACCGAGAGAGCCCTCGAATCGGGCCTCACCGAACGCGAACACGCCGCCGTCGGAGGCCAGGATCCAATAGCCGCTTGCGCTTCCGGCGTCCCCGGCCTGATCGAGCGCGACGATCGACCGCGGCGGCCCCACCAGCGGGAGTCCGTTCACGCCGCCGGCGTATCGCGCCGTCCCGAAGCCGTACACCGCGCCTGCGGTATCGAGGATCCAGTAGCCGTCGCCTCGGGGCGCCGCCGTGATGGCCACCGGCGGGCGGGTCACCCCGAGCGTCGTCAGGTCGCCGAACAGACGGGCGCCGCCGAGAGCATGGACCCGTCCAGCGGAGTCGAGCAGCCAACCGGACCCTGCCGCCGGGGCCGGGCTCACCCTCGCCGCGGGGTTCGTCGAGGCCCGACAGGTCGTATCCGACGCCAGGATCCGCTCCAGCTCGTCGTTGATGAGCGCGGCCATCCCGATCCGCCCGGAGCCCGACAAGTGGGGGTTGGTTCCCGCCGACCATTCCGGGTGCGCCGACACCGCACCGTCCCAATTGATGATCCGGATCGACGGGTAGCGCTCGGCGGCGGCCATCAGGGCTGCGTTGACCCGCACCCGCGACGGCTGGAACGTCTGCACGGTCATCCAGACCACGAACGGAACCCCCTCCAGGTATCCCATGGTCGTCTCGAGATCGCGCTCGAAGGTGGCGACCCCGTCGGGCAGGTTGTTGCCGAGGTGGATCACGACCACGTTGGTGATCAGCCCCGCCTCGCGCCGCTCGCGGAGCAGTTCCTTGCCCACCCCGAGGGGCAACCCGGGGAACGTGGCGATCGTGGGGTCCCACCCGCTGTCCACGAGGGTCGTGCGGATGGTCTCGGTGGCGCCGAGAAGGATCGAATCGCCGACGATGGTGACGTCCCGTTCGGTCACCGCCCCCGTACCACCGGTGACCCGGGGTGCCGGCAGGGGCGCCCCGGTCGCTCCGGCCGACGTCGGTGACGCCAGCACGCCGAGGCAGGCCGCGCCGACCCAGACAGCCGTCGCCGCCGTGATCAAGCGCTTCAGGATGCAACGCCCTCGGCTCACGCCGTGTTCTATCCCCGCACTCGGGGTCGGCTCACACCCGCTTGGCCGGAGTGCCGGAGCAGGTCCCGCGAAACGTCACATGCCGTAGACGGGTGCGGGTGCCGGCGCCTGTTCGATGAGCTGGCGGACAGCCGGGCCGAGCTCGGCGACCTCCCATCGCCGCCCGATGTCGATACGGGGCCCGTGCTGCCAGCCGTCGCAGATCGACAGGACCCCGCCCTCCACCTCGAACGTCCGCCCGGTCACGTCGCTCGAATCGGCCCCGGCCAGCCACACCACGATGGGCGAGATGTTGTCGGGATCCATGGCGTCGAAGCCCGAGGCGGGAAGGGCCATCATGTCGGTGAACACGCCCTCCGTGAGGCGCGTCCGGGCGCTGGGGGCCAGGGCGTTGGCCGTCACGCCGTAGCGGGCGAGCTCGACCGCCTGGACGACCGTCAGGGCCGCGATACCCGCTTTCGCCGCCGCGTAGGCGCTCTGACCGACACTGCCCATGAGCCCGGCGCCCGAGCTGGTGTTCACGATGCGGGCGGCGATGGTCTCGCCGGCCTTGGCGCGGTCGCGCCAGTGGTTCACGGCGTGGCGACTGACACAGAAGTGACCCCGGAGGTGGACCCTGATCACGGCGTCCCACTCGTCGATCGTGGCCGAGACGAACATCCGGTCACGCAGGATTCCCGCGTTGTTGACGACCACGTCGAGATGCCCGAACGCTTCCAGCGCCGACGCCACGATGCGGGCCGCGCCGTCCCAGTCGGCCACGTCGTCACCGTTGGCGATCGCCTGCCCGCCCGTCGCCCTGATCTCGGCGGCCACGTCCTCGGCCGGGGCGGTCGAACCGCCCGTGCCGTCGGTCGAACCGCCCAGGTCGTTCACGACGACCGCACACCCCTCCCGGGCCAGGGCCAACGCATGGGAACGCCCCAGGCCCCGCCCCCCACCCGTGACGATCGCCACCCGCCCGTCGCACGTCCCCATCGGTCCCCCTCGGTATCTCACGGCGCCTGGCGTGCCCGGTCAGCGTGGTGCGCCCGGTCAATGCCCTGCTGTTGCCGGCCATTGCCCGGACATTCCAACGGGTCTACGGTGCCACAGCAACTGCTCGGCGCGCGACGGGGCGCGAAGGGCGCGATGCGGGAGGTCGCCATGGGCACCAGCGCCGTCGCTCGTCAAGAGCCGTCAGCGGCGTTGCGTCATCTGCGCGAGGGTCTCGGTCACCCGATCGTCGATGCCGACGCCCACCAGCTCGAGGTGCTCTCGGTGGTCTTCGACTTCGTGCGCGACACCGGTGGCCCGGGCATGCCCGATCGGCTCCTCGCCTACTTCATGCACGCTCGTCGAGCCTTCCGCATGACGGTCGACGAACGACGCGATACCCGAACGTCGGTCCCGGTGTGGTGGCCGGTTCCCACCGAGAACACCATCGATCGGGCCACGACGGTGCTGCCCGGGCTCCTGTACGAGCGGATGGACGAGCTCGGGCTCGACTTCTCGATCGTGTACCCGGGTCAGGGATTGCTGGTGATCACCTTGCCCGGCATTGCCGACGACGATCTCCGCCGAGCCACGGCTCGCGCCTTCAACCTCTACTACAGGGAGATGTTCGCGGGCCTCGGTGACCGGCTCACACCGGCGGCGGTCATCCCCATGCACACGCCCGAGGAGGCGGTCGAGGAACTGCGCTTTGCCATTGGCGAGCTGGGGCTCAAGGCGGCCGTGTTCGCAGGCGATGTGCTGCGCCCCGTGCCGTCGGTCGTTCGCGACCATCCCGGGATGGCTGAGCACGTGCAGTATCAGGACTGCTTCGGTATCGACAGCCCGTTCGACTACGACCCCGTCTGGCAGGCCTGTGTCGATCTCGGTGTGGCCCCGACCTTCCACAGTGGCCCGATCGGCCGGGGCAGCCGGCGCTCGGTGAGCCGGCACCAGTACAACCAGCTCGGCGGTTTCGCCGAGGGCGGGGAGGCCCTGGCGAAGTCGTTGTTCTTCGGGGGAGTCACCCGCCGCTTCCCGACGTTGCGCATGGGCTTTCTCGAGGGCGGTGTCACCTGGGGTCAGAGCCTCTACTGCCGCATGATCGAGCACTGGGAGAAGCGCAACGCCGAGGCGATCCGTCATCTCGACCCTGCGCTCCTCGACACGGCCGGTTTCGCCGAGCTCATCGACGGGTTCGGGCACGAGCGGGTGCGGGCCATTCGTGATCGACTCGTGCAGGACTCGCTGTGGTCGGACCATCCCGACGAACTCGACGACTGGTCGGCCTGCGGCCTCACCCACGAGCGCGAGATCCCCGATCTGTTCATCGAGCCGTTCTTCTACGGCTGCGAGGGCGACGACCGGATGGTCGCGGCAGCCCTTGACACCCGTCTGAACCCCTTCGGTGTGAAGCTCAAGGCCATGTTGGGCTCCGACATCGGCCACTTCGACGTGCCCGACATGCGGGAGGTGGTCGTGAAGGCGCACGAGCTCGTGCATGACGGGCTCCTCGATGCCGAGGGATTCCGCGATTTCACCTTCGCCAACGCCGTGCGCCTTCATGGCGCGATGAACCCCGAATTCTTCACGGGAACCGTGGTCGAGGCCGCCGCCACTGCGGTGCTGGCTCCCGCGCCCGCGGCCACCGATGCCCTGGTCGGCTGAGCCGGGCGGTCGAGCGGTCAAGTCCTACGACGCCGGGGCGCTGAAGCGCTCGACCATCTGGTACTTGAGGATCTTGCCGCTGGCGTTGCGGGGCAGCTCGTCGACGATCTCCATGCGCTCGGGGATCTTCTGGTTGGCCAGGCCGGCTCGACGGCAGTGCTCGATCACGTCGGCGAGCGTGATCGGGCCCGACGCGGGGCTGGCGTCGCCCGGGTGGCGCACGGCCACGACGGCGCAGCACAGCTCACCGAGCGCAGGGTCGGGCAGGCCGATCACGGCGACGTCGGCGATGGCGGGATGGTCGTAGAGGACATCCTCGACCTCCTTGGCCGAGATGTTCTCGCCCTTGCGGATGATGATCTCCTTGAGTCGGCCGGTCACGACGAGGTTGCCCCGCTCGTCGAGACGACCGAGGTCACCGGTACGGAACCAGCCGTCCTCGTCGAAGGCCTCGGCGTTGCGGCTGGCGTCGAGGTAGCCCCGACACACCTGTGGGCCCCGGGCTCTGATCTCGCCGACCTGCCCGGTCGGACAGCCCCGCCCGTCGGTGCCGACGATGCGTACCTCGGCCCCACCGATGGGTCGGCCCTCGGTGAGCGCCCGGTCCTCGTCACGATCGTCGACCGAGCTGACGGTGAGGAAGGGCACCTCGGTGAGCCCGTAGCACGACAAGGCCCCCGAGCCCCCGAGCTCGCGCTTGAGCTCGGCATGCAGCGCGGGGGGCTTGGGCGCGGCTCCCGTCATCACGGCCCGCAGTGCGGGAAACAGCGGCCGTGGGGGATCTCGGCGCTGCTGCTGGAGCCACACCAGGGCCAGAGGCGTCCCTCCGGCGGCGATGGTGATGCCGTGGCGGGCCAGCAGCGGTGGTGTGCGCTCGGCGTCGAACTGCTCGATGGCCACGGAGCTGGCCCCGGTGAGGAGTTGGATGACCAGCATGCCGATGCCGCCGACGTGGGTGAACGGGAAGACCATCGGATACCGGTCGTTCTCGGTGATCCGGTAGGCGTCGACCACCCCGGCCGACCCGGCGAACAGCGAGCCGTCGGTGTGCAGCGCCCCCTTGGGCTCGCCCGTGGTACCGGAGGAGTAGAAGATCCAGCGGATGGGATCGGCGTCGGGGGCTCCCCGATCGCCCGTCCGCCGTGGATGGGCGGTGCCCTGCTCGTGCTCTCGCTCGGGGAGGTCGTCGTCGCACACGAGTACCGATGTCGGCAGCCGCAGATCGTCGATGACCTGATCGGCGAGCCCTCGATACCCGAAGCCGCGCCACGTGGTCGGCACCACGACGAGCGCCGGTCGTACCTGAGCCAGGATGAAACGCACCTCCCGTTCGCGGTAGATCGGCAGCATCGGGACCTGGACGGCGCCCAGCCGGGCCAGGGCTCCCACCAGGATCATCGACGAGAGCCGCGTGGGGAGCTGCCAGGCCACCGGAGTGCCGGTGCCCACGTCGTGCTCGACAGCCAACGCGGCCGCGACACGTTCGGCGCGATCGCGGAGCTCTCGGAAGCTCAGCGTTCGGTCGCGCTCGTCGACGGCGAGCACCCGGTCGGGCGTGGCCTCCGCCCGCTGCTCGACGAGTCCCCACAACGTTGTGGCCGTGAGTGGGAGGGTCATCGTGCCGGTCCCGAGCCGCGGAGCGTGACGATTCCTCGGTCGAGCAGCACCGTGCCGTCCTGGTTCACGACGCGGAGCTGCGCGGACGTGGTGCCACCGTTGTCGGCAGTCCCGGCCGTCCCGGCGGGGTCGTGCCAGAGCTGCGTGGTCAGGGTGTCGCCGTTGTACCCAGCGCCCGCGAAACGTCCGGAGATGCTCCGGAGCACGCCGGGATCGCCTCCGCCGAGCGCGTGCACGACTGCTCGCGCTGCGAAACCCATCGTGTTGTGGCCCATCAGGATCGGCTCGCGATAGCCGGCCGTGCGGGCCGTCTCGGCGTTGAAGTGCATGGGGTTGCGATCATTGCCGGCGTACCGGTACAGCAGTGTCTGGACCGGTGACGTGGTGGCGTTCACCACCAGCTCCGGCGGCCGGTCGGGGATCGGGGGCGGCCCACCGTCGGCGGGTCCACGCGCTCCTCCGAAGTGGCCGGCACCGATCACGAAAACTCCGGTCGAGGCTCGGAACAGGCACTGGCCCGATCGGTTGTCGGTGGCATCGGTCGCCAGCACCACGAGCGCGCCCGATCCCTTGTCGTATATCGCTGCGACCGTGGTGACGGTCGTGACGTCTCCCTGAGCCGGGACCGGTCCGAAGAGCTCGAGGCTCTGCTCGCCGAGCACCAGTTGATTCCCGTCGTAGTCGCCCGTCGCCATCGCCGGGTCGGGCCACGTCGCGGCCTCGGCCGCAAGCACTCCCGACAGGACGAACGTGGGGTACACCAGCTGATCGCGGCCTCCCGGGGTGTCGAGCACGAACGCGTCGTCGTGGGGACCGGCACCGACCGCCACGGCGTACAGCCCACAGTCGCGGGGAGTCCAGGTGTGGCGGCCGGGACGGGAGCTGGCCCCGACCCGATGCAGGTGCATGCCCATTCGTCCCCCGGGAGGCGTTTGCGTTGAGGCCGAGAGCCCGTCTCACGATACCGATGCCGGTGCCCGGGCCGCTCGTGCGGTAACCGGTGGCGTGGCATGCCAGGCGGCTGTTGATCACCACCGGCTCCGGCGAGCCTCGGTTAGCCTTCGGTTCCGTGGACGACCTCGGCCGATCCGGGTGGCGGCGCGAGGATCCGGCGTTGGTCACAGGAAGCGGCCCTTTCGTCGCCGATGTCGCCGATGGCGAGCATCCGATGCTCGCCGGTGCCCTGCATGTCTGTTTCGTACGTTCGCCGGTGGCGTGGGGGACCATCCGGGGCATCGATCTCGAGGCTGCGCTCACCGCTCCCGGCGTGGTGGCGGCCGCGACGGCCCGTGATCTCGATATCGGACACTTACCGCCGGTGCTGGCGATCTTCGAGTCGCGGTTCAGCGTGGTGGCATTGGCGATCGACGTCGTGCGCTACGTCGGCGAAGCGGTGGCCGCCGTGGTCGCCACCACGGTGGCCCAGGCCCAGGACGGTGCGGAGCGCGTGGTCGTCGACATCGATGTGCTTCCGACGCCCGAGCCCGGGCCCGACGACGTGATGCGCGTACTCAGGGTCGGCGATCCTGGCGGTACGGGCGCCGCCGAGCTCTTCGACGGGTGTGACGTGATGGTGGAGGTGGCCACGAATCGCCCGAGGATCGCGCCGTGCCCCATGGAATGCCGGGGCTCGATCTCGGTCGTGGCCGACGGGCGATTGCACCACTGGACGAGCACGCAGGCCCCGCACGGGGTCAAGCGCACGCTGCAGGTCGTGTTCGGCCTCGACGACGACGAGGTGCGGGTCGTCGCTCCCGAGGTCGGCGGAGCGTTCGGCTCGAAGTTCGGGGCGTGTCCCGAGGAGGTTGTGGCGGCCTGGCTCGCTCGACGGCTCGACCGGGCCGTACGTTGGACGGAATCCCGGCAGGAGTCGATGCTGAGCCTTCACCACGGGCGGGCGCAGAGCCTGATCGCCCGTCTCGGCGGCGATCGCTCGGGTCGGTTCGCGGCGTACTCCCTCACGGTGCGTCAGGACGGTGGCGCCTACGCCGACCTCGGGGCCTATGCGCCCGACGCCACGCTTCGGATGACGACCGGTGTGTACGACATCGCCCGAGCGGCAGCATCGGCGTCCTCGGTTCGCACCAACACCGTGCCGGTGGGGGCCTACCGGGGAACGGGCCGGCCGGAGGCCACGGGTGCCCTCGAAAGGGCGGTCGATGTCTTTGCCAGCGAGATCGGCATGGACCCCGTCGAGCTCCGGCGCCGCAACCTCGTGTCGGCAGCGTCGTTCCCGTACACGTCAGCGGTCGGCACCGTCTACGACACGGGCAACTACGTCCGAGTCCTCGACGCCGTCATCGAGGCGGCCGACTACACCGGTCTGCGTGTCGAGCAGGAGCTCCGGCGCCGCGACCCCGTCGACCGGTTGCAGCTCGGGATCGGTGTGGCCGTCTACGTGGAGTCGACCGCGGCGGGGCCGGGCATGGAGTTCGCCACGGTGAGCGTGGGGGCCGACGGGCGGGCCCAGGTTCGATCGGGCTCGTCGCCGCACGGCCAGGGGCACCACAGCACGTGGGCGCTGATCGCGGCTCGGGCGTTGGGTCTCGACCCGGCGACGATCTCGGTGGTGACCGGCGACACCGACATCGTCCCGGCCGGGTTGGGCACCTTCGCCTCGCGCTCGGCACAGCTCGCCGGCTCGGCCGTCTGGAACGCCGCGGAGGCCGTCGTCGAGCGGGGGCGTGTGATCGCTGCGCAGCTCTTTGAGGCCGCGATCGATGACGTCGCGCTCGATTCCGCGCGCCACGGTTTCACCGTGCGGGGGACGCCGACCCGCTTCTTGGGGTGGGGGGCGGTCGCTGCACGTGTTCCAGCGGCTGGTCTGGCGGGACCGCGTGGTTCGTCTGCGGTGTCGGCGAGCGACGCCGGGACGCTCGCCGGGATCATTACCGAGACGAGGATGTTCAACGGCGCCATGACATTCCCGTTTGGCGCCCATGTCGCTGTGGTCGAGGTCGACATCGAGACGGGCCAGGCCTGCGTGCGTCGCATCATCGCAGCTGACGATGCGGGTCGGGTGGTGCACCCGGTGTTGTTCGAGGGCCAGGTCCACGGTGGGATCGCCCAGGGAATCGGCGAGATGCTCTACGAGGAGTTCGTGTACTCGTCCGAAGGCACGCCGTCGACCACCACGCTGGCCGACTACCTCGTTCCATCAGCCGCCGAGATGCCCCTGTTCGAGCTGGTGCGCTCCGAAACGCTGACACCACTCAATCCCTTGGGCGCCAAGGGAATCGGTGAGTCGGGGACGATCGGTGCCGCTGCGGCGCTTCACAATGCGGTCTGCGATGCGGTGGCGCACCTCGGCGTGCGTCACGTGGAGCCGCCGCTGTCGCCCGAGCGGATCTGGCGGGCGATCAGCGCGGCGTCCTCGGTGGTCAGCCCGATCCGGTGATTCCGGTGACTCCGGTGATTCCGGCGAGGAGCGTCGGGTCGCGCCGGAGTTCCTTGCGGGCCATGGCCTCCCAGAAGCCGTCGAACGCCGCAGCCCCGAGCACGGCAGCGACCTCCTCATCGAGGGCAGGTCCGCCGCCGAGGGCCTCCACCTGGAACGCCTGCCGGCATCGATGCTCGAAACAGACGGCCCGTAGATGGGCCCGGGCGAGGTCGTCGCCGAGCACGAACAGGCCGTGGCCCGCGAGGAGCGCGATGTCGGCGTCGCCCATGTCGGCGACCGCCATGCGCGCGGCATCGGCGGCGGCGACCGTCCCCCGATACTCGCGAACGATCGCAACCGAGCCGCCTCCGAGGCCGGAGGTCTGGTCGAGGATCGGCGGTATCCGTTGGGCGTTGGCCCACAGGGTCGCGAACCGGGGATGGTGGTGGATCGCCACGGCAACTCCCGGCCGGGTCCGATGCAGGGCCAGATGGAGGAGCACCCCGGGGGCCGGCGGCCATCGTCCGCTCAGCACCGAGCCCTCGGGGTCGAGCGTCACGACGTCCTCGGGCCCGAACTCGTCCCACAGCAGGGGCCAGGGGTTGGTGAGCAGCGACCCGTCGGGCTGACGGATCGTGACATGGCCCCCCAGGTGGTCGTCGAAGCCTTCGTGCCAGAGGGTCCGACAGAGCAGGACGACATCCATCTCGGGGGTCATCCCGGGGAGCAGCGCACCGGGTTGAGGTCGCCATGCGGAGCTGTTCATCGTTCAGCCTCCGTTGGTGCGGATGACTCGCCAGGCGCCGCGCACCGTGGGGATGGGTATCGACAGGAGATCGGCGGCCTCGACGAACACGCCCAGGCTCTCGTCAAGCTCTGTGGGTCGACCGTGCACGAGGTCCTCGTGGAGTGACGGCCGGCCAAGTATCCCACCGTCGATCATCGTGCGGCCCTGGGCCATGACGGCGTCGACGGCGTCTGCGAACGATGCAGCCTCGATCTCGGCGAAGCGCGAGTACGGCGCGAACCAGTCGTGCACGTCGTGGCCCAGGGCGCGGTACACGGCGAGGAGTTCATGGGCCATGGTCACGTAGTGCTCTGCGCCCGGTCTCGTGGCGATGCCGTGGGCGAACGCAGCACCGGCCCGAAAACCCAAGGTGGAGGCGGAGAATCCGGCAACGAGGGCGATCTGGAGGAGCTTCGACCATTCGACGGCCTGGATCTTCGTCGTCGCTCTGGTGGAGATTCCGGCGTTGCTGAGCATGGCGGCGATTTCGTGCGCCCGGACCGAGGGGATTTCGGTGGAGCTCAGGTCTCCCACATAGGTCGACGTGGGGGCGGTTGCGACATGGTGGGCCTCGCCGTCGCCGGTGACCGTCCCGGCCTCGGTGGTACTGGCCCCGAGGGTTCTGTCGTGGCCGATCCAGGCTGCGAGTCGCTCGTCCTTGGTCACGGAGTTCTGAAGCGAGAGCGCCGTGCGCGTTCGGAGGCGGAGCGAGTTGGCGGCGAGGAACGCGTCTGCGCTGTCTCGGGTCTTGACGGCAAGCACGAGCAGGTCGACGGGCGCCGCGACTTCGGCAGGATCGGCGACGGCCACGAGGTGGGCACGGACCGTCCGATCACCCCGGATGCCGGTGATGACGAGGCCCCGCGACCGGATGGCCTCGACGTGGCGGGGACGGGCGACGAGGCTCACGTCGACGCCCGATTCGGCCAGGCAGGCGCCGACGACCAGCCCCAGGCCACCAGCTCCGATGATGCAGACGTGCACCGTGTCCTCCGTGCGTCGCTGGCATGGGGTGGCGTTGGGGCCGGGGCGGGGCGGGGCCGGGGCGGGGCCGGGTTCGGGTCCGGCGTGACTCAGGGAGCAGCGGGGTCCTTGGCGTCGGCGATCGAGTCCATGAAGTCGCCGCGGTGGCCCCAAAGCTCGCCCCGGCCCGTGTAGGTCCGCACGTTCCAGGTGCGTTCGTCGATCATGAGACCGTTCCAGCCCAACTCGACGTTGAATCCCCCGGGTGAACCGACGTAGAACGAAAGCATCGGGTCGTTGCTGTGCTGGCCCAAGGAGTTGACGATCGGCACCTTGGCGTCGATGGCCCGGTCGTAGGCGCGTCCGACATCGGCGAGCGACCTGGCTTCGATCATCACATGATTGAGGCCCGGCCCACCCGGAAGGGGGAGGTCGATCCATGCGATGCTGTGGTGACGCGACGTGCAGTGGAGGAACACCGCCCCGAACGGTCCCCATGCGAACTCGTCGGTGACCCGAAAACCCATGATCCGCACGAAGAAGTCGAGAGCATCGCTCGACGACGGAACCACGTAGAGGGCGTGGCCCAGCCCGACCCCGTCGGTCACGAACCCTCCGCCCCCATGGGAAGGGCCGAACGGGGTCTCGTCGATCATGGCGCCGTAGAAGATCTCGTGGTGGTTGCCGAAGGGATCGTCGAACTGGGCCACGTCGGCGACGCCTCGGGTGGAGCGCAGCGCGTCGGAGCCGCGGCGGACCTTGACCCCGCTGCGTTGGAGGTCATCGATGCCGGCCTCGAACGCCTGGCGATTCGGGAGCTCCCATCCGGCGTACATGAAGTCGTCCGCCTCGCCGGGATGCACCGCGATCCGCCAGCAACGATCGTCCATCCGGAACCACAGGGGACCGGGCTCGGCGGTCGGCGGACCGTCACCGGGCATGAGCCCCATGATGTCGACGCCGAGGTGCGTCCAGGCTTCGGGCTCCCGACTCCCGATACCGACGTATCCCAGTCCCCGGAGTTCCATGGCGTCCCCTCTCTCGGTGCGTGGCTACTGCTGGGTCTGTTGAGCCTGGTGGCTGTCTTGGTTGGCGTGGCTGTCCTGGCTGTCCTGGTTGTGGTGGTTGTCGAGGGTGCGTGGGGCATGGACGGCGGGGGCGGGCTGCCAGAGCTCGTCGAGGTGCCGGTCGGTGCCCGGTACGGTCGGGATGAAGGGTGCCACGAGCAGCGCCCGCCCGCACCCGGCTCGCTCGATCGAGGCCCCGAGGCCCCGGAAGCAGGTGTCCCATACCGTCCGTGGGTCTTCCTCGAGGAACAGCGCCACCATGAGCCGCTCGCCGACCCCGGGAACATCGGGCGCAGCGGGCGGCCACCAAGGCTCCTTGGGCCGTGGGGTGAAGAGGACGGCCATGGCGACGGGTGCCGCTCCGGAACCGAACTCGGCGGGGAACACGTCGTCGATGAGCGAAGTGATGAGCTCCTCGACGGGCGTCGAGGGCGTCCGTTCCACGACGAGCCACACCAGCCCCGGGTAGCGATGATCGAGGGCCAGCCACGGGGGGACGCCGTCGAGGTCGCGCTCCCACGTCCCGACGAGGTCGTACGCGGTGGCGGTCTGCACGGTGCGTTCGGAGAACGTGCGCCCCGCTGCGTTGAGCTCGACCATCTGCTCGGCGACCCAGCGCTGCTGGTCGGCGAGGTGGCCGTCTTGGATCCAGTACGCGGTGAGGAACGATCCGGCGACGGCCGGTCCGAAGGGTCCGCTGCTCGGATAGCGAAGCGCCTTGAGATCGTGGGTCGCGATGAAACGCTGCCCGGCGATGGTCCACGGGGCCATGATGGCGGCCGCGTACATGTGGTCGCGCTCGTAGTAGCGATGGAACGCGACCTCATGGCCACGCTCGGGGTCGTGGAGGGCGAAGATCGCGGAGCCGAGGTCGACCGGGTGTGATCGGGGCTCGTCCATGGGCGGTCCACCGGTTTCTGGCTCGTGGTTCATTGGTTCAGTGGTTCAGTGGTTCAGTGGTAGATCGATGTGCGTTGGCCGACCCGTACGGTGTCGCCGTGCTGGTTTGTCCAGCGGGACTCGTCCACGAGGAACAGCATCGTGCCGAGCTTGCCGACTTTCTCGAAGGCGTCGATCAACGTCACCACGCAGGTGATGGTGTCACCGACCCGGATCGGCGCCCCGTGCCAGCAGCGCTGGCCCCCGTTGAGGCCCCGTCGACCCGGCTCGGTTCCCATCCCGCGCATCCACGGGTAGACGTCCGGTCGATGGTCAGGATTCCAGGCATAGGGATTGAAGTCTCGAGGGGCGACGAGCCCGTGCCAAGGCGCAGTCGCTCGAGCGATGTCGTCGTCAACGAGGTCACGCGGCGGGAGCTCGGGATACCAGGTCGCTTGGGCCCAGCGCCGCACGTCGTTGGCGTCGACGGGCATCGACCGCAGCGAGGGCAACGGACGCCCGAGCCACGAGATCGTGTCGTCGTCGAGGTACAGGCCCGGCCTCGGTTCGGGGATGGGGGGCTGCGAGGGTGGGGGCGGCATCCGGGCTGGGCCGTCTCCGAACAGGATCACCTGAGCGAAGCCAGGCATGGTCTCGACCCCCTCGCCGTTGGTGACCCCGAGCTCGATGTCGACCAGGGTGGCGCCGAGGAGGGGTTCCGACGCTGTGGTCGCGGCGGTGGTCGTGCCGTGGACGTTCAGGACGTCGCCCCGAAAGTTGAGGCCCCGGAACTGACAGCTGAACGATGCGATGTCGCCGCGTCCGGTGAGCCAGCTGTGGAGCATGGCGTGGGCATAGGCGATCCGGAGATTGCCCATGCCGAAGACGTCGGGTTGACCGGCCTCCCGGGCTGCGTCGGCGCTCATGTGCACGTCGATGAACTCGTCGTTCACCGCGGCGTACCGGTTCCAGTTGGCGAAGTCGGTGACGCGGGTGAACGGGGGTAAGCGCTCGCCGAGCGTTGCGTTGACCACCGACCGTCCCCCTGGAGTCCGTTGCCGATGTCGGCCATCGTCGGCTCTCGCTCTTGTTGCTGTCAAGCGTCTCGAGGCGCCGGACGTGGTTGGATGGCCCCGGGTGCGTGGTGCGCGCCACGATGGTGGCGTGTCGAACCTCGGTGGGCCCATCACGATCGGGATGCTTCCCCGATTCAAGCGTCAGAGCATCACCGACCCGGTGTGGGTCAGGGAGTTTGTCGAGACGATCGAGGCGGCGGGTGTCGAATCGGTCTGGGGTGTCGAGCACGTTGTCGTCGCGGTCGACTACGAACCCCTGTATCCCTACTCCGAGAGTGGGCGGATGGGCGATCATCCCGACACGGTGATGCCGGATCCCTTGGAATGGTTGGCGTTCGTGGCTGCGTGCAGCACGTCGTTGCGTCTGGGGACGGCGGTCGTGGTCTTGACGCAGCACAGCCCGGTCACGATGGCCAAGCGGGTGGCGACGCTCGACGCGCTCGCCGGCGGGCGCACGATGCTCGGCGTCGGGATCGGTTGGCAGAAAGAGGAGTACGCCGCACTCAATGTGCCCTACGCCGATCGGGGTCGGCGCCTCGACGAGTACATCGACGTGATGCGAGCCTTGTGGGGTTCCGATGTCGCGTCGTTCGAGGGTCGGTACGTGCAGTTCTCGGGCCTTCGGAGCGAGCCCAAGCCGGTGCACCAGCAGGGCGTTCCAATCATCATCGGTGGATCGACGATGGCGGCGGCGCGCCGGGCTGGGGCTCGGGGCGACGGTTGGCTTCCGTACGTGATCTCGCCCGACGACTTCGGCCTCGGGGTCACCGAGATGCACACCGTTGCCCGAGCGGCAGGGCGCGATCCGTCCGAGATCGAGCTCAGCGCCTGGCCGACGTCGTGGCGTTGGGGCGCCACGTTCGATGTTGGCCTCGCTCAGGCCTATGTCGACGCCGGTGCCACGCGGCTGATCATCAGCGCCGAGGAGGCAGCCGGCCCGAGCAGCGACGATGTCCGGCGTCTCGTGGGTGACTACCAGGACCGGGTGCTGGCCCATCTCGTGCGCTGACTGTCACTCAGCCACACACGAATCAGTGAATCAGTGAATCAGTGATCAGACGGCGGGACTGACCCCAGCTGATCGTTGGGCTGACCCGGGCTGACCCCGCTGCCTCACCCCAGCCCATTGCCAACCACCCACGGCCCTCTATCCTCCGGCCACGGCCCTCGGCCCGCGCGCGACGCCGTCACCGCTTCACCGCCCGACCCCTCGATACGGTGCTTCCGCGCCGAATCTGCGACAGATTCGGCGCGGAAGCACCGGTTCTTGTCACACCCCAGGTCTATCGTGGGCGCCGGCGATGGTCGGAGTGTCCGTTCGCCGTCGATGTCGCCGCCGGAGCTGGCTCTGGCGCCGATCGCCAGTGAAGTGCTCAGCGGGCTTGTGCACCGTCACGAGGACTCCAGCGACCCACTCCCGCGAATGTTCTCGCCCGTTGATCTGCGAGAGCGACGCCCCAAGCGACACCTCAGTCAAACAGCCCCGACGCCCACCCGTCGCTGCGCCCCGACGCCCCGACGCCCCGACGCCCACGCGAACCCCATCCAGATCGTGAGGCACACCATGACCCGATCCCGTCGCCATGGGCCCCGTCGGCCCCTCCCGTCCGGGATGACGACACGCCGCTACGCAGGACGCACGAGCCGGAGCGAGCTCCTCGCCGAACGCGAGGAGCTGATCGGCCAGAAGGAGCAGATCGACGCCGAGCAACAGCGCCTTGCCCAACATCTGGCCGAGGTGAACGGTCGGCTCCGAGAGCTCCGTGAAGTGCTGTGGCCTGCCGAGAAGTACCGACTCGGGTGGTTCGTCAAGCGGCCGCCCATCGGCGGTCCCCCGCCGATCCCCCAGCCGTGCGCCGACGCGTGGCCGCTCCGTGGCCCCGAGCTCCGATACGCGGCTCTGGCCGTCCTGGTGCGAACCGGGCGCCCGGTCGAGCTCACGGAGATCCATCGGGCGATCGTTCTCGCTGGATACCGAGTCGACTCCCCCAATCCGGTGAAGGCCCTCGCCGACTCCCTGGGCTACGAAGCCCGTCGGGGAACGAGCATCCGAGTCGAGCGAGGGGTTTATCGGTGCGGCCAGCTCTCACCCGGCCAACGACGAAGGGTTGCCAAGGGGCTCCCCCTACGCCAGTCCCATCCGATCGTGTATCGCCCGGGCGGCCAAGACCAGCCCTCGCTCTTCGACGGATCCGGGCGCCCGGCGTTCGAATCGGAGACCCGAAACCTGGGCTCGCCGACTGACGGGAATGCGGATCCTGGCGACTGGCTCAGCTACGGAACAGGTCCCTGAGCTCGGCAGGCGGAGCCACATCGAGCTGGTCGAAGCGGCATGTCGCCGGCTCCCGGTCGGGCCGCCAACGCACAAAGCGCGCCGAGTGCCGCAACCGCCAGCCCTGGAGCTGGCTGAACGCCACTTCCACAACTCTCTCTGCTCGCACCGGTTCCCAGGAGAGGTCCCGGTCTCCGGTCCAACGCGACTGGCCGCCGGGCATTCGACCGGCCGCATCCGGATCGGCCCAGCCCGCCCAGGGATGGCCATCGAGCGCGCCATCGAGCAGCGGCGCCAACTCCGCCAGGAGCTGGCGTCGTTGCGTGGCCGTGAAGCCGGTGGCGACCCCCACATGGTGAAGCGTCCCGGTGTCGTCGTGAAGCCCGAGCAGGAGGGAACCGACGCCGACGCCGTCCTTGTGAACGCGATATCCAGCAACCACGCACTCGGCTGTCCGCTCGTGCTTCACCTTGAGCATCACGCGCTCTCCCGCCCGATACGGCAGGTCCAACAGCTTGGCCACCACGCCGTCGAGGCCCGCTCCTTCGAAGCGGGTGAACCAGTCGAGAGCGATGCCTCGGTCGCGGGTGGCCGGAGCAAGGAGCAGTGGCACGCTCGACCCCGATACGAAGCACCCCTCGAGCGCGCTCCGACGATCGGAGAGTGGGTGCACGCGGAGATCGTCATCGCCGAGACACAGGAGGTCGAACGCGATCACCGTCGCCGGGGTCTCCTGGGCCAGACGGTCGACGCGCGAAGACGCGGGGTGGATGCGCTGCGCCAGAAGGTCGAAGTCGAGCCCGCGAGCACCGGCGACGACGATCTCCGTGTCGACGACGCACCGGGCCGGTAGGCGTTCGCGCAACGGATCGAGCAGCTCCGGGAAGTAGCGCGTGAGCGGACGCTCGTTGCGTGAAGCCAACTCGATCTCCGGGCCGTCTCTGAACACCAGGCATCGGAAGCCGTCGAACTTGGGCTCGAACAAGTAGCCGGGCCCTTCGGGGATGGTCGAGACGCTCTTGGCGAGCATCGGCGCGACGGGCGGCATCACCGGGAGGTCCATACCAGGGTTGTACCCGGAATGTCGACGGCCGGGCGAGCGGCGAGAATGCCAGAGTGAATGAACCGACACCGTCGCCCGCCCCCGAACCGCCCGCCCCCGAACCGGTTCCACCCGAATTCACCCCTCCCGTACCGCCCCGGAGGTCACGGGCGACCGCCACCGCTCCCCTGATCGAGCGGCTGCGGGCCATCGTCGGGCCCACCCATGTCCTCAGCGACCCCGACGTTCGACGGAGCTACGAGGTCGATTGGACCGGTCGGTTCCGAGGCGAGGCGTCTGCCGTCGTCCGGCCGTCCTCCACCGACGAGGTCGCGGAGGTCCTTCGCGCCTGTCACCACGCCGGAGTCCCGGTGGTGCCCCAAGGCGGCAACACGGGCCTCGTGGGGGGCGGCGTGCCCGTCGGTGAGGGCGTCGGAGCCATCGTGCTGAGCCTGCGCCGACTCGATCAGCTCGAGCCCGTCGATCAGGCCTCGGGGCAGGTGACGGTGGCTGCTGGTGTGACGCTGGCGACGCTCCAGCGTGCCGTGCGAGCTGCGGGATGGGACTTCGGCGTCGACCTTGGAGCGCGCGACTCGGCGACCATTGGCGGGATGATCGCAACGAACGCCGGCGGTCTTCGACTGCTGCGCTACGGCGGTATGCGCCAGCAGGTCATCGGTGTCGAAGCGGTGCTGGCCGACGGCCGCCGGACGGCCCGTCTCGGAGGGCTGCTGAAGGACAACACCGGATACGACCTCGCCGGGCTGCTGACCGGGAGTGAAGGAACCCTCGGCGTCGTCACCACGGCCCGGCTCCGATTGGTGGCCTCCCAGCCGGAGCGGGCCGTCGCCGTGGTCGGTCTGCATGACGTCGCCGGTGCGATCGAAGCGATCACGGCGTTCAGATCCACGCTGTCGACCCTCGACGCCGCTGAGGTCTTCTTCGCCGACGGGCTGCGGTTGGTGTGCGACCTGGACAAGATGAGGAGTCCGTTCTCGACCGATGCCCAGGTCTACGTGCTGGTCGAGACGGCCGACGGTCCCGGCGGTCGCGACCCCGGCGGGACGCTGTCCGAAGCGATCGCCAGCCTCGGCTCGCTCGTCGTTGACGCAGTCGTTGTGACCGAGCCCGCCGCCCGCCGCGAGCTCTGGCGGCTTCGGGAGGCCCACACCGAGGCAATCAACGCCCTCGGGGCCGAGATGGGTGCACCCCACAAGCTCGACGTCACCCTTCCCGCCGCTCGCCTGGGGGAGTTTGTCGACCGGGTCCGAGGCGTCGTCGCTTCGATCGCGCCCATGGCTCGACTTGTGCTTTTCGGGCATCTCGCTGACGGGAACCTCCACGTCAACGTTCTGGGTCCGGCGCCCGATGACGAGGAGGTCGACGACGCCGTGCTGCTGCTCGTCATCGAGTTGGGTGGGAGCATCAGCGCCGAGCACGGCATCGGTCGGGCCAAGCGCCGGTGGCTGGGGCTCGATCGGGGACCCGTGGCCCTCGATGCGATGCGGGCCATTCGGGGCGCGCTTGATCCTCGCGGCATCCTCAACCCTGGAGTTTTGGTGTCGCCCTGATCGGTGCGTGGTCGTATTCGGCCCCCAAGCGCGATGATTCATCGCCCAGAGTGGGAAATTGGCGACCTTCGCGCTATCCGTGCCCATACAGACCATCTACGCTGTGTGTAACCATGCGAAGGCGACCGATCGGCACCATTCGAGCACCCCACGTGACTTCATTTCGGTCACGTTGGATGGTGGCGTGTGCACTCTTCGGCGTTGTCACCTCCTGGCCCGGGGCGGCGGCACTGGCCTCACCGGTCGAACCTGCTCAACCCGTCCAGATCGAGGTGCGAACCACCGGCGTCTTCGATGGCCAATGGGTGCGCCCCGACATACCCGTGAGCGTCGAGGTCGCCGTCGACAACGGTGGCGCCGACCTGGTCGGGGCCAAGGCCACGGGGAGCTGCCAATTCTTCCGGACGATCTCGCCCTCGGGCAGTGTCGTGTTCCGAACCAGTGAGCGTTGGACGTGGGGATGCGCTCCGCGCCGTGTGGTCGCGGGCGCGCTCGACGTGAGCATCATCTTCCTCGCCACCGAGGCCAGCACGGGCCAGGCGATCACACCCGAGGAGCGGACGCTCCACCTCGTCGTGTCCACACCCGCGGTACGGGTCGACGGTCCCCGCCTGCCGATTCCGCCTCGCCGAGAGGGCGGCCAGGTCGAGTACGAGCTCGAGGTCCCGGTCACAAACACGGGCAACAGTCCGCTCTCGAGCGTCACCGTCACCGACTCGCTCGGGGGCGCGGCCGAGATCTCCATGAGCCCGGCTCCCATCGCGCCCGGCCAGCAGGTCCTGGTGTCGCACACGGTGACGCTGGCGGCAGTCGCCGACGCGCCCGTCACCGTCAGCGTCAACGGCGTCGACCCCACCGGCGTGTCGGTTGCTTCCGCTGTCGGCTGGAGTCCGCCGCTGGCGCCTTCGGTCCCGCCGGAGCCCGGCACCACGGCAACCTCGACGCCGACCTCGGCCTCCACCTCGACCTCGACCTCGACCACGTCGCCACCGCCGACCGCTCCTCCGCCTACAACTCCTCAGCCGACCGTGGTCTCGACGACGCGCCCGAGCCGTCCGGCCACGACGACGCCCGGCACCCCCACGACCGGGACGCCGACGACGCCCGGCACCCCCACGCCCGGGACGCCCGCGACCAGCACCTCCCCCGGCACCGGCACGACGCCGTCTGGAACCCCTGGCTCGGGCACGAGCACCGAGACCCCGGTGACGACCACGATCCCCACGTCCACCACGACATCGCGCACGTCCCCGGAAACGACGGCCACGGAGACTCCGTCCGAGCCCGGCCCCACGTCCACCCCGACGTCGCCGTCGAACGAGCCAGGCACGTCGTCGGGAACGCCTTCGAGCGCTGCGCCAACCTCGAACGTGGACGATCCGGCGGTTGCCTCCACGACGGTCGCCGGCGACGGGGTCGCGATCGAGCTGCTTCCCGGAGACACCCCGCAGGATGCGATCTCGTGGTCGACCCGGGTGGCCACGATCCTGGGCGGGGCCTTGTTCGGACTGGCGTTGGCCGGTTTCGGGTGGGTCTACGTGAGTGCGACCCACGCAGCTCGGCGCAACACGCCCCGGCGCTGAGCTGAGCCCCGCCGACCGGTCGCCCCGCGCCGGGAACGCGGTCGTTCCGGCTGCTCACAGACCGAGCAGCGCCGCAATCTCCCGGGCCGATTGGGGCCTCGAGAAGTGAAATCCCTGGGCCTGGCGACAGCCCATCGAACGCAGCGCTGCGGCCTGCTCGGCGGTTTCGACGCCCTCGGCGATCACCGTCAGGCCGAGGTCGGCAGCCAGGCGGATGACGGCCCGCACGATCGCCGTGTCACCGCTGCCACCGTCGAGATCGCCGCAGCCCGCCCCCCCGGCCCCTCCCGCCCCCCCGGCCCCGGCCCCTCCCGCAACGCCGGCCACGAAGACCCGATCGACCTTCAAGATGTCGAGAGGGAACTGGCGCAGATAGCTGAGCGACGCGTACCCCGTCCCGAAGTCGTCGATCGCGATGCTCACGCCGAGGGCCCGGAGCTTGTGCAGCGTCTCGACGGTGAGATCGGGCTCTTCGGTGAGGATGCTCTCGGTGAGCTCGACGCACAGGCGCAGCTCCTGCTGGTCACCGAGCTCGAGCAGCGAGACGGCCGACTCAACCACGTCGACGAGGTCGTTCTGCGTGAGCTGGCGGGCCGACAGGTTCACGCTGACGGTCAGATCGAGCCGTTGCCCGAGCTCGTGCGCAGCCCGGCCCCACGTCACCGCCTGTCGGCAGGCCTCCTGGATGACCCACGCACCGAGCGGCCGAATGAGACCGGTCTCCTCGGCGATCGGAACGAACTCCTCGGGTCCCACCAGACCCCGCTCCGGGTGCACCCAGCGCACGAGGGCCTCGACCCCGACGATCGAGCCCGAGACGAGATCGTGCACGGGTTGATAGTGCAGCACGAACTGTTCGTCTTCGAGCGCTCGCCGCAGGAGGGTCTCGGTCCGCATACGCCGAACGACCCGGGTTCGCATTGACGCATCGAAGACCTCGATGACGCCGCCGCCTCGTTCCTTGGCCCGGTACATGGCCGCGTCGGCGTCGCGGATCATCTCCTCCGCGGTGGCGTTGCCCCCCCGAGCGATGGCGATCCCGACGCTGACGCCGACGACGGATTCGTGTCCGCCGAGCAGGATCGGCTCGGCCAGTCGGCTGATCAGACGCCGCGCGATGACGGTTGCCTCGTCGACACCGTCGATGTCCTCACAGACGATCACGAATTCGTCGCCGCCAAAGCGAGCAACGGTGTCGGCGTCGCGGGCGGTGAAGCGCAGCCGTTCCGCAACCTCCGCCAGGAGCTCGTCTCCGGCATGGTGCCCGAGGCTGTCGTTGACGATCTTGAACCGGTCGAGATCGAGGAACAGGACCGCGATGTCCTTGGGGTCGCGAGCCGTTCGGGCCAGGGCGTGCTCGAGCCGGTCGAGCAGCAACACCCGGTTCGGAAGCCTGGTCAACGGATCATGCGTGGCGTTGTGGGCCAGCTGGTCTGCCGCCGCCTGGCGCTCGGTCACGTCGTGGACCGAGACGACGAACCCTTGGACCGCCGGCTCGTGGCGGAGATCGCTGATCACGCCCTCGAACGCTCGCCAGGAGCCGTCGCGATGACGGATCCGGATCTCCCCCACGGCCGAACCGCCGATCGCGGCCTCGGCAAGTGGGGCCGCCGAGGGGTGCAGGCCTTCAGGGACGGCGAGGCCCAGCAGGTCCCGAGGTTCGAACCCGAGCAGCAGCTGCACCGAGGGGCTCACGTACTGGACCCTCCAGGTGGAGTCAGCCACGACGATGAGGTCGTTGCCGTGCTGGACCAGGGCCCGGAAATGCTCCTCGCTGCGCCGCAGACTCCCCGTCGCCTCATCGACGAGGTCGTAGGCGAGCTCTCGCGACCGTCCCATCGAGTAGATGAGGGCTCCGGCCAGGACGCCCAGCGCTCCTCCTGCGGCGAGAACCAGGAGCGGCTCGGGGTCGAGTCGGCCCCCCGTTGCCACCTCGCCGTCGCTCTCCCAGGTCGCGGCAACGATCACGCTGGCCACGAGCGCCACGGCGACCACGACCAGCGCAGGAATCAGGGACGGCCAGACGCCTCGGGGTGCGTGCGGGCGCGCCAGCGGTCGCGACCCCTGGCGCGCCCGTGGTCGCGCCGGGGCATCGCCGCTCGTCGTCACAACCGCCCGGCCGCGCGCGCTGCTGCTTCGGCGTCGTCGATACGCCGCTCGATGATGGCCAGGCCCCCGTCCCAGAACCCGGGATCGGTGAGGTCGCACCCGACGAGATGCCCGAGGGCCTCCGGTGCCTGCGAGCCGCCGGCGGACAGCATCTCGAGATACCGGGGGACGAACGAGGGGCCCTGCTCTTCGTAACGGGCGTACACCGACATGGCGAGGAGTTGACCGTAGGCGTAGGCGTAGACGTAGCCGGGCGAACCGATGAAGTGCGGGATGTACGACCACCACGACCGATAGCCGTCGGTGATCTCGACGGCGTCGCCGAACATCTCGGTCTGGCTCTCCACCCACAGCTCGTTGAACCGCTCCACGCTGAGCTCGCCCACCTCACGACGCTCGGTGTGCACCAGCGCCTCGAATTGGTTCATCGCCGTCTGACGGAACACGGTGGCGATGGCCCCTTCCACGTTCTCGGCCAGCAAGGCCAGGCGATCGGCCGGATCGGTCGTGGTGCTGAGCAGACGACCGAAGGTGACCGTCTCGCCGAAGACCGAGGCGGTCTCGGCCACGGTCAGCGGCGTGTTCTGATGAAAAACGCCCCGGTCTCGCGCCAGGTGTTGGTGCAGGCCGTGTCCCAGCTCGTGGGCCAAGACCAGGACGTCGTAGCGGGTCGAGGTCCAGTTGAGGAGCAGGTAGGGATGCTGCGACGGGACGGTCGAGGCCGAGAACGCCCCGGGACGCTTGCCGGGACGCACGGGTACGTCGATCCAGCGCTCGTCGAAGAAACGCTGGGCGATCGACGCCAGCTCGGGCGAGAACGAAGCGTAGGCATCGAGCACCAGGGCCTGCCCCTCCTCGTAGCTCACCTGGGCCTGGGACTCGGCCACCGAGGCCACCCGGTCGTAGTCGGCGAGACGGTCGAGGCCGAGCAGGCGGGCCTTGGTGCGATACCAGCGCTGGGGGAGGTCGTAGCGGGCGCGCACCGCGGTGCACAGCGCCGCCACAGACTCGTCGCTCGCCTCGTTGCCGAGATTGCGCGCCGCCAGCCAGTTGTCGTATCCCCTGAGCCGATCGTCGATCGACTTGTCGAGCAGCAGCGTGTTGAAGACGAAGGCGCGAGTGCGGATCCCGTGAGCCAGGCCCTCGGTGACGCCCTCGGCGACGCGCTGACGAACGGCGCGGTCGGGATCGTGAAGGCGACTCAGGGCCTCTTCCAACGCCACCGTGGAGTCGTCGACGTCGACGGTGATCTCGGTCTCGAGCTCGTCGAACAGCCGAACCCAGGCCGAGCGGCCGCTGGGTCCCTTCTCGGTGAGGATCGTCTCCTCGGCCTCGCTCAGCAGGTGCCGCCGATAGCGACGCACCGACCGGAGATGATGCCCGCAGAACACCAGCCGCTCGTCGGCGAGGAGCCGGTCGACCTGCTCCTCGGGCAGCACGGCCCATTCGAGCTCGAAGAACACCAGCTTGGCCGCCATCGCCGTCGACCGCTCGTCGACCCGTTGCATCAACGCGCCTCGCGACGGCGTGTTCATGTCGACGCAGAACCACAGCGATGCATAGCTCTCGGCTCGTCCGACCAGGTCGGTCAGCTCGGCCATGCGTGTCATGAATCCCAGCAGACCGTCGGCGTCGAGATCAGCGATGCGCTCGCGGAAGCCGGCCAGCTCGTTGGCGATGGAGTCGGCCTGATCGAGGTACGCGTCGACACCTGCAGGCCCGAGGCCCTCGACGAGTGGCTCGAGGTCCCAGGCCAGGGTCGGGTCGTCGGCGTGCGTGGCCCGGATCGCCGGATCGGTGAGGCTCATCCAGCGAGCTTAGAAGCCCGACACGAGCCAGAATCTCCCGATGGACCGAGAGCTTCCCCCCGAGGTCAGGGTGCTGGTGGACGAGGCAGCCATCGGCCGGGTGCTGCAGCGATATTGCCGCGGCGTCGACCGGATGGACACCGAGTTGATCCGCTCCTGCTATCACCCCGACGCCGTCGACTCGCACGGGACGTTCTCGGGGTCGGTCGATGAGTACATCGTGTGGGTTCTGCGGGTCTTGGGGCGCTACGAATCCACGTTCCACTTCCTCGGCGCGACCGCCGTCGAGTTCCCGCCCGCCGTTGCTGGCGGCCCTCCAAGCTCGGCGAGCGAGCCCCCCGACGTGGCCCACGTCGAGACCTACGGCATGTCGTTCCACCGCCACGGCAACGGGGAACTCCGCCTCAACCTGGTGACGGGGTTCCGGTTCGTCGACCGTTTCGAGCGGCGTTCCGGGGAGTGGCGCATCGCCCACAGAACCTCGGTGACCGAATGGTCGCGAATCGATCCGCCCGAGAGCCAGTGGCCGCTCAAGCCCGAGATGCTCACCGGCCGGCGCGATCGTGACGATGTCGTGTACGCCCGCCCGTGGTGAGCGCGCCGGTGGTGAGCGCCCACTCGAAAGGCCGGGATCAGGACTGGCCGGCCGACTTCCGCTTGAAGAGGGCCTTACGGGCCGCCTTGGCCACGGCCTTGTCGGGATGACCCTCGGCGACGGCGTCGAGCACCGATGTCGTGTACGGCCCCTCGACCCGCCACAGGCTGTCGATCAGCGTGGCCTGCTGCGCCGTGGGACCGGTCTCCCTGAGGCCATCAGCGAGCCGAGCCGGTCCACCCACGGCCAACCAGAGCGACATGGCGTTGATCAGCTCGGGGAGCTCCTGGGTGACGTCGATCGGGGGCAGATGTTCGTGACCCTGGTCGACGAGCCAGGCGTAGGCCAGCGGCTTGAGCTGGGGGACCTCGAGCAGCTCCCGAACCGCCGATTCTGCGACCGAATCGATGGACCCGAGCGCGTGGATCGCCATCATCGCCTGATCGGCCCTGAGGGCCCCGTGAGCTGCGGCGACGAGCTCCTTGGCTGCATCGGCATCGCCCCGAGCCGAGGACCAGAGTCGGAGCTCGGCGTCGGCGACCTCGGGCCGCATCTCGATGAGCCCGTCGATGAGCACATCGGCATCCTCGACCTGGAGATCGCCGACGACCGGGGCCTCGAACGGGCCGTCGAGGAAGAGCTGGCGCGCGCCCCAGACGCCGAGGGGGCTCAGGGTGAGATGGCCACGGTCGTCGCCGACGAAACGGACCGCCCCCGTGGCTTCGATGCCATCCATGACCTGGGTGATGGTCTCCTCGACGACTTCCTTCATCGCCTTGCGGACCTGGTCCTGCTTGAGATCGAACGACCCGTCGATGGCCGAGCGGACGGTCTGCCACGTGGCGCTGAGAAGATCCTTGCGGGCCACGGGCTCAGGCTCGCAGTACAGCAAGAGCAGGGCCTGGGTCACGGTGAGCTCGATGAGCTCGGCCACCGCGCCCTCGCCGACCGAGTCGGCGACTCGCCCCAGATAGGCCCCGAAGACCTCGTACCACGTCTCGAGCGGGGCGTCGGGGGCGTTGCGGCCGGCCTCGGTGACGACGACGATCCCGTCGCCCACCTCGAGCAGCCCGGCCGCGGCGAGCAGGTGGATCGTCTCGCCGGTGTCGTCGGGGTCCTCCACGGTGAGGAGGGCGCCCAGCGCCTCGAGGTCATCGCTGCTCAGCGAGCCCTCGTCGTCGACCGCCCGCCCGTCACCCACGAAGTCGATCGTCTGCTGCACCTTGGCGAACTCGGTGTTCGCCAAGACGATCGCGGTGAGCTCGTCGTCGGACGCCAGGAACACCGTCGGGAGCCGGACGGTTTCCGCGTCACCGTGGTCGTGATCGTCACCGTGGTCGTGATCGCAGGGGCCGTCGTGGTCGTGATGGTCGTGCTTGGCCATGGAGCCATCGTCTCTCGGTCGGGGGGTGGTGCGGGCGCGAGTGCTCACAACCTCGCGAGGTTCAGACCCGGTCTTGGCCGCCCATGTCGGCGTTGGGCCGGGCTCGGGCGATCAGGTCGGCGACGACGGGTCCGAGCTGGGTGGGGTCGTCGACGGGGGTAACCGACGGGCCACGGTGCCAGCTCTCGGCGACGGCGAGGAACTGGCCCGAGGCCTCGAACACCCGCCCGGTGACGCCGGCCGATTCCGCCGAGGCCAACCACACGCAGATCGGGGCGATCCATCGCGGTGACTGGGCCTCGCGGATCTCCTCGGTGATCGCGCCGCCCATGAGCGGCTCGGTCAAGCGGGTCAGTGCCCCCGGTGCGATGGCGTTGACGGTGATGCCGTAGCGGGCGAGCTCCATCGACGAGATGATGGTGAACGCGCCGATGCCCATCTTGGCGGCGCCGTAGTTCGTCTGACCCGGGTTGCCGTAGATCCCCGACACCGAGGTGGTGTTGATGACCCGGGCGTCGACGGTGTTTCCTGCCTTCACCTGCTCGCGCCAGTACTCGGCGGCGTGGCGGGTGGGGCTGAACGTGCCCTTGAGATGGACCTTCACGACGGAGTCCCACTCGCCCTCGGTCATGTTCACCAGCATGCGATCGCGCAGGATGCCGGCGTTGTTGACGAGGACGTCGAGCCGCCCGAACGTGTCGATCGCCTGATGCACCAAGCGTCTCGCGCCTTCGAAGTCGGAGACGTCGTCGGTGTTGGCGACGGCCTCTCCGCCGAAGCCGGTGATCTCGTCGACCACGTGCTGGGCTGGGCCGACATCGCTCCCGCTGCCTTCGGGCGATCCGCCGAGATCGTTGACGACCACCTTGGCGCCGTGCTCGGCGAGCATCAGCGCGTGCTCACGGCCGATGCCACGCCCGGCGCCGGTCACGATGCACACCCGTCCTTCGACCATCTTCGCCATCGTCTGCTCCTGTCGAACGATCTGAACTCACAAACTCACAACTCGAGTCGCCCCGAACGCTACGCGGCCCGGTGGCGGCGGCTACAAAGGGCAGGTGACCGACTTCCTCGCTCCTGTCTCCGCTCAGCGCTTCGCGCTCGAACACATCGCCGACATCACGGCGCTGGCCCGATTCCCCGACTTTGCCGACTTCGACCCGTCCGGGCTCGATGATCTGCTCGGAGAAGCCGGTCGCTTCGTTGCCGAGGTGCTCGCCCCCCTCAACCGGATCGGCGACACCGTCGGAGCCGTCCGCGAGGCCGACGGCTCGGTGTCGATGCCCCCGGGGTTCGTCGAGGCCTACCGGCGCTTCGTCGACAGCGGATGGTCGGCGGCTCCGTTCGAGCCGGAGTACGGGGGTGGCGGGCTGCCGTGGTCCGTGAACCTGGCCGTCCAGGAGATGATCACCGCAGCGAACATGGGGTTCTCGTTGTGCCCCTTGCTGACCCAGGGGGCCATCCACCTCCTGGCCGCGCACGCGTCCGAAGATCAGCGCCAGACGTACCTGCCCAAGATGATCACCGGTGAGTGGACCGGCACCATGAACCTCACCGAGCCCCACGCCGGCTCCGACGTCGGGGCGCTCACCACCAGGGCCGTCCGTCAGCCCGACGGCACCTATCGCATCACGGGCCAGAAGATCTTCATCACCTACGGCGAGCACGACCTCACCAGCAACATCGTCCATCTGGTGTTGGCCCGCACGCCCGATGCGCCCCCCGGAACCCGGGGTATCTCCTGTTTCATCGTGCCCAAGTTCCTCGTCGAAACCGGTGCGTCCGGGGGCACCGGTGCGTCCGAGGGCACCGACGGCGCGCCGGGCAAGCGCAACGACATCACGTGCGTGTCGATCGAGCACAAGCTCGGGATCCACGCCAGTCCCACGTGCGTGCTCCAGTTCGGCGAGCAGGGAGGCGCCGTCGGTTACCTGATCGGCGAGGAGCAATCGGGGATGCGGGCGATGTTCACGATGATGAACAACGCCAGGCTCTCGGTGGGTCTTCAGGGCTTGGCCATTGCTGAGCGCTCCTACCAACAGGCGCTCACGTTCGCGTCCGAGCGCCTCCAGGGTCGTGGCGCACACACGCCCAAGGGCCAGGCGGCACCGATCATCGAGCATCTCGACGTGCGGCGGATGCTCCTCACCATGCGCTCGCTGATCGACGCCATGCGCGGCATCTGCTTCTTGACGGCAGCCGCGACCGACACCGCCAATCACGCCCCCGATGCTGCCGCTCGCCAGGCCGGCCAGGAGTTGGCCGACCTGCTCACGCCGATCGCCAAGTCGTGGTGCACCGACATGGGCACCGAGGCCGCGTCGCTGGGAGTGCAGGTCCACGGGGGTATGGGCTTCATCGAGGAGACGGGCGCAGCGCAGCATTATCGCGACATCCGTATCGCCGCGATATACGAAGGCACGAACGGGATCCAGGCGATCGACCTGGTGACTCGGAAGCTCTCGATGCGCGGCGGAGCTGTCGTTCGGGAGCTCCTCGACCAGATCGGCAACGAGTGCGCCGCCGTGGCCCCGATGGCCGGGCCGCTCCATGGCGCCCGGGAGGCCACCGAGTGGCTTATCGAGCACGGCGACCGGCCCGACGACGTTCTCGCCGGCGCCACGCCGTACCTGCGAATGATGGGCATCGTCGCCGGCGGATGGTTGCTGGCCCGGGGCGCAACCGCCGCTCGTGAGCTGCTCCAGGCCGGTGACCGCGGGGGCTACGGCGTCGCCTTCCTCGAGGCCCGCGTCGCATCGGCCGAGTTCTACCTGGGCCAGATCCTGCCGACGGCCATGGGGCTCTTGCCTTCGGTCACCGCGGGGGCCCGCGCCCTCGACCCGATCGGGCTTGGTTGACCAGACCTTCCCAACCCGCTCTGGCCCATGAAGCCCACGGGGCTCATGGGGCCCGGCAACCCAGCCGAGTCATGGTCGGCCTCGCTCGGCTGTTGAGCCACCTCTTCTTCCGCTCGGTCGAGGCGGTCGACATCAACCGCATCCCGACCGTCGGACCCGTCATCCTGGTAGCCAATCACACCAACGGTCTCGTCGACCCGCTGC
This sequence comes from Actinomycetes bacterium, assembly GCA_031362415.1. GTDB lineage: Bacteria > Actinomycetota > Acidimicrobiia > IMCC26256 > VFJJ01 > VFJJ01. The sequence continues at coordinate 2,316 of JANLSK010000095.1, read as the reverse complement.
TCCTCCTGGCCGCCGCTCCACGCGCGCCACGCTTCGTCGGCAAGAGCACCCTGTGGAACATCGTGCTGCTCCGACCGTTCCTCCGACTGGCGGCGGTCGTCCCGATCCATCGCCACCAGGATGGCCAGTCAACGGCAGGCAACGACGAGAGCTTCCGCATGTGTCGTGCCGTGTTGGCCTCGGGCGGGGCCGTGGCCCTGTTCCCCGAAGGGATCAGCCACGACGAGCCGTCGCTGCAACCACTGAAGACAGGCGCGGCGCGCATCGCCCTGGGTGCCTTCTTCGGCGACGGGGTTCCCGGGGTGGTGGTGATTCCCGTGGCGTTGATCTTCGATGCCAAGGCCCGTTTCCGTTCCCGGGCGCTGGTACGAGTGGCCGCACCGATTCCGCTCGACCCGTTTACTGACCTGTATCAGTCCGATTCCCGGGCCGCGGTCGTGGCTTTGACCGCCGACATCGAGAACCGGCTTCGCGCCCTGGGTCCCGATTACGAATCGTGGCAGGAAGCAGCAGAGCTGGCGGCCATCGCCGAGATCCTGGCGGGACCCCTCATCGGCGAGTCTGGTCCGACGGCACCCCTGAACGAACGGGAGCGCTTCGCCGGTCGTCTCGCAGGACTGGTCGACGATCCGGCGCAGGGTCCGGCGGTTTCCGCCCTGCGGGAAGCGCATGCCCGGTACCGGCACGACCTGGCGTTGCTCGGTGCCGACGACACGCATGTGGTCACAGGGTTCTCGCGGGCTCGCTCGTCGTGGTTGGGCGTCAAGACCGTGCTGCTCCTTGGGCTGTGGCTCGCCCCGGTGACGCTGGGCGTCGCGGGCAACTGGCTGCCGTATCGAGCTGTGGGTCGGCTCGCCCGCGTTCCCCGAACGGAGGGGATGCGAGCAACGTTCAAGGTCCTCGGCTCCGTCGTCGTGTTCCCGCTCTGGTGGATGGGCCTCGGCGCGCTCGTGGGGGCCCTCGTCGAATGGTGGCTCGGCGGAGCGCTCGTCGTCCTCGGGCCACTGAGCGGCTACGTGGCCGTGCGCGGGCTGGAGCGATGGCGCCGTTTCGGCGGACGGGTCGAGGCCCGGGCCATCGTGCACGCACGCCGCGACGTCATGGGCGCCGTGCTCGCCCATCGAGGCGAGATCTTCGAGGCCGCACTGGCCCTGCCCCTCGCCCTGCCAGACGAGCCATCCGATTCGACGCCTCGAGCCGCTCCGCCCGCCCAGTAGTCTTGCCAGCCTGACCCCGGGGACGTAGCTCAGCCGGAAGAGCACCTGCTTTGCAAGCAGGGGGTCGAGGGTTCGAGTCCCTTCGTCTCCACCGATCAACCGAGGAAGCGTCGACGCTCAGGCGCGTGGTCGTCGAGCTGTCCGAGGGGTTCGTCGAGCTGTCCTCATTCTGGGACATCCTCTCGACGTGAACGGTGGACCTCGGCTGGCTCACGCCCAGCTCGCCCAAGCGCCGTCGACCGCTCGTAGGATCTGGGCCATGCCGTCTCCGAAGCGCGCCGACCTCGACGACTACTTCGCCCGACTCTCCGATGTCGCGGTTCCGCATCTCACGAAGCTGCGCGAGCTGTGTCAGCAGTGTCTGCCGAAGGCCGACGAGGTCCTGCACTGGAACAATCCGGCGTTCGTGCAAGGTGGAACGCGGCTCGTGATGCTCCAGTCCTTCAAGCAGCATTGCTCGCTGCGGTTCCCGACTCGTCTGTTCGCTACGCAGCGCGAAGTAGTCGAAGCGGCTGGTTACGAAGCGGGCGAGGGCTTCATCAAGCTCCCCTACGATCGCGACCTCCCGGTCCCACTGCTCCGGCTGCTCATCCAGGCTCGGCTCGATGAGTTCGAAGCCACCGGCGCCGGCTGGTAGCGCAGCGGATCCATCCCGGGCCGTCGCTGGCCACGGCTGGCCCGTCTGCATCCGTCGACGGTCCCCGAGCCGGGCCCGCGCGCCGAGTGCTCGTCCCTGGCACCGTGACGATCACGACGGTGCCAGCTCGTCGCGCAGCTCGCGCTTGAGCACCTTGCCGGTCGCCGTCCGGGGTAGGGGCTCGTTGCGGAAGACGACCACCTCCGGGACCTTGAAGTGTGCGAGCCTCGCCGCGACATGGTTCTGCAGCTCGGCCGCCGACGCCGACGCGCCGTCCTTGAGCTGCACGACTGCGGCGACCTGCTCGCCGAGCTCTCGGTGGGGCACCCCGACCACGGCCACGTCGGCGACCGCGGGGTGCTCGAAGAGGGCGGCTTCCACTTCGACGCAATACACGTTCTCGCCGCCGCGGATGACCACGTCCTTGAGCCGATCGACCACATGGACGAACCCGTCATCGTC
>JANLSK010000052.1:0-11788 GCA_031362415.1 Actinomycetes bacterium | reverse complement strand
TCGGCGTTCATCAAGTCGATCAGAGGATCCGATCCCGACGCTGGCCTGTACTGGCTGGCCCGCATGCTCGAAGCCGGCGAGGACGCCCGGTTCATCGCCCGCCGCCTGGTGATCCTGGCCGATCGTGAGGATAGACGTAGCCGTCGCCGTGACCCAGCGTGGCCGCTCCCTGATAGTGGCCGTCTCGGAGGTGCACGGGCACCCGTCCGGCCGGGCGATCGCGCACGTCAGCTCGGGCCGCTCCGATGGCCACCGTCACCCGGTTCGACTTGGGCGCCGTGGCCAGGTACACCACGGCATGGGCCAGGTTCAGCTGGGCCTCGGGCAGGCCCACGAACTCCACGGCCTGGGCGGCGGCGGTGGCCACGAGCAGGCCCCGGCTGTCGGCGAGGCCCACGTCCTCCGACGCCAGGATCACCAGGCGGCGGGCGATGAACCGGGCGTCCTCGCCGGCTTCGAGCATGCGGGCCAGCCAGTACAGGCCAGCGTCGGGATCGGATCCTCTGATCGACTTGATGAACGCCGAGATCACGTCGTAGTGCTCGTCGCGGTCGTAACGCAGCGCCCGTGACGCGATGGCCGCCTCGGCATCGTCGAGGGTGATCTCGCTGCGCTGGGCCTCCTGGGCCAGCGCGGAGGCAACCTCGAGGCAGGTGAGCACATGGCGGGCGTCGCCGCCGGCCCGGTCGGCGAGATGGTGGCGGGCCGCGGGTGCGATGGTCACCTGTCCCGAGGTCGCCGTGTGATCCAGTCCCCGTTCGGCATCGGCGAGCGCTCGATCGACGAGCGCTTCGAGCTCGATCGTCTCGATGGCTTCGAGGCGAAACAGCGTGCTGCGTGAGAGCAGCGGCGGGTTCACCTCGAAGAACGGGTTCTCGGTGGTGGCGCCCACCAGCACCACCAACCCCTCCTCCACGTGGGGCAGCAGGGCGTCCTGTTGGGCCCGGTTGAACCGATGGATCTCGTCAAGGAACAGGATCGTGCCCTGCCCGTGATGCCCCAAGCGGGTGCGGGCCCGCTCCACCACCTCGCGCACGTCCTTCACCCCCGCGGTCACCGCCGACATGGGCTCGAAGGCCTTGCTCGTGGCGCCGGCCATGAGCCGGGCGATGGTCGTCTTGCCCACACCCGGCGGCCCCCACAGGATCACCGACGACAGCCGATCGGCCTGGATCAACGCCCGCAAGGGTTTCCCGGGTCCCAGGAGATGGCGCTGGCCCACGACCTCGTCGAGCGTCCGGGGCCGCATCCGCGCCGCAAGCGGAGCGCTCCGCCGCAGTCGCTCCTCGGCACCCGCGCTGAACAGATCGTCGGCTCCAGCGCTCACGCCCGGATGCTACGGCGTCGCCGCCCCGCCATCGGGGCCGGTGCCCACAGCCTGAGCATCGGTAGCACATCGACGGTCCCGTCCCGGTCGGCATCCCGTGAGCGTGACCGACTGGCTCGCACGCCACGAGCTGTGGGCGACCCTCCGATTTCGGAACGAATCGGCCTCGGATCCCGGAACTACCGGGCCTCGGATTACGGAACCATGCACCCTCCAACGACGGAATGATGGCAAGCTCCGAGCGTGACCGGTCCGCTCCGCTCGATCGTTGAACGACCGATCGAGCGCCTCTGGACATCGTGAACTCCGAGACGCTCCCGGCCTAGCCGCTCCGCTGTCGAGCCGGCGGTCCCGGTTCTGCTGGCCGCGCATCTACATGCGACTACTTGAGCATCATGATGCTATCCTTGCGCCATGAGGACGACCGTGACCCTCGATGACGACGTGGCCGCAGCCGTCGAGCAGATTCGCCGCGAGCGGGGCATCGGTGTGAGCCAGGCGATCAACGAGCTCGTCCGGCGCAACCTCGTGGAGGCGTCCCAGCCAACCCGGCCCTTTCGGCAGAAAACCCACACGTTGCAGTGCCGCATCGACGTGAGCAATGTGGCCGAGGCCCTGGAGCTGGCCGAGGGCCCCGGCCACCGCTGATGCTCGTCGACGCCAACGTGCTGATCTACGCCATCGACGACTCGTCGCCGCACCACGAACGAGCCCGGGTATGGCTCAGCGCGCAGCTCGACGGCCCCGTCCGGGTCGGCATCCCATGGGCGTCGATCACGGCGTTCATCCGCCTGGTGACCCATCCCCGCGTGATGACCAACCCGCTGCCGCCGCATAGTGCGTGGGATCGGGTGAACGACTGGCTCGAACGCGACGTCGTGTGGACGCCCGTCCCCACGCCACGGCACGCCCAGATCTTCGGTTCCCTGATCGTGAACCATCACCTCACCGGCAACCTCGTCGCCGACGCCCACCTGGCCGCGTTGGCCATCGAGCACGGCCTCGTCGTCTATTCCGCCGACAGCGACTTCGCCCGCTTCCCCACCCTCACCTGGCGCAACCCCCTGACCGCCTGAGCGTCTGAGCCAGGACGTGGCTCCGCACCGAGACTGCCACCGGCTCAACCGTGCTCAGTGGTCGACGCCCGGGAGAACGTGAAGGTCAAGCCGTCGGGCGCGACCAGCATGAGTTCGTTGCGCATTCACTCCGAACTCAGGCTACCCCTGGTGCCGAACCGTTGCGGTGCCACGATCAACCGCAGCCTGAGCTGGAGACGCAGCGATCAAGAGGAGATAACGGGCTCCGGGAGCTCGTCGCCCCAGAGGCGGGTGAGGTTGGGGCGGGCGAGGTGGATGGCCAGGGCGAGGGCGAAGCCGATGGTGGCGGCGCCGGCCGCGGTGGTGCGCAGGCCGATGCGGTCGCCCAGCCAGCCCTGGATGGCCAGGCCTATCGGGTACGACAGGCCCAGGGTGGCGAAGAACAGGCTCACGACGCGGCCGCGGAGATGGCGGGGTGTTCGGGTCTGCGCCACCGCGCCGAGGCCCGACAGCATCGCCAGGTACAAGAAGCCCACCACACCGATCGCGATCGCCGCCGTCCACACCGTGGGGGCCAGGGCGTACAACACGATCGCCGGCGGTAGCGCAGCCATCACCCCGACCAGCATGCCCCGACGGCCGTAGCGGCGCGACAGCCATCCGATCACGAGGGCCATCGACACCGCCCCGATCCCCTGTGCGGTCACCAGGATCGAGGTCTGGCGGGGTCCACCGTCGAACACCTTCTCGACCACAGCGGGCACGAGCCCGATGAACGGGGAGATGAACACGGCGTACAACGCCAAGGCGCCCATCGACGACCTGATCGCCGGATCGGCCCGCACATAGCGCCAGCCCTCGGCGATCGTGTCCCGTATCGGCGTCCCGGCTGTGCCCTGAACCGGAGGCAAGCGCAGCAGCGACACGGCCAACACCACGGCCAGGAACGACACGGCATTGAAGCCGAACGCCCACTCGTAACCCAAGGTGGATATCACGATGCCCGCCAGCGCCGGCCCGATCACCCGACCCAGGTTGAACTGGGCCTGCGACAGCGAGATCGCCGGAAGGAGCAACGGTTGCGGGAGCAGGTCGGGCATGATCGCCTGATAGGCCGGGAAGCCGAGCGCCCCACTGGCTCCGTTGCCCAAGGCCAGCAACGAGATGATGCCGGGCCCGGGCTGTCCCGTCGCCACCAGCAGCGTGAGCGCCAGCGCGAACCCCAACTGGCACAAGGTCGTGATGACCATCAGGCGCTGACGGTTCACGCGGTCGGCCAGCGCCCCACCGAGCGGGCCGAGGATGGCCGTGGGCACGAACGCGGCTGCTGCGGCGATGCCCGTCCACGAGGCCTTGCCCGTGGTGTCAGCAACGTACGTGCCGACCGCGATGGCCTCCATCCAGTTGCCGATGTTCGACACGAACGCCCCGGTCCACACCTGGGCAAACGCTCGATGGCGAAACGGCGCGAACGGCGAAACCGAGACCAGCTCGCCGTGGCCGTTGGGCGCCGTGTCGGTCTCGGCGCTCTCAGCCAACTCGGCTTCAGGTTCAGAATCCAGCGTGTGCTCCCGTCGGGCCCTGCTTCATCAAGGGGTGCTACTTCTTCAAGGGGCGTAAGGCGATGGAGAGGGCGGCGAGCTGGTCGGCGTCGACGGCGGCGGGGGCTTCGGTGAGGGGATCGCCGCCCGACTGGGTCTTGGGGAAAGCGATCACCTCGCGCAGCGAAGTCTCACCGGCCAGCACCATGGCCAGACGGTCGATCCCGAACGCGAAGCCGGCGTGCGGCGGGGCGCCGTAGCGGAAGGCGTCGAGCAGGAAGCCGAAGCGGTCCTGGGCCAGCTCGGGGCCGATCCCCAGCAACGACAGCACCCGCTGCTGACGCTCGCGCTGGTGGATTCGCACCGATCCCGAGCCCAGCTCGATCCCGTTGATCACGAGGTCGTAGGCCTGGCTGCGCACGGCCAGTGGATCGGATTCGAGGAGGTCCCAGTCGGCCTCGTGGGCCTGTGTGAACGGATGGTGCGCCGGCACCGGACGGCCGTCGGCGCCGATGGCCTCGAACAGCGGGAAGTCGGTGACCCACAACAGCGCCAACGGTTCGTCGATGCGCTCGGGCTTGCCCAGGTCGAGCCGGAGCTGGCCCAGCACCTGTTGCGCCTTGCGACGATCGGCGTCGGCGGCGACGAGCACGAGGTCGCCTTCGACCACGCCCACAGCGGAACGGAGCGCCGCCAGCTCGTCGGCCGTGCAGAACTTGGCGACGGGCGACTCGAGGCCGGCCACCGAGCCCTCGGGAGCGCCGTCGCCCGAGACCGGGCCGCGCACCCGCATCCACACCAGACCGGCCGCACCGAGCGCCTTGGCCCGATCGGTCCACCCGTCGAGCTGGCTCCGGGTCGCGTCGCCCCGGCCCGGCACCCCGATCGCCAGCACCGCCTTGTCCTTGAAGGCGTTGAAGCCCGTTACCGCGAACACCGTCGACACGTTGTGCAGCTCCATGCCGAAGCGCATGTCGGGCTTGTCGGAGCCGAAGCGGCTCATGGCCTCGTCCCAGGTGATGCGGGGGAACTCGGGCAGCTCGACGCCCCGGACGGCGCTGATCCCGGCCCGCACGGCCACCTCGACCGCGGTCATCACGTCATCTTGGTCGACGAAGCTCATCTCGAGGTCGAGCTGGGTGAAGTCGAGCTGACGGTCGGCGCGCAGGTCTTCGTCGCGCCAGCAGCGGGCCACCTGGTAGTAGCGATCGAGACCGGCCACCATGAGGAGCTGCTTGAACAGCTGCGGCGACTGGGGCAGCGCGTAGAACAGGTGCGGCTGCAGGCGCGACGGAACGAGGAAGTCGCGAGCACCCTCGGGCGTCGATCGGGTGAGCGTGGGCGTCTCGACCTCGGTGAAGCCCTGGTCGTCCATCGTGCGGCGGATGGCCGAGACCATCTGGTGGCGCAGGCGCAGGTTCCTGGCCATGCGGGGGCGACGCAGATCGAGGTAGCGGTACTTGAGGCGGAGGTTGTCGTCGACGTTGGCCGCGCCCTCGCGCTCGTCGATGGGGAACGGCGGCGGCTCGGCCTCGGCCAGGATCTCGAGCACCACGGCCCCGATCTCGACCTCCCCGGTCACCAGATCAGAGTTGACGGTACCGTCAGGTCGAGCCCGAACCATGCCCGTCACCCGCAGCACCCACTCCGGCCGGAGTCGCTTGGCGGCCTCGAGGCCATCGGCCGACGGGTCGAGCACGATCTGCACGATCCCTTCGACGTCACGCAGGTCGATGAACACGACACCGCCGTGGTCACGCCGGTGCGCCACCCAGCCGCAGACGGACACCGTCTGGCCGATCTCGGCGCTCCGCAGCGCTCCGGCGTAGTGGCTTCGCATCATCGGTACCGCTCTCCGATCCATTCGGCGAGCTCGGTCCGAGCCACCTCGACCTGTTCGCCGGAAATCATGTCACGCACCGCCACCGCGCCCCGCTCCGATTCCTGACGCCCGACGATCACCGCATGCCGGGCGCCCGAGCCGCCAGCGGCCTTCATCTGGCCCTTGAACGAGCGGCCGCCCGTCGATCGCTCGGTCACGTAGCCGGCGTCACGCAGCCCGTGCAGCACGACGAGCGCGTCGTCGGTCTCGCCACCGAAGCCGTCGACCACGAACACGTCGGCCCGGGCCTCGACGACCGGGAGCACACCCTCGGCGTCGGCGGCGATGAGCAGCCGCTCGATGCCGATGCCGAAGCCGATCCCCGGCGTCGGCGGGCCACCCATCTCCTCGGCCAGACGGTCGTATCGCCCGCCACCGCCGATGGCGTTCTGGGCGGCATCGAGCGCGGTCGACGCGAACTCGAACGCGGTACGGGTGTAATAGTCGAGCCCCCGCACGAGTCGGGGCGCGATCTCGTAGGCGACACCGAGCGCATCGAGGCCCCGGCGGACACGGTCGAAGTGCTCACGGGATGCCGATGAGAGATGGTCGACGAGCAGGGGTGCGTCGGCGGTGACCTCGGCGTCGCGCTCACGCTTGGAATCGAGCACCCGTAAGGGGTTCACGCCGAGCCGCTCACGAGCATCGTCGGAAAGGTCACCGGCGCGTGCCGCGAGGTAGTCGCGCAACAACGCCAGGTAGGCCGGGCGGCACTCGGCATCGCCCAGGGAGTTGATGGACAACGTGTACGAGCGCAGGCCGAGCTCGCGGTAGAACCCGTCGGCCAGGGCGATCACTTCCACGTCGATCTCGGGCTCGTCGACCCCGAGCACCTCGACGCCGAGCTGGTGGTGCTGGCGGTACCGGCCCTTCTGCGGCCGCTCGTAGCGCAGGTGGGTGGACAGGTACCAGACCTTCCACGGGGTCGCCGGGTGGTGCTGGACGAACGCCCGCACGACCGGCGCCGTGCCCTCGGGCCGCAGCACCAGGCGCCGACCGCCCTTGTCGAGGAAGTCGTACATCTCCTTGCGGACGACGTCGCTGCCCTCGCCCACCCGCTGGAACACCTCGTAGTGCTCGAACACCGGCGTGTGTACCAGCCCGAACCCCGCCCGGCGGGCCCGCTCGGAGAACGTGGCCACCAGCGTCTGCCAGCGGGCCGACTCGCCCGGCAGCACGTCGCGCGTCCCCGTCGGGGCCTGGTAGACGTGGGTGGCGGGCTCCGCGGACGGGCCCTGAGCGAGGTCGGTCATGCGCCGGGGATGCTACCGGGCTGTGTTCTCGCTACCGGGCCCCTGCCGCCGTGGGGCTCAGGCGCCGGGGGTGCGGCCGGGGACGATCCGGTAGGCCTCGTACACCGAGTCGATGCGCTTGATGGCAGCGACGATGGTGTTGAGGTGCCCGGGGTCGGCCATCTCAAAGTCGAACTTGAGCACGGCGATGCGATCCGACGACGTGGTCGTGGAGCAGCCGAGGATGTTCACGTGGTAGTCGGCGAGCACGTCGGCCACGTCGCGAAGCAGCCGTGAGCGGTCGAGCGCCTCGACCTGCACCGACACGACGTAGGTGCCACCCGAACGCCCGTCCCACTCCACCTCGATGAGGCGGCCTTCATGCGTGCGCAACGATGCGGCGTTGGCGCAGTCGGCCCGGTGCACCGACACACCCCGGCCCCGGGTGACGAAGCCGATGATCTCGTCGCCCGGCACCGGGGTGCAGCAGCGCGACAGCCGAACCATCACGTCGTCGAGGCCCTCCACGTGCACGCCGACGCGCTGGTCCTTGCGACCGGGCGACTTGCGGTTGGGGTGACGGGCGGTGGTGGGGATCTGCTCCTCGCCGCCACGGAGCTCCTTCTGGAGGCGCTGAGCGATGGCCCGGGCCGACACGTGGTGCTCGGCGATGGCCACGCACAAGGCGTCGACGTCGGCGTAGTTCATCTCCTTGGCGACCTGGGCCAGCATGGCCGAGCCGGCGATGCGCTGCACGGGCAGACCCTCGCGGCGGAGCTCCTTCATGAGCTCGTCGCGGCCGGTCTCCATGGCGTCTTCTCGACGCTCGCGCGAGAACCAGTGGCGAATCTTGCTGCGGGCTCGGGGTGTGACGGCGAACTTCAGCCAGTCGCGGCTCGGGCCGGCCCCTTCCACCTTGGACGTGAAGATCTCGACGGCGTCGCCCGACTGCAGCGTGGAGTCGAGCGACACGAGCTTGCCGCTCACCCGGCTCCCGATGCACCGATGCCCCACCTCGGTGTGGATGGCATATGCGAAGTCGACCGGCGTAGCTCCCGCGGGCAGGGCGATGAGATCGCCCTTGGGCGTGAAGATGAACACCTCGTCCTGCTCGAGGTCGAACTTCAGGTGCTCCATGAACTCACCGGGGTCGGTGGTCTCCGACTGCCAGTCGACGAGGTTGCGCAACCAGCCGAGATCGGCCGTGCCCTGATCGCGGTCTTTGTACCCGTAGTGCGCCGCGATGCCCACCTCGGCCCGCTGGTGCATCTCCCGGGTGCGGAGCTGGACCTCGACCGGCTTGCCCTGGGGTCCCACCACCGTCGTGTGCAACGACTGGTAGAGGTTGAACTTCGGCATCGCGATGTAGTCCTTGAAGCGCCCCTGGATCGGGTTCCACAGCGCGTGGATGGACCCGAGCGCCCCGTAGCTGTCCTTCACCGAGTCGACGATGACCCGCACGCCCACGAGGTCGTGGATCTCGTCGAACTCCTTGCCCTTGACGACCATCTTCTCGTAGATCGACCAGTAGTGCTTGGGCCGGCCGGTGACCTCGGCGTCGATGTGCACCTCGGCCAGCACCTCGGAGATCTGGGCGACGACATCGGTGAGGTAGGCCCTGCCCTCGGGTGCACGGGTGGCGACCATCTGCTCGATCTCGGCGTAGCGCTTGGGGTGCATGACCGAGAAGGCCAGGTCCTCGAGCTGCCACTTGAGCTCGCCGACGCCGAGGCGGTGCGCCAGCGGGGCGTACACGTCGAGGGTCTCGCGAGCGATGCGCTGCTGCTTGACCTCGGGCAGCGCGGCGATGGTGCGCAGGTTGTGGAGCCGATCGGCGAGCTTGATGAGCAGGACCCGCAGGTCCTTGGCCATGGCCACGAGCATCTTGCGCATCGTGGCGGCCTGCTGTGCCTCCTTCGAGTCGAACTGGAGGCGATCGAGCTTGGTGACCCCGTCGACGATCTCGGCGACATCCTTGCCCACCTGAGCCTCGAGGTCGCCGACGGTGAGCGGCGTGTCCTCGACGGCATCGTGAAGCAGCGCGGCGGCCAGCGTCACGTCGTCCATCCCGAGCCCGGCCAGGATGGTCGCCACGGCGATGGGGTGGGTCACGTAGGGCTCGCCGCTCTTGCGAACCTGATCGCGATGACGATCGTCGGCGAGGAGGAACGCGCGCTCGATCAGCTCGATGCTCGAGGAGGGATGGTGACGGCGGAACACGTCGAGAAGATGGGCGAACTCACGCTCGATCGGGGTGCGCTGCCACGGCGCCGGACCGATCGGCTCGGGGGCCAGGGCCACGGCCGAGCGGCCACCACCGTCGAGCACGACCTCGATCTCGCCGTCGGTCCCGATGCTCACCGAGCCACCCCGTCCGACCAGCACACACCGTCCACCAGGCAAGCCTAGCCGGGCCTCGAGACCCTTCCGAACGGTGGGACCGGACCGGACAGCAAGTGAGGCTACGCGTAAGTGATCAACGCCAGCGGGTCGACACCGGGGAGCCGGGCCCGGCCGCCCAGGAAGGCCAGCTCGATGAGGAACGCCAGGCCCGTGACCTCGGCGCCGAGGCGCTCGACGAGTCGGACGGTCGCCGCCGCGGTGCCTCCCGTGGCCAGGACGTCGTCGACCACCAGCACCCGCTCGCCGGGACAGAGCGCGTCGGCGTGGATCTCCAGGGCGTCGGTGCCGTACTCGAGGTCGTAGTCCTCCCGGACCGTGCGCCACGGGAGCTTCCCCGGCTTGCGCACGAGCACGACGCCGGCGCCGAGGCGATCGGCGACCGGGGCGGCCAGGAGGAACCCGCGCGACTCGATCCCCACGATCGTGTCGGGTCGGCGATCGCCGTCGAAGTGCTCGGCAATGGCCCCGACGACCGCGCGCAGGCTCTCGGCGTGGGCGAGCAACGGTGTGATGTCCTTGAACACCACACCGGGTGAGGGGAAGTCGGGGATGTCGCGGATGCGGGCCCGGAGGTCGTCGGCGAGGGCCATCAGCGGCTCACGAGCGCTTGCGCCCTCGGGGGCGAGGTGGACGAGCGGCGATGGTGCCGTCGGGGCGACGGACGGTCTGGCGGGGCACCATCAGGCCGTCGCCCGGGGTTCCCGGAGCCGTGCGGCGGGCTTCTTTGGCCAGGTCGACGGGCACACCCACGACTGCGGTCTGCCCAGAAACGGACCCGGCGCCGGCTCGGGCCGCCCGCTCGGCGGCGCGTCGGCTCGCCGGTTCCCGTTCCTTCCACCACGCCAGCGCCGGAGCGGCCACGAAGATCGACGAGTACGTGCCCGAGAGCAGGCCCACGAACAAGGCCAGGCCGAAGTCGCGAATGGTCAGGGCGCCGAAGATGAACGAACCCACCACGAGCAGCGAGAGGACGGGGATGAGCGCCGAGAGCGACGTGTTGATCGACCTGAGCAGCACCTCGTTGAGCGAACGGTTCACCGTGTCGGAGTAGGTCGACTTGGCAATGGCGATGTCGGCGGTGTTCTCGCGGACCTTGTCGAACACCACGACGGTGTCGTAGAGCGAGTACCCGAGGATGGTGAGCACGGCCACGACCGTGCCCGGGCTCACCTCGAACTGCAGGATCGCGTAGACGCCCACCGTGATCGCGAGGTCGTGGACCAGGGCGAGGAGCGCTGCGGCGGCCATCTTCCACTCGAAGCGCAGCGTGAGGTAGATGCTCACGGCGGCGAAGAAGATGAGCAGCGCCTGGATGGCCTTGCGGGAGATCTCGTCGCCCCAGGTGGGTCCGACCTCCGACACCGACACGATGCTTTCTTCGACCCCGGCGTACGCGGCCAATGCCGCTGCCACCTCACGCGACAGGATCGGATCGACCTCGCGGGACTCGACGAGCAGCTCGTCACCGCCGCCGAGGATCTTCACGGTCGGCTGGTCGATGCCGGCACCCTCGGCGACGTCTCGCACCTCGCCGGCCGAGGCATCGCCGGACGCCACCTTCACCTGCCAGGCCGTGCCGCCCTCGAAGTCGATGTTGAGGTTCAGGTCGCGCACCAACAAGGCCAGCAGCGATACCGCTACAGCAACGATCGAGATGATGGCAAAGGTACGTGACCGTTGGATGATCCTGAAGCTGGTGCGGTCGTGGTAGACGTCGGAGACAGCGCTCTTGAAGGTCATCGGGCGTCCTCCGCGACGTCGAGGGCTCGGCTCAGGCCGAATCTTCGCGCCCCCACCAGCTTGGGGTTGCGCGAGAGCAGCGCCACCACCGGGTACATGAAGAAGTAGGCGACGAGCAGGTCGAGCAGCGTGGCCAGACCGAGGTAGAACGCGAAGCCTCGAACAGCCCCGAGCGCCTGCCAGTACAGGATCGCCGCGCCGAGCAGCGAGACGAAGTCGGCCGCGAGGATGGTGCGCCAGGCCTTGCGGAACCCGCGATCGACCGACGATCGCACCGACGCGCCGTGTTTCAGCTCGTCCTTCAACCGCTCGAAGTAGATGATGAACGAGTCGACGGCGACGCCCATCGAGACGATGAGCCCGGTGACACCGGCCAGGGTGAGGGTGAGGCTGCGGGTTTCACCGAGGTAGGAGATCACCGACCACACAGCCAGCCCGGTGATGATGAGGCCGGCGATGACGATGAGCCCGAGCACCCGGTAGATGGCCAGCATGTAGATGACCACGATGCCCAGGCCGATGGCGCCGGCGATGAGACCGGCGTTGAGCTGGTCCTTGCCCAGCGTGGCCGAGACCTCCTGGGCTGTGAGCTCCTCGAGGCGCACGGGCAGGGCGCCGTAGCGCAG
>JANLSK010000051.1:0-12929 GCA_031362415.1 Actinomycetes bacterium | reverse complement strand
GCGATCACAGGCGACCATGCCAGGAGCAACGCCGTCGCGGCAACCATGAGCCGTCTGCCCCGAACCACGAGCGGCCGGGGCAGGCGCGGTTCGACTGGCGTTCCCTGGGGGGACCGGGTCGGGGACCTGCTCGACGAGCTGGAGCTTCGGATCACGCGGATGGGCTTCTCCTGTCGGTGCGGCCGCTCGAGCGGTTCCGCACCGTCGATGATGCCAGCCTACGCGTCGCGTCAGGATCGTTCGCCGCGGAAAAGCCCCTGTGGGGTCCCGGGCAGGCAGTGAGCAGCCGCCAGGTGACCCGCCAGCTACCCGGCAGCGGGAGTGGCAGCCTCGTCGTCGTCGTCACGGTGCTTGGCTGTCCACACGGCCGCCGTGCCGAGCGCCACGGCGCCGGCTCCGAGCACGACGAGCCCGCCGATCTCGGCACCCGTGAAGGCCAACCCGCCGGGGGTGTTGGCGCCCGCCTGGGTGCCCACACCGACCGCGGTGCCTGCGGGCCGAGTGGTGGTCGTGGCCGCCACCTGCGCCGCCCGGGCCTCCTGCTCAGCGGGACCGCTCGAGGTCGTGGTGGCGCCCGTGGTGGTGGTGGTGGCCTCGGTGCTCGTGGTGGTGGGCTGGGTCCCGGTGGTGGGCCGCTGCTCGGGCGGCTGGGTTCCCGCGGTGGTCGGCTGCTCGGGCGGCTGGGTTCCGCCCGTGGTACCGGTGGTGGGCGGGTCGCTCGTGGCCCCGGCGGGGCTGGCCGCCAGGCTGACGATGACGGGGACGGCCCACACGGCGGCAGCACCGGCTGCGCCGCGCTTGAGCATCTGCCGTCGACCGACCGATCCATCCGATCCGTCTGCGCCGAGCGCCTCGCCTGACCCCTGGTTCACGTCGAATCCCTGCTCGCTCATCCCGACCCTCTCCTCTTGTCGACCTGGGGCGATCGTCGGCCTCGGAGCCGACGACTCAAGGAGAAGTCTTCGAACTCGTACCGGACGCTTCACGTTCGGTGGTCGACGATACGCTGCGACCTCCGATTCTGCAACCCGGAGATGGTGGGAACCCGTGAGTTTCTGGGGGTATTTCACTAACAGCGCGGCCTATGTCCGGATAAAATGACCACGAAGAGTAGTAGTAAGACAGCATGGCGTGGTGTTTATGTTGACGCTCCGCGACCGAACCAGAATCGTTCGGCGGGTCGCGTGCCTCCCACGAATCGGGCATGGCGCTCGAGGAGCTCGGGCGAGTCGGGCGCGAAGACGGTCTCGATCTGCGAGCGATACCAGGCCACAGCCCGGAGCTTTGCCGACAGGTCCTCCTCATCGAGCGTTCCCAGCCACGGTATGAGGCCGGCCACCGAGGCCGTCCCCACCCCGCCCCGAGCCACGTATGGGAGATCCTCGTATCGCTCGATCGGCCGGCCCAGGCCGTCGAGCGCCCGCCTCACGATGACGTGGTCGACGTGGCCGCCAGCGCCGAGGGGACCGAACACCCTGAGACTGCGGCCGGGCGTCGCCGCCAGGTGCCCGGTCAGGGTCTCGACGAGGCGCTCGACCTCCGTCGTGACCGTGGCGACCAGCGCCCCGTCGAGCCGGTGGAGCCGTCCGCTCGACGTCGACGGCCAATCGGGGTAGCGGGGCTCGCCGCACTCGTCGATCCGGTAGACGGCATCGGTGAAGTCCAGGTGCACCGCGGTCACCCGTTCACCACCGAGCTCGGCGGCCGCAGCCCTGTCCTCGGCTCGGCGGGCCCCGATGGGCTCGTCGCCGAGGCCCCAGGACTGGTGGAGCTGGCGGGCGAAGGGCGACAGCGGCCCGGGTGGGCGGTCGCCGGCGAAGACGGTGGCCACGGTGACGTGATGGCCCAGACGAGCGAGTCGGTGCACGGTGCCCCCGGCCGAGAGCACCACGTCGTCGAGGTGCGGCGAGACGAACAGCGCCGGGGCCGGCTCGACGGGTTCACTCCCAGGGGACACGTCGATACCGTACCGGTGGGGTCCGGAGCCGGCCGTAGACTTCGGGCGCCATGGCCTGCGACGGCGCGCTCGCTGCGGGCGGCGCCGGTCGAGTCGACGTTGTCGGGAGGGCACGAGTGAGGATCGCCATCGGGTCCGACCATGCCGGGTTCGCCCTCAAGCAGGTGCTCGTCGAGCATTGCCGATCGTGGGGCCACGAGGTCTCCGACCTGGGGACGCACTCGGAGGAGGCGGTCGACTATCCGGCGATCTGCGCGGCGGTCGGTCGAGCGGTCGTCGGAGGCCAGGCCGATCGCGGGATCGTGCTCGGCGGCAGTGGCCAGGGCGAGCAGATCGCAGCCAACAAGGTGCGCGGTGTCCGGGCCGCGTTGTGCAACGACCTGTTCACGGCCCGGTTGGCTCGCAGCCACAACGACGCCAACGTGCTCTCGATGGGTGGGCGCGTCGTGGGCCTCGGGCTGGCCGAGGAGATCCTGCGGCTCTTCCTCGAGACACCCTTCGAGGGGGGCCGCCATCAGCGCCGCATCGAGAAGGTCGCCGAGATCGAAGCCCAGGAAGCCCAGTAGCCCAAGGGCCCCAGGGGTCCCAGGGTCCGCGGAACCACAGGAGACAGCCGCCATGACGTCCGATTCGAGCCCCAACCGCAGCCGGCCCCGCGATCTCGCCGCCGTCGATCCCGAGATCGCCGCCATCGTCGGTCGCGAGGTCGTGCGTCAGAACACCACCATCCAGCTCATCGCCAGCGAGAACTTCACGTCGCCGGCGGTGATGGAAGCCATGGGGACGGTCCTCACCAACAAGTACTCCGAGGGCTATCCGGCCAAGCGGTACTACGGCGGGAACCTGATCGTCGACGAGGCCGAGGAGCTGGCTCGGGGTCGGGCCCGGGAGCTGTTCGGTGCCGAGCACGCCAATGTGCAGCCCCACGCCGGGGCCGTCGCCAACATGGCCGTGTACCAGGCGCTGCTCAAGCCCGGCGACAAGGTCATGGGCATGCGCCTCGATCAGGGTGGCCATCTCACCCACGGATCGCCGGTGAACTTCAGCGGCATCATGTACGACTTCGTCTCGTACGGGGTCGACGACACGACCGAGATGCTCGACTACGACGTCATTCGCGCCCAGGCCGTTCGCGAGCGCCCCCGGGCCATCGTGGCCGGGGCCACGGCCTATCCCCGCCTCATCGACTTCGCCGCGTTCCGTTCGATCGCCGACGAGATCGGCGCGCTGCTGATCGTCGACGCGGCCCACATCGCCGGGCTGGTCGCGGGTGGCGTCCATCCCACGCCGGTCCCCCACGCCGACGTCGTCAGCTTCACCACCCACAAGACGCTGCGCGGGCCGAGGGGCGCGGCGATCGTCTCGCGAGCCGAGCACGGTGCGTCGATCGACAAGGCGGTGTTCCCCGGCTTGCAGGGCGGGCCCATGATGCACGTGATCGCGGCCAAGGCCGTGGCCTTCCGGGAGGCGCTGCAGCCGGCGTTTCGCGACTATTCGGCCCGGGTCGTCGCCAACGCCGCCGCCCTGGCCGCCGCGCTCGCTGACGAGGGTTTCCGCATCGTCTCGGGTGGTACCGACAACCATCTGATGCTCGTCGACCTGCGCCCGTTCGGGGTCACGGGCAAGGTGGCGCAGGAGGCCCTCGACGCCGCCGGCATCACGTGCAACAAGAACCAGATCCCCAACGATCCCGAAAAGCCGTTCGTGACGAGCGGGCTGCGTCTGGGATCGGCTGCGGTCACCACGGCAGGGATGGGCATCGCCGAGATGGGCGATGTCGCCCGGCTCATCGCTCGGGCCCTGCGCGGCGTGGGCGACGAGACGGTTCGCCAGGGGGTGCTGGCCGACGTGCACGACCTGTGCGGACGCTTCACGCCCTACCCCGAGCTCGCCGGCTGATCCGGATGGTGGTGTCCGGCGAGCTGCGCCCGGGTCGACCGACACGTCACCAACCTGGCGCGCGAGGCTGACGGCGAATGGGCGGCTATTCGATCGTGCTCGCCGTGGCGGCGTTGGTGACGCTCCTCGTCACCCCGCTGGTGCGCCGACTCGCGCTCCGGTACGGCGCCGTCGCCTCGGCCGGCGACGCCAGGCACATCCACGACGGTGCCGTGCCCACCCTCGGCGGCGTGGCGATGTTCGTGGGCTTCACCGTGGCGTTGGCCGTCGCCAGCCGCATTCCCCAGTTCAAGGAGGTCTTTCACGACACCTCCGAGCCGCTCGGGGTGCTGCTCGCCGCCGGGGTGATGCTCGTGGTCGGGATGCTCGACGATCTGCGTGAGGTGTCGCCGCCGGCCAAGATCGCCGGCCAGGTGCTCGCGGCGAGCGTGCTGTACATGCTCGGCGTCACCATGATCTTCTTCCGCATCCCGTTCGTCGACGACGTGTTCTTGCTGTCGGCCAACTGGCAGTTCCTCGTCACCGTGGCCTGGGTCGTGGTGATGGCCAACGCCATCAACCTCATCGACGGCCTCGACGGGCTCGCCGCGGGCATCGTCGCCATCGCCGGCGCCGCGCTGTTCCTCTACGACGATCGCCTGTTCAAGAAGGGCCTGTTGCCCGGAGGAAACCTCGGGCCGCTCATCGCCTGCCTGGCTGTCGGGGTGTGCGTGGGGTTTCTACCCTGGAACTTCCATCGGGCCCGGATCTTCATGGGCGACGCCGGCGCCCTGTTCCTCGGTCTGCTCATGGCGGCGAGCACCTCGGTGGTGGCCGGCCGGGTCGAGCAGCCGCTCACCGGCCAGACCGGGCAGACCTACTTCTTCCTCGCCCCGCTCGTGATCCCGTTGGTGATCCTCGGGGTCCCGATCCTCGACACGATCTTCGCCTTCGTGCGCCGGGTGGTGCGCCGCACGTCGTTCGCATCGGCCGACCGCGAGCATCTCCACCATCGGCTGGTGCGCCTGGGCCACGGGCATCGCCGGGCGGTGGTCATCCTCTGGTGCTGGACGGCCGTCTTGTCGGCCGTGGTGCTCTTGCCCACCTACGAGATCGGTGACGGCCTCCAGGTCATGGTGCCGTTGATGTTCGCGGCGCTGGCGCTGCTCTTGTACGCGGTGTTTCATCCCGGCGCACGCGAGCGGCGCCTCGAGGCGGCACGGTCGCACCATCCGGCCGGGCGCGCTGTACCAGGGAGTGAGGCGCCCGTGGCCGAGTCGCCGGGGGGCGATGTGATCGCGCTCGACGACCATCGCAAGATCGCCGAAGGTTGAGTCGCCGAACCCGTCCATCAGAAGCGGCGCCGAGTTGGAAGCTCCCGGACCTGATCCTCTAAGTTGTGCATCGTTTCACAAGCCGCAACGCCCTGTCGGGCGGGGCGCGTGTTCGCACGACGGGGAGCCACCACGCGGATGAATCAGTCCGATCAGCGCGCGGAGCGGCAGGCGCTTTGGAACGGGTTCGGCAACGGGCTGTCACAGGCCTTCGAGCTCGTTGCGGCACCCGCCATCTTCGGTGTTCTCGGTTGGTTCGTCGACCGGTGGCTCGGTCTGTTCCCGCTTTGCACGATCGTGTTCGGTGCCGTGGCCGCCATCGGTGGCTTCGCCCGGGCCTATTACAGCTACCAAGCCCAGATGGCCGCCGAGGAGAAGGACAAGCCGTGGACCCGCAGCCGGCGGTAGAGCGCGACATCGCTCGCGACATCGCCCGCCACGGACTCATCGTGGCGCCGCTCGTCATCGTTGCCGCCGGCCTCCTCCGCGGGCTCAACGGCTCAACGAGCGCGGCGATGGGCCTGGCTTTGGTGGTCGTCAACTTCCTGGGTGCCGCGGCGCTGCAAGGCTGGGGCGCCAAGATCTCGCCCGTGGCCGCGGCGGGCGCGGCGATGGGCGGCTACGTGTTGCGCCTCCTGCTCATGGTCGTGGCCATCCTGCTGCTCAAGCGCGTCGACGGTGTCGACCTCGAGACACTCGTGGTCACCGGGGCGCTGGCCCATGTGGCGCTGTTGTTCTGGGAGCTCAAGTCGGTGCGGCTGTCGCTCGCCGAGCCGGGCCTCAAGGTCACCCGTCCCCAACCGCTCCCCCACACCCTGCCCCTCGCAGGAAACCTGCCCCTCCCAGGAAAGGAGTGACAGTGCGCCTGCTCGCGCTGGAAGTCCCGCCGGTCAGCCATCTCTTCGAGTGGAAGGCCTTCGGCGCGGGGTTCAACAAGACGGCGATCGTCATGCTGCTCGCCACCTTGTGTGTGCTGTTCCTGTTCGGGATCGCCTCGTCGAAGAAGGCGTTGGTTCCCGTCGGGGTTCAGAACGTGGCCGAGGCCGGTCTCGAGCTCGTCGAGAAGAACATCGCCGAGGAGGTGATGGGCCACGCCGGTCGGAAGTGGGCGCCGTATCTCTCGGCCCTGTTCTTCTTCATCTTCTTCTGCAACATCTGGTCGATCATCCCGTTCGTGCAGTTCCCGGCCACGTCGCGGTTCGCCCTCACCCTGCTGTTGTCGTTGCTCACCTGGGTGATCATGCTGTTCATGGGCTTCAAGAAGCAGGGGATCGCCTACCTCGGGCACATCCTGTGGCCGTCGGCCGTTCCCGTCGGGCTGCGCCCGCTCGTGGGGCTCATCGAGTTCGTCTCGATCGTGTTGGTGCGGCCCTTCTCGCTGTCGGTACGTCTCTTCGCCAACCTGGTGGCCGGGCACGTGCTCCTCACCGTGGCCGGGATCATGTCGGCGGCGCTGTGGACGAGCGACCTCAAGGCCTTGGCGCTGCCAGGACCGGTGTTCCTCGGTATCGCCATGACCGGCTTCGAGGTGCTCGTGGCGGTGCTGCAGGCGTACATCTTCACGATCCTCACCGCCGTGTACCTCAACGAATCGATCCATCCCGAGCACTAGCCCTCCCGGGCGCTCGGTCCCCGCTGTCCCGCAGTTCCATCCGCTGTCCATTCAGCTGTACACCGTCGAACCTGTCGAACCGTCGTTTTCCG
Organism: Actinomycetes bacterium; assembly: GCA_031362415.1. GTDB lineage: Bacteria > Actinomycetota > Acidimicrobiia > IMCC26256 > VFJJ01 > VFJJ01. Next base: position 6,056 of record JANLSK010000051.1, on the reverse strand, counting down.
ACTCTGCACGAGGAGCACACCACACCATGAGTGTCCTGACCGCCGTGATGCTGGCCGCCGTCGAGGGTGACATCGCCAAGGGCCTGGCGGCCGCGGGCTACGGCCTTGCTGCCATCGGCCCCGGCATCGGAATCGGCATCCTCGTCGGCAATGCCGTCCAGGCCATGGCCCGCCAGCCTGAAGCCGCCGGCATGGTCCGTACGACCATGTTCCTCGGTATCGCGTTCGCCGAGGCGCTCGCGCTCATCGGCTTCGTGCTCACCTTCCTCGTCTGATCCGGGAGTGCCATGATTTCGCGATCCCGACTGCTGGTCGCGGGCGCGCTCGGTCTCACCGCCTGGTTGAGCCTGGGCGGGATGGCTGGCGCCCAGACCGAGACCACGGAACCGGCCGCGCCCGAAACCGAAGCCCCCGTCGGCGAAGCCGAGGGTGGCGGGGCCGAGGGTGAGATCGAGTACGCCGATCACTTCTCCGAGGAGTGTGCCCACCTGCTCTTGGAGGGCAAGGACCTCGAGGAGTGTCACTACTCGCCGCACAAGTTCCGACCTGAGACCAACGAGATCATCTGGGGCTCGTTCTTCTTCCTGGTCGTGGCTGCGCTGATGGGCAAGGCCGCCGTGCCCGCCATGAAAAAGGGGATGGCGGCTCGCACCGAGCGCATCCGTAGCGAGCTCGACCGGGCTGCTTCCGGGCGCGCCGCGGCCGAGGCGGCGCTGGAGCAGACGCGGAGCCAGCTCGTGGGCTCGGGCGAAGAGGGCGAGCGCATCATCGCCGAGGGGATCGCTCAAGCTGCGGCGCTCGAGGCCGAGCTCAAGGCCCGGGCCGACGCCGAGGCGCTCGAGGTTCGGGCCCGCTCCGAGGTCGACGCCCGTCTGGCCGTGGGCCGGGCGAGCGACGAGATCCGGGCTCGGGTGGCCGGGCTGTCGGTGCTCGTGGCCGAGCAGATCGTCGAGCGCAACCTCGACCACGCCACCCAGCGCGACCTCGTCGAGAGCTACATCACCCGTGTCGGGAGTGGGGCAAGCTGATGGGATCCGACCGGATGGGAACAGACACGGTGCGAGTCGACGCCGGGCGCCACACGACGCTCGACGGCTGGCTACGACGGCTCCTCGTCGTGGCAGTGGTCGTGCTGGCCGTCGTGGCCGTGCCCGCAGCTGCGGTGTTGGCACAGACCGAGACCACTGTGGTGGCCGAGGGTGAAGGCGCCGAAGGCGAGCATGCTGAGGGCCCGGTCCCGGGTTCCGACGAGGCCACGTGCCTCGCCCTTCTCGAAGAGGGCGGCGCCAGCACCAACAAGGACTGCAAGCCGCCCAACCCCGTCCTGCCCAAGCTCTCGGAGATGGCCTGGGCGGCCGGGCTCTTCGCGGTCGTGGCGATCTTCATGATGAAGTTCGCCGTTCCCAAGCTGCGCAAGACGATCGAGGCCCGGGTCGACACTCAGCGCGGCGATCTGGAAGGCGCCGAGCGGGCCAAGACCGAGGCCGACACGCTCCTCGCCGAGTACCGGCGCAAGGTGTCCGAGGCCCGGGCCGAGGCCAACCGGAGCATCGACGAGGCCCGGGCTCGGGCCGACGAGTACCGCAAGGCCCGCCTGGCCGAGGCCGAGGCCGAGGTTGCCACCAGGCGTGCGGCCGCGACGGCCGAGATCCGGGCGGCGACGGAGCGGGTCATGGTCGACCTGCGCCTGCAGGTGGCCGGCCTCTCCACCGACCTGGCCTCGCGCGTCGTCGAGCGCGAGCTCGACCGGTCGGCCCAGCAAGCGCTGATCGACAGCGTCATCGCCCAAGCCGGCAACGGACGGAACTGATGATCGACGGGACCGCTCCCCCGAGGAGACAGCGATGACGACCGAACGAGTCGAGGCCTACGCCGCCGTCCTCTTCGAGGTGGCTCAGGCCGAGGGCGCCCTGGCGGCTGTCGAGGAGGAGCTCTTCCTCCTGGCTCGCGCCGTCGACGCCAACGACGAGCTGCGCAACGCCATCACCGATCCGAGCCTTCCGGCGGCCCGGCGGATGGCCGTGATCGAGGAGCTCTTCGCCGGGCGCGGACATCAGGTGAGCACGGCGCTGGCTGCGTTCGTGGTGGGCGTGGGGCGGGGCCGTGATCTCAGCGCGATCGTCGACCGCTTCGTGGAGCAGGCTGCAGCCGAGCGGCTCCACGAGGTCGCCGAGGTGCGTTCGGCCATCCCGCTCGACGCCGATCAGTTGGCTCGGCTCGAAGCAGCCCTGTCGAGCGCGACCGGCAAGAAGATCGAGGCCAAGGTGATCATCGATCCGTCGGTGCTCGGCGGTCTCGTCGCCCGGGTCGGCGACACGGTGATCGACGGCTCGGTGCGCACCCGCATCGACCAGCTCAAGGAACGGATCTAGGGGAACTGCGATGGCGCAAGACAACGGCTCCGGGTTGAAGTTCGACGCCGACGACATCACAGCGGCGCTGCGCAAGGCAATCGGCGACTTCACCCCCTCGATCAGCCAGGAGCAGGTGGGGCGCATCCTCGAGGTCGGTGACGGCATCGCGCGCGTCTCGGGCCTGCCGCTGGCCGCCGTCAACGAGATCCTCGAGTTCGAGGGCGGCACGCTGGGTCTGGCGCTGAACCTCGACGAGGAGTCGATCGGCGCGGTCATCCTGGGCGACACCCACGGTGTGGAAGAAGGCGGCGCGGTCAAGGCCACCGGACGGATCCTCAGCGTCGGCGTCGGTGACGGCCTCCTCGGCCGGGTGGTCAACGCCCTGGGCGAGCCCATCGACGGCAAGGGCCCCATCGCCGGTTCGGTGCAGCGCCGGCTCGAGATCCAGGCGCCGGGCATCGTGGCCCGCCAGCCCGTCCACGAGCCGCTGCAGACCGGCATCAAGTCGATCGACGCCATGACCCCCATCGGTCGGGGCCAGCGCGAGCTCATCATCGGCGACCGCAAGACCGGCAAGACCACCGTCGCCATCGACACGATCCTGAACCAGAAGGGTCAGGGCGTGAAGTGCATCTACGTGGCCATCGGCCAGAAGGGCTCGACGGTCGCCCAGACCGTCGCCACCCTCGAAGAGCACGGCGCGATGGAGTACACGGTCGTCGTCAACGCCCCAGCCTCCGATGCCGCGCCGTTCAAGTACCTCGCTCCGTACACGGGCTGCGCCATGGGCCAGCACTGGATGGAGAACGGCGAGCACGCGCTCGTCGTGTACGACGACCTCTCCAAGCAGGCCGAGGCCTACCGGCAGGTGTCGTTGCTGCTGCGTCGTCCGCCGGGCCGCGAGGCCTACCCCGGCGACGTGTTCTACCTCCACTCCCGTCTGCTCGAGCGGGCGGCCAAGCTCGGTGACGCCTATGGCGCGGGCTCGCTCACGGCGCTGCCGGTGATCGAGACCAAGGCCGGCGACGTGTCGGCGTACATCCCCACCAACGTGATCTCCATCACCGACGGGCAGATCTACCTCCAGGACGACCTGTTCAAGTCGGGTATCCGTCCCGCGGTCGACGTGGGTATCTCCGTGTCCCGGGTGGGCGGCGCTGCTCAGATCAAGGCCATGAAGGCCGTGGCCGGCACGCTCAAGCTCGACATGGCCCAGTTCCGTGAGCTCGAAGCCTTCGCCACGTTCGGCTCCGAGCTCGACAAGGTATCCAAGGCGCAGCTCGACCGAGGGTACCGCCTCACCGAGCTGCTGAAGCAGTCGCTCAACTCGCCCATGCCGGTTGAGGAGCAGGTCGTGGTGATCTACGCCGGCACCACCGGGTTCCTCGACGACCTCGAGGTGCACCAGGTGCGGGCCTTCGAGGACGCGCTGCTCGACCACTTCCGCAGCCGCCGCTCCGAGATGCTCGACAAGATCCGCACGAGCGGTGCCCTGCCCGACGCCGACAGCCTCCGCGAGGCGGTCCAGGCGGCCAAGGACGAGTTCCTGGCCGCGGTCGGCTCGTGAGGGGTGTAGGCGATGGCGGGCGGTAAGGAACGCATCCTCAAGCGGAGGATCAAGAGCGTTCAGTCGACGAAGAAGATCACCCGGGCCATGGAGCTCATCGCCGCGTCGCGCATCGTGAAGGCGCAAGCGCGAGTGCATGCCGCCCGTCCCTACAGCGAGCAGATCACCCAGGTGATCTCGAACCTCGCCGCCGGTGGCGCCGGGGGATCCAGCGCCCTGCTCGTGCCCCGGCCCGAGATCCGCACCGTGGCCTTCGTGGTGCTCACCGCCGACCGGGGCCTGTGCGGCGCGTACAACACCTCGGTCATCAGGGCGGCCGAGCGTTCGATTGCTGCCCATCAAGCCGAGGGGCGGCAGATCTTCCTCGTCACGGTGGGGCGTAAGGCCGAGAGCTATTTCCGCTATCGCGAGTACCACATCGACGCCTCGTTCAGCGGTTTCACCGAGAGCCCGTCGTACGAGAACGCCCGTGAGGTCGCGCAGACCGTCGCCGATCGGTTCAACGACGGCGCCATCGACCAGGTGCAGCTCGTGTCCACCCGCTTCCTCTCGGCCGGATCGCAGGTGGTTGTCGAACGCACGCTGATGCCCCTCGACCCTTCGTCGATCGGACTGCCCGGCGCGTCGGCCGTGACGGTCGCTGCGGCCACGGCTGCGGCTGGGGCCACGGCCGAAGCGCACGCCACGCCGGCAGCAGCCCAGGCGGGCTACGAGTTCGAGCCGTCGCCCGAGGAGATCCTCGACCGACTGCTGCCGCGCTACGTGGAGGCTCGCATGTTCGCGGCCCTCCTCGACGCGGCGGCGTCCGAGCACGCCGCTCGTCAACGGGCCATGAAGGCCGCCACCGACAACGCCGAGGAGCTCATCAAGAGCCTCTCACGGGTGATGAACCGGGCCCGCCAGGACACCATCACCACCGAGATCATGGAGATCGTCAGCGGCGCCGAGGCCCTGCGCCAATCCGGCGCGCTCGTTCAGGACGACCTCCTCGTCGACCAGATCCTCTCAGTCGACGCCTTTCCCTCACGCATCTGACGCACGACGTCACCGACGACCGCCAGGAGAGCCCAGCCATGACCGCGTTGGCCCACCCCGAGCAGAAGATCCTCAAGGACGGCCGCATCGTCGCGATCGCCGGCCCCGTCGTCGACGTCGAGTTCCCGCCCGACGCGCTGCCGGAGATCAACACCGCGCTCGAGATCCTCATCGAGGTCGACGGCACGCCGTCGGTCAACACCGCCGAGGTCGCCCAGCAGATCGGCTCGTCACGCGTCCGGGCCATCTGCATGAAGTCCACCGACGGCCTGCGGCGCAACACCGTCGTGCGCAACACCGGCCGCGGCATCAGCGTGCCGGTCGGTGACGGCGTGCTCGGCCACGTGTTCAACGTGATCGGCGAGCCCCTCGACGTGACCGAGGACCAACTGTCCAACATCGAGGACCGTTGGGAAATCCACCGCCCGTCCCCGCCGTTCGACCAGCTCGAGCCCAAGGCCCAGATGTTCGAGACCGGCATCAAGGTCATCGACCTCCTCGAGCCCTACGTGCAGGGTGGCAAGATCGGCCTCTTCGGCGGTGCCGGCGTGGGCAAGACCGTGCTCATCATGGAGATGATCAACCGGGTCGCCCAGCAGCATGGTGGCGTGTCGGTGTTCGCGGGGGTCGGCGAGCGCACCCGTGAGGGCACCGACCTGTGGATCGAGATGCAGGAGTCGGGCGTCATCGCCAAGGCGGCGCTGGTGTACGGCCAGATGGACGAGCCGCCGGGCGTGCGCCTCCGGGTGGCCCTCTCGGCGCTCACCATGGCCGAGTACTTCCGTGATGTGAAGAACCAGGACGTGCTCCTGTTCGTCGACAACATCTTCCGGTTCGTGCAGGCCGGCTCCGAGGTCTCCACGCTCCTCGGGCGCATGCCCTCTGCGGTGGGCTACCAGCCGACCTTGGCCGACGAGATGGGTGAGCTGCAGGAGCGCATCACGTCGACCCGAGGCCGCTCGATCACCTCGCTGCAGGCCGTGTACGTGCCCGCTGACGACTACACCGACCCGGCGCCGTTCACCACCTTCACCCACCTCGACGCCACCACCGAGCTGTCCCGCCAGATCGCCGCGCTCGGCATCTACCCGGCCGTCGAC
>JANLSK010000034.1:0-7008 GCA_031362415.1 Actinomycetes bacterium | reverse complement strand
CCGCGCGCGTCGAGCACGGCTTGGAGCTGGCGCGGCTTGCCGGTGATCAGACCGTCCACGCCGAGATCCAGCAGCCGGTTCCATTCGGACGCAACGTCGTCGTCGTTCCCGTTGAACCACACCCACACGGCGAGATGGGCGGCGTGCGCGTCGTCGACGAACTTCTGCGACACGACGTCGATACCGGAGTAGACCGGCGGCACCTGGACGGACGCGTTGCCCGGCAACTCGGGACGCGTGCCGAGAAACCACGCCGTCGTCGCGCTGAGTCCGGGACTCGTTGCAATCGTGGGCGCCAATGCACGAAAGTGCTCGAGGATCGCGTCGTCGAACGACACCACCACGACGCGCGCCCCGTGGGGAGATGCGTTCAACACGGCGGCGAGTGCCTCGGCGGTCGCAAACCCGTCGGGCCCGTCCTTGATCTCCACATCGAGAAGGCGATCCGGGAACGCGTCCACGACTTGCTGGAACGTCGGGATCGTGAAGTCCGCCGCCGAGTATCCCGCCGGCGCCGGCCGCGCGCCCGTGCGCACGCCGCGCAGGGAGTACTCCGCGGCGGGCCGGTCGTGACAGCTCCAGCAGTTCGGGACGAACCAGTTCGCGTTGTCCAGCGCCTGGAGTTCGGCGACCGTGCGGTCCCGTACCGCGCCCGTCGCGTTGGTCGTGCGGTCCAGCGTGTCGTCGTGCACGACCACGAGCTGGCGGTCTCGGCTGAGTCGGAGGTCCATCTCTAACATGTCCGCGCCCGCGGCGACCGCTTGGCGGTAGGCGTACATCGTCTCGTGGGGTGACTCGAGATCACCACCGGCGTGGGCGATGTTGAGCGGCCGTCGGGCGAGCCAGGGTGCACCGTCGATGACCGGGGCGCCGCCGGTTGCCTCAGCGGCGCGCCCCGGAGCGGCCCCGCCGACGCTTCCGTACCCGAGCGCGACAACGGCTCCAAGCATCAACGCTCGGAGCCGCCGCCTGCGAATCATCGGCGGGTTTCTACGCGACGTCGCGGTCGCGCGCAACCTCGTCGAGGTCGGCGTACTCCGTCTCCGTGTCCGCCCAGTCCTCGAACTGGATCACGCCGAGATCGGTGAAACGATCCCGCAACCATCCGTCGCCGGCATCGAGGAGACCGAGCTTCTTGCAGTTCGGGACGATCTTGGAGAACAGGATGTTCTGGAACTGCTTCCGACTGTCGTCCTGGAGCACGAGGGTCAACGCTTCCTTCACGTCCACACCCATGCGCTCCCACACCTCTTGCTGGAGGAAACGGTCGCGCATCCGGACGGCGGCTTCGAACGCGAACTCCTGGCGCTCGCGAATCTCCGCCGAGTTGAGTTCCTTGTAGAACTCCTGCAACGAGAGGACACCGAAGGCCACGTGGCGGGCTTCGTCACTCATCACGTACCGGAGGAGCTTCTTCAGCAGCTCATCGGTCGTGATCATGTGCATGAACCCGAAAGCCGCGAGTGCCAGACCCTCGACCATGATCTGCATGCCGAGGTAGGTCATGTCCCATCGGGAGTCGGCGATGATGTCGTCGAGCAGCATCCGCAGGTGGGCGTTGACGGGGTACGCGCCGCCCAGCTTGGTGTCGAGGTACCGGGCGAAGACCTCGACGTGGCGGGCCTCGTCCATCACCTGGGTGGAGGCGTAGTACTTGGCGTCGATCCAGGGGACGGTCTCGACGATCTTGGCCGTGCAGATGAGCGCACCCTGCTCGCCGTGGAGGAACTGCGAGAGCCGCCAGCGGTTGAACTCACCGACGAGCGTCTCCCACTCCCGATCGCCCCACGAGCTCATGGGGTTGCCGAGGCCCTTGGGCAGAGAGCGGAGATAGTCGATGTTGGGATCGGTACCCGTCATCTCGTGCGCGACCTTGTCGGGATCGACGTCGATCGACCAGTCGAGGTCGGTCTCGGCGTTCCACTGCGAGGTCTTGGCCTTCTCGTAGAGCTTGCCCAGAGCGGGGCGACTGCGCGAGTAGTCCCACGTGAACACGGAATCGGCGCCGTTGTGGGTGACGTGCGCCACCGACTCGGTGTCGGTATTGGTGACGGCGAGAATGCCGTCGATGTCGTCGAGGTTCCGGCGGCCGAGGATCTCCTCGTCGAGCGTCATGGGGTCTCCATCACAGGTTCGGTACATGGGGATGGGGCGGGGCGAAGGCCGCGGCCAGACGGTGCACGAAGTCCTCCCAGCCGGTGGGGCCGACCGGAGCCACCTCGAGGATGTCGCAGGCGAGGAAGCCCAGGGCCAGCGACAGGCAGAAACGAACGGCGGCGTCCACGTCGATCGCCGGGTCGACCTCGCCAGCGACCTGCCCGTCGCGCAGGAGCTGGGCCACCCGCTCGGCTCGTTCGCGGAAATGGGCTTGGAGCCGCCGGGCGACGTCGGGATCGCGCCGGGCTGCTCCCAGCGCCTCGAACAAGAGCGTGCCGCCGCCGGGCTGGTCGCAGCGGCGCTGCAGCTCGACTCCGAGCGAGACCAGCACCTCGGTGGCGCTGCCGCTCGCCGCGGCGAACAGGAGCGCATCGAGCTCGTGCGCCCCCAGGGTGTCGATGGCCTGAAGCAGTAGGTCGGCTTTACCGTCGAAGTTGGCGTAGATGGCCCCCGTGGTGAGGCCGGCCCGTCTGGCGATCTCTTGCACTCGGGTGCCGTCGTAGCCGTACTCGGCGAACACCTCGGCGGCCGCCTCGACGAGCAGCGCCCGGGTGACCGAGGCGGCGCGGCGGGGGATGACGGGAGTGATCACGACCGACAGGATAACAACCATTACGTAACCTGGGAAGCGCGAGCTGGCGGCGTCGCCCCCTTCCCGCTGAGCGGGCGTCTGGTCAAGGCGGCGCTCCCGGTGGCGTACCGTGGGCGGCGATGACGGCCGATCTGGGTATTCCTGGCATCGAGAGCGCGGTCGAGATCGGCCGCGGAGGCTTCGCGGTCGTGTACCGGGCCGAGCAACCGGCCTATCGCCGCACCGTGGCTGTGAAGGTCCTGGCCATCGGTGTGCTCGACGACCTGGCCCAGGCCCGGTTCGTGCGTGAGTGCCAGGCCATGGGCGCGCTCTCGCACCATCCGAACATCGTCACCCTGCACGAGGCCGGCTTCACCCCGGGCGGCCAGCCCTACCTGGTGATGGCCTTCGCTCCCGGCGGATCCCTCGAAGACCGGATCGTACGCGACGGTCCTCGTCCCTGGGTCGAGATGGCGACGGTCGGCGTGAAGATGGCCGCGGCGCTGGAGGCGGCGCACACACGCGGGATGATCCACCGCGACGTGAAGCCATCGAACGTGCTCGTCTCGGCCTTCGGTGAGCCCCAGTTGGCCGACTTCGGCATTGCCCGAATGAACGACTCGGGCCAGCAGACCCGCAGCGGGGTTATCACCGCCAGCGTGGCCCATGCCCCGCCCGAGATCCTCGCCGGCGAACGGGCCTCGGTGAGGTCCGACGTGTACTCGCTGGCCTCGACGTTGTTCGAGCTGGTCTCGGGCCGGCCCGCGTTCGTGCGCGAGACCGACGAGTCGATCTTGCCGGTGATGAGCCGGGTCGCCAACGAACCCGTCCCCGACCTGCGCGATCGTGGGGTGCCGGCGTCGATCTGCTTCGTGATCGAAGGGGCGATGGCCAAGGCTCCCGGTGACCGTCCCGCCTCGGCCGCCGAGCTGGGCCGTCGGCTGCAGGACGCGCAGCGCGAAGCGGGCATGGCTCCCACCGAGTTGTTGCTCGAGAGCGAGGAGCTGCCGGCCGGGCGCCCGGCATCGGAGATCGCGGCTCCCCCGGCCGAGACCCGGGTGGTGTTTGTGGGCACCCCACCGCCGATGGAGCCCCTGGGGCTCGACCCGTCCGAACGCAACGAGCCAAACGTCCCTGTTATTTCAAATGTTCCAATTTTGCCGGACATACTGGCTCTCCCCAAGGAAGCGGCGGAATCGGGAGACGGTCGACGTCATCGCCAAGGCGGCGGTGGGTGGAGGAAGGTGCACACCCGCATCGCCACCGTGGTCGCGGTGCTCGCCGTCGCCGGGATCGCCGTCAGCCTGGGCGCCGGCGGGGGTGACGGCGACGCGGCCGACGTGGTCGCGGGTGCTGAGGCTGTGGCCACCGGAGCGTCCGATGAAACATCGACCGACGCCGCGGTAGCCCCGCCCGACGATGCCCCGAGCGCCGGCCCCGGCGTCGGGGCCGACTCCACGACCACCCCGGTCACCACCACCACTTTCGAGGACACGGCAACGTCAGGCGACACCAGCACCACGGAGGCGACGCCCTCGGGGGTGGCGCCGATATCGGACGACATCGTCGTCGCCGTGTGGGCGCCGAACCAGCAAGCCGGCGACGCGGTACGGGCCCTGCTCGACGACCAGGGCTTCGTGACCCAGGAGGTGATCCTGGTCCTCGAAGGACCTGCCGAGCTCCACGTCTACCGGCGGGGTAGCGAGTCGGCACCGTGCCAGCTGGCGATCGATGTTCTTCAGAATCCGGCCCAGCCTCCGCTCGAGGTCGAGCGCCTCCCGCTCAGGCCTCGCCCGCCGAGCGATCCCGGAGACTCCGATTGCGTGGTGGTCCTCCCTGCCCAAGCGCCGAGCGGGTAGGCGTCAGACAATGGTAGGGCTGCTCAGGCGATCTTCCAGGTGCTGCGCTCGTCGCGTCCGGCGACCCGGCCGTCGCGCTTGAGCTTGAGGAGATGGGCCAGCACGGTCTGCTCGGCGCGGGGGACGATCGCCTCGTGGAGACCCTCGTAGAGGCGGGCCACGATGGCGGGGATCTTCGCCGGGCCCTCGCCGAGGAGCTGGACGATCTGAGCCTCGCGCATGAGGCGATGCTCGATGTACTCCGCGATCTTGCCCTTGGCGTCGTCGATGACCTCGCCGTGGCCGGGGTAGATCCGGGTGAGGCGGGTCCGCTTCTTCAGCAGCTCCAACGACTCCAGGTAGTGGGTCATGTTCCCGTCCGGCGGGGGGATGACGACCGTCGACCCGTTCATGATGTGGTCGCCGGTCACGTAGGCCCGCTCCTCCTCGAGGAAGAAGCACACGTGGTTCGACGCGTGACCGGGTGTGTGGATGACCTCGAGGCCAAACTCGGTTCCTTCGATGACCTGACCGTTCTCGAGCCAGCCGTGGGGCTCGAGGTCGATGCCCTTGACAGGGAACATGAGGATCTCGGCGCCGGTCTGATCGGCCAGGTAGCGGGCGGCGGGCCAGTGGTCGGGGTGGGTGTGGGTGAGCAACACCCAGCGCACCCGTTCGCGCATCGAGGCCCCGATGATCGCCTCCACGTGGGCGACGTCCTCGGGGCCGGGGTCGATGACCGCGACCTCGTCGATACCCACCAGGTAGGTGTTCGTCCCCGGTCCGGTCATGAAGCCGGGGTTGTTCGCGACGATGCGCCGCACGAGCGGCGAGAGGGCGCTCGCCACACCAGGCGTCATGTCGGGCATCGGGGCTCCAGTGTGTTCGGGGACGGCCTCAACCGGTCGCCAGGCTGCGGAGGAACAAGGAGTGGTCGTCGATCTCGGTGGCCGGAGCTGCGGAGTCGTCGGGGAGGCGGATGCGGACGCCGCCGAGGTGCTCGACCAGCCCCGGCGCTCGTGCCGGACGGGCGTTGGCCGAGGCGGCCACCTCGAGGAACGACGCCGACCGGTCAAAGGCCGACAGCGCCTCGAGACAGGCGACGGTGGGCGGAAGCATCCAGGCTTGGCGATCTCGGCTGCGTTCGAGCATGTCGGCGGGACGGACCCACTCCCATGCCACGGTCTCCCGGTCGTCGTGTGACGGCTCTTGATGCTCGGGTGCGGCGGCGACGAAGAACCGCGTGTCGTAGCGACGATGCCGTCCCCGGGGCGTGATCCAGTGGCCGAAGTAGTGGATCGGCTCCAGGTCGAGCCGGAGCCCTTCGTCGGCGACGAACGAGGAGAACGTGCGCTCGCCCCGGTCGACGGTGCCGCGGTGGACGCCGAGGTCTCGCCGCAGCGGCTCGCCGTCGGGCTCGCGAGCGTGCAGCAGGCCCGCCTCCTCGAAGCATTCGCGCACGGCGGCGATCCAGTACCGGAGGCCCTGGGCGGGCACGCCGGTGATGGTGCTGGCGTGGTCGTCGTCGAGCCCGTGGCCGAGGTCGGCGAAGCTGGGATGGGCGTCGTCGGGGTCGACGGCCCCGCCGGGGAACAGCATGGCGCCGCCGACGAACGTGGACTGCGCGTTGCGGCGAAGCATGAGGACGTGCAGGTCGGGGTCGTCGCGCAGCAGCATGATGGTGGCCGCGTCGAGCGCCGGGGGGATGGCGTCGCCCGGGAAGGCGGGATCGACGGCCACGCCGTGGAGCCGGCCCCGCCCGCGACCATCGGTGTCGGCTGCGGTGTCGGTGTTGATGTCGCTGTCGGGGCGCGCGCTCTCTGGTTCGCTCATCGTGCGCTCTCGGGACGGGCCGTCGAATCCCAGTGAGGACCGATGGATCGTCGAGATCGAGCGCTCACCCCGAACATCGCGGCGCAGCTCACGGTGACATTGTACGGGGGAACGGACCTCGGCTCCGGCGTCATGTAACTGGCAGTCCCGTTCGGGGTCGCAGCGCAGGGGGCCCGCCGCCCCATCTACGCTCGCCGCACCATGGCGCACCAGCTCGGCCTCGACCGTCACGCCCCGCTCCCGTCGGCCCAGTCGGGCTGTGCCCGCCGATGACGGTCGACCCGCGACGTTCCCTGCCGTCGGTCGAGCGGGTGATCGAGCTCCTCGCCGTCGCGCCGGGCTCAAACCGCCTGCCGAGGATGCTGGTCGTCGACAGCGCTCGGGACGCCGTCGACGCGGCCCGGGTCCGGGTGCAGGCAGGCGACACGGTCTCGCACGACGAGGTCGTTCGAGACGCAGCCGACCGGCTCGCCGCGGTCGAGGCCCGGCTCTTGCGGCCTCTGGTGAACGCCACCGGCGTGCTGGTGCACACCAACCTGGGTCGAGCGCCGATCAGTGCGTCGGCGCTGGCGGCGGGGGGCGCGGGCGGGGGCGGGGGGACGGCACGGG
>JANLSK010000285.1:0-50652 GCA_031362415.1 Actinomycetes bacterium | reverse complement strand
GAGCTCCTTCTTGAGCACGGCGAGCCCTCGACGGACATGTGACCGAACCGTCGCCGCCGGCATCTTGACCATCGTCGCGATCTCCGATGCCGTGTAACCGCCGTAGTACCTGAGCACCACCGCGATCCGTTGATCGTCTGTCAGCGTGGCCAGCACGTCCCAGAGCTCGCCCGCTTCGTCGGACAGGTCAGCGGGAGGCTCGGGCGGGTGCAGCGCCGTCATCCTGCGACGATGAAGCGCCGATCGGCATCGACTGACAACCGCGCAGCGCACGTAAGCGCCCGGCTGTCGGATCTCGTCCATTCGTCGAAAGACCTCGACAAAGCTGTCCTGAACGAGCTCCTCGGCCTCAGCCACGTTGCCGACGAGGGTGTACGCCAGGCGAACCATGCCGGCGTACTCCACCCGATACAGGGCGTCGAGCCGCCCAGCACGCTCAACCGCAGCCCCGTCGGGGTCGTTGTTGGTCCGCACCTTCTCCATCATCACCTACGGCGACCGGCGGACGAAAAGTGTTGCAGAGTTCCCGAAATTTCTCCCGCGGACCCAGGATCCGTCTGAAGACGCACTCGGACACGTGCGACGCTGCCGTCAGGAGGCATCCGATGACGACGACGGGTCAGCGCGGCTTCGTCGGTTCCCCGCGTGGAAGTTGTCACGGTGGGTCCACGATTCGTGTGATGGTGCCTTCGGGCGTCACGAGCCAGATGTCTTCGGCCACGGCGATGGGCCATACCGACCTTCCGCCGGTTTGGATCACGTCGGTCACCTCACGGGTCTCGATGTCGATGCGGGAGACGAGTCCGTCGACGTGGCCCACCCAGATCGCACCGTCGTGCGCGGCCAGCGTGATTGGTCGGGGCTCAACGGTGATCGCAGCGATCACCTCGGCCGTGGACGCATCGATCCCGGTGATGGTGACGGTCTTCGAGTTCGAGTACCACATCGTGTCGTCGACGAAGACACCGTTCCACGAGAGGCCATAACCGATTGAGAACGGGTTCGAAGATCGTGGTGCCTCGCTCGCTGGTGCAGTCTCTGGTCAGACGCCGCCGGGTCCGTCGACGAGGGCGGCGACGGCTTCGGCGGCACGGTGTTGATCGCCGGGGAGCGCGTGGCCGTAGACCTGGAGGGTGAAGGCCACCGACGCGTGGCCGGCCCGGTCGGCAACGACCCGGGCGTTGACTCCTGCTGCCAACAGGTGGGTCACGTGGCCGTGGCGAAGGTCGCGCAGTCGGATCTGGGGGAGCCCGACCTCGGCCGCCATCCTCCCGAACCGGCGCGTGAGGGCGTCGGGGTGCTGCAGGGTGCCGTCGACGGCGGGGAACACCAGGTCGTGGTCGATCCAAGCGGGGCCAAGCATGAGCCGGTGCTGGGCCTGGTCGACGCGGTGTCGACGCAGACCATCGAGCGTCTCGTTGTCGAGCCCGATCGCTCGACGACTCCGGTGGGTCTTGACGGGTCCGACGATCGACCGACCACCGGCGGTGGCGACCTGTTGGGCAACACGGATCTCCGCCCGGGCGAAGTCGACGTCGGCCCAGCGGAGCCCGAGGAGCTCACCTCGCCGGAGGCCCGTCAACGCCGCCACCCGGAAGGCGATCCCGTCGGGCGTGCCCGCCGTCGCGGTGAGGAACTGCCGGAGCTGCTCGGGGGACCAGATCTTCTGCTCCTGGGCCGCGGCCGCGGTCGTCGACGGCACCTGGGTCGCCAGGTCGGCGACGTTGCGCGCCACCAGACCCTTGCGGTCGGCGTCGGCCAGGATGCGACGCACGATCATGGCGACATACCTGACCGTCGGAGGCGACAGACCGGCCGTGCCGTCATGACGCCCGGACGTCCGGAGCGCGACATAGAGCCGGTCGAGGTCATGCGCCGTGATGGTCTGCAGCTGACGCTTGCCGAGCACGGGGAGCACGAGGCGGGTGACGATGTCGGTGTACGAGTGGATCGTGGTCGGGCGGATCCACCGTGGCTCGAGCCCGGCGAGCCAGTGCCCCGCGGCCCAGCTCCATGGTCCGCGCGGCCAGCGCGGCCTCGGCGTCCTTCCGGCTGGGGAAGCCGCTCTCGCGAACCTGGTCGCCGCCGGGCTCGCGGTAGCGGATCGACCAGAAACTTCCGCGCTGCTCGACGTTGCCGGTTCGTCGGACCGAACGGCGGTTCCCTCCAGCTGCGCTCATCGTGATCCCCTCGGGACCGGTCGTCGATCTCGTGACCAGTGGCCGCGATTGCCGCAATCTCGTGACCATTGCGCGAGATCGGACACCTCAAGAGGGCAAGCGTAAGAGAAAAGCTCTCTTACCAGCCAAGATACAGAGCCGCGAGACGGATTCGAACCGACGACCTGCTGTTTACAAGACAGCTGCTCTGCCAGCTGAGCTATCGCGGCGGGTGCCCGATGGTATCTGGGAACCTGATGGGCCCTGGTGGTGTTTGTCGCTCATGGAGGTCGTCGTGCACCCGATGCCCCAGGCAGCGACGTTCGACGAGTTCTACCGCGGCGCCTTCACCGACGTGCTGCGCGCCGTGCGCTTCTCGGTCGACGACCGTGACCTGGCTGACGCCGCCGTCGACGAGGCTTTTCGGGCTCGTGGCGGGTTCGGACGTATCGCTCCTCGCCGTCGGCGGCCGCTTCACCGATTCGGAATTGGAGGCGCTCGCCTGGGAGTCCGCGGACGGGCGATCGTGGGATCTCGCAGAGACGGCGGGCCCGACGATCGTCACCTCGTGGCACG
Source organism: Actinomycetes bacterium (assembly GCA_031362415.1). Lineage (GTDB taxonomy): Bacteria > Actinomycetota > Acidimicrobiia > IMCC26256 > VFJJ01 > VFJJ01. The sequence goes on along the minus strand of JANLSK010000285.1, from coordinate 47,917 downwards.
GGAAGCCGGTGGGGTTCTCGCAGGGGCCAGACGGTGCCCGGTTCTGGGTGTGGAGCGAAGGGTGAACAGGGGCGCTCCCGGGTGCGGCTACCGTGAACCGCCGATCACGCCGGATCGCAATCGAGCTGAGAAAGAGCCCACATGGCCGCCAGAGACAAGATCGCCGAACGCATGCAGCCCTACCTCGAGCCAGGTGAGCAGATCCGCCATGTGTTCGCGGCCCAGACCGGTCCCAGCCCCTACTGGGCCGTGCTCACCTGGCTGATCATGGCCTTCGGGGCCAAGTACCGACTCGTCGCGGTGACCGACCGGGCCGTGGTCGTGTGCCGGGCCTCGATGTGGAAGCCCTTCGCCCCCAAGGATCTCCTCGGCCGACTGCCCCGCGGTGTCTCGTTCGGTCCGGTGCGCGGGCTGTGGGGCAAGACCACGGTCGGTCCCGAGCAGATGTGGGTGCACAAGCGCTTCCATCGCGATGTCGAGGCGGCCAATGCCGAGCTCGGGTCGATGCAGGCGTAGACGAACCGCCTGCCGCCGGGCGCCCGTCGATCGGGCTGTTGAAAGAAACGGTTGGTCAATGCCGGCGGCGGCCGATCTCGAAGCAGGCGAGCGCGGCCGCGGCCGAGACGTTCAGCGATCCGAGACGGCCGGCCATCGGGATGCGCACGAGCACGTCGCAGCGCTCCATGACCAGGCGGGACAGGCCCGTCCCCTCGGCGCCGAGCACGAGCATCACCCGCTGACCCACCGGGGCCGCGTCGAAGACGTCGGTCGTCCCCGCGCCGTCGAGGCCCACGATCCAGATCCCGGCTTTGCGGGCCTTGTCGAGCAGCGCGGCCACGCCGGGGATGAGACCGATGGGCACGTACTCGACCGCTCCGGCAGCGGCCTTGGCCACCGCCGGGGTGACGTGAACCGCCCGGTGCTTGGGCAGCAGCACGCCAGTGACGCCGGCGCCTTCAGCCGAGCGCAGAATCGCTCCCAGATTCTGTGGATCGGTGACACCGTCGAGCGCGAGCAGGAACGACGACTCAGCCTCGAGCAGGTCGTCGACATCGGCCATGGGCAGTACCTCACCACGCAGCACAACGCCCTGGTGCACCTCGGTCCGGGCCAGCCGTTCGAGCCGATCCTTGGGGACCACCCGCACCGACACCATGGCGTCCTCGGCCAGGCGCAGGATCTCGGTGAGCGCCGGTGTGGGCTCCAGGCTCGTGGCGACGTAGAGCTCCTTGAGCTTGCGGCGCTTCGACCGGAGGGCCTCGCGCACCGCCTGGCGACCCTCGATTTGATCGCCGCCGATCGAGGGCGGGCCGACCGACCGCGGACGCCGTCCCGCGACATCATCGAGTCGGGCCGCGCCTGCGGCAGAACGGCCGGAGCCCCTGCGCCCGCCCGCATCGCCGGCTCCGGAACGCGACGACCCGGTCCCCGCTCGTCCTGGCGCTGCCCGGCCACCGCCGGTCGCACCGCCCGAACGACCACTGCCACCTCGGCCGCTGCTGGGAGGACCCCACGAACGCGATTCGCCCGTCGCGAACCGACCGTCACCGAAGCCGCCACCACGGCCGCGTCCGGGCGGAGACCCGCCGGCCCCGCTGCGGCCGCCGGCGCCACCCGAACCACCGCTTCCACCGCTTCCACCCGCGCGCCCGCCCGAACCGCCGGAGCGCCCACCCGTCCCGCCGGCCCGTCCGCCGGTCGAGCCGCCGCCACGTCCGCCGGTCGAGCCGCCGCTGCCCCCGCGTCCTCCGCCCGATGCTCCGCCGCGGGTCATCGGAACCAGATCGTGCCGGTGGGGGTGTCCTCGATGCGCACACCGAGCGATGCCAGTCGGTCGCGAATGGCGTCGGACGCGGCGAAATCGCGTCGGGCCCGGGCCGCGTCACGGTCGGCCACGAGAGCGTCGATGCTGGTCGCGTCGACACTGCTCAGCGCTTCGCCACGACCGGCACCCCTGCTGCCGATGCCGTCGTCGAGGACGAGCCCCACGGCGCCGCAGAGCTCCGAGACGGCCGCCACCAGGGGCGCGGCGGCCTGAAGGTCGCCGCCGTCGATTGCGGTGTTGGCCCGGGTGAGCGCGGCGGCGATCACGGCGAACGCCTGGGGGGTGTTGAAATCGGCATCCATGGCCTCTCGGAACGCCTGGACCAGGGTGGAATCGGACATGTTCGCAGAATCTGTGGCCGAATCGGCGCGTAAGCCGGCCGCCCGGGCCTTGCGGGCGTGGGCGTCCATACTCTCGAGCGTGCGCTCGGCGGCCGCGATCTCCGACGGCCCGAGCAGCATCGCCGAGCGGTAGTGCGACTGGAGCACGGCGACCCGCAGCGCCCGGGGATCCTGGCGCTCGAGCACGTCGAGCAGGGTTGTGAAGTTGCCGAGCGACTTCGACATCTTCTCGCCGACGCCGCCATCGCCGCCCACGGTGACCATCCCGCTGTGGGCCCAGTGCCGGGCGAATCGGCGATCGGCTCCCAGGGCCTGGGCCCGCTCGTTCTCGTGGTGGGGAAAGACGAGGTCGTTGCCGCCGCCGTGCAGGTCGAAACCGTCGTCGAGCAGGTCGAGCGACATCACCGAGCACTCGATGTGCCAGCCCGGCCGGCCATCGCCCCAGGGCGACGGCCATGTGGGCTCGCCGGGCTTGCCGGCCTTCCACAAGGCAAAGTCGAGCGGGCTGCGCTTGCGCTCGTCGACGTCGACCCGGGCTCCGGCCGACTCGAGCAGCTCATCGACCGACCGGTGCACCAAGGCTCCGTAGTCGGCGATGCTGTCGACCGCGAAGTACACGCCGCCGCTCATCCCTTCGATCACGTAGGCCCGACCCCGCTCGACGAGGTCGGCGATGAACGCCACCATCCGCTCCACGTACTCGGTGGCGTGCGGCACGTGATCGGGCCGGTCGATCCCCAACCGGTCCATGGCGTCGAAGTAGACGGCCTCCCAGTGCCGAGACACCTCCCCCTCGGTGGAGCCGGTCTCGGCGGCCCGACGGATGATCTTGTCCTCGATGTCGGTGACGTTCGACACGAAGGTGACCTCGTAGCCGCGCCAGGCCAGGTAGCGGCGGATCACGTCCCAGCACAGGGCCATCCGTCCGTGCCCGACATGCGGGGCGTCGTAGACGGTCGGCCCGCAGACGTACATCGTGATCTTGTCCGGCTCCCGGGTGACGAGCTCGACCTCGCGGCCGATGAGGGTGTCGAACAGGCGGACCATGGCCGACCAGGCTACCGGCCGACCGTCTCGTGACCCGGGCCGGATATCGGTGAGGGTCGTCATCGGGCCTCGTCGTTGACGGCGTCGCGCCCCGGAGCCTCGGGACGGGGCTCGGGACGGGGCTCCGGACGCTCGACGAGGGCCGTGGCCCAGACGGCGATGCCCTCGCCTCGGCCCACCGGGCCCAGCCCCTCGCCCCGTTTGGGGGTGATGTTGACGGCCGCCGTGTGAAGCGCCGCAGCCAGCCGGTCGGTCATGGCCGGAAGATACGGCGCCAGCCGGGGCCGCTCGGCGTTGACGACCACCGACACGTTGCCAACTCGCCAGCCCCGGGACTCGACGATGGCCACGACCTCGGCCAGCACACCCATCGAGTCGGCTCCCCGATGGCGCTCGTCGGACGCCGGGAACATCGTCCCGATGTCACCGAGACCCGCCGCCGCGAGCAGTGCATCGGCGACAGCGTGGGCGACGGCATCGGCGTCGGAGTGGCCCACCAGTCCCGGAGCGCCATCGACCACGACGCCCGCGAGGATCAGGCGCCGCTCGCCGGCCGCGGTTTCGCCGGTCGGGGCTTCACCGACCCGGCGCTCGCCGGCCGAGGACGCGACGAACGGATGGACGTCGTAGCCCAGGCCCACGCGATGCTCACTCATCAGCCGTCCGCCCGGGAGCGCGGGGCCGCCGCGACCCCGCCGGCGCGGCCCCGTCCGTCAGCGCGGAGGCGGATCCGGGTGAGATACCGGTGCGCCACCCGGAACGCTGCCGTCATTCCTGGGCCAACAGGGCCGTGGCCATCTCGACATCGTCGGCGACGGTGATCTTCAGGTTCCGGACCGAGCCGGGCACGACCACGACCCGTCCGCCGACGGCCTCGACCAGAGCGGCGTCGTCGGTCGCATCGGCGCCCGAAACATGAGCCGTGCGCAGCACGCTCGCCCGGAACGCCTGGGGGGTCTGGACCGCACACAGCCCGGCCCGGTCGACCGTGCCGACCACTGTGCCCGCCTGATCGACCCGCTTGAGGGCGTCGGCAACGGGGACACCGGGAACCGCACCGTCGGCCTGGCCGTCTCGAACAGCGGCGACGACCCGGGCGAAGATTCCGACATCGGCGAGCGGACGGGCCGCGTCGTGCACCACGATGATCGCAGCCTCCGCCGGGACTGCGGCCAACCCGTGGCGCGTGGACTCGGCCCGGGTCGCCCCACCCTCGACGACGGCCCCCACGGTGTCGCCCGTCCAGACGTGCCCGGGCGGGACCACGAGCACCACACCGTCGGAGCAGCCCGTGGCCAGGCCCACGGCCCGGTCGACCAGGCGCGTACCTGCCAGACGGAGGAACTGCTTGGGCCCGCCGAAGCGATCGCCCGAACCGGCGGCGACGACGATCGTCCAGACCGGCCCGTCCACCCCGCCGATGGCGGGCGGTGCGTTCACGGCTTCTTCTCGCCGCCCTCGACCGTGAGGGCGCCATCGAGGCGTCGCTCGGCCTCGGCCTCATCGACCGCCAACGCGAACGTGAGCTCCGAGACGAGGATCTGCCGGGCCCGGGCCAGCATCCGCTTCTCGCCCGCTGACAAGCCCTTGTCCTTCTCGCGAATCGACAGGTTCCGCACGACCTCGGCCACTTGGTAGATGTCGCCGCTCTTGAGCTTCTCGACGTGGTTCTTGAATCGCCGTGACCAGTTGGTGGGCATACGGGCCTCCTTCTTGCGGAGGACCGCGAACACCTCCTCGACCTCTTCGTCGTTGATGACCTCGCGCAACCCGATCTCCTCGGTGTTGTCGGCCGGGACCATCAAGGTGAGGTCGCCGTAAGCGAGGCGGAGGATCAGGTAGTCACGCGTTTCACCGAAGGCCTCGCGCGTTTCCCGCCGTTCGATGATGGCCGCTCCGTGATGCGGGTAGACGACCTTGTCACCGACGTCGAAGGGCATGAGACTCCCAGTCAAGATGTAGAGGGATCACCAGGATACGGGTCATCGGAGACCCTGCCAAAGCGAAGGCGCGTCGAACGACCTCGTCGGAGGCGTTCCACGCCCCTATCGGTGCGAGTCCGAACGCGAAAGGCGCCGTTCGTCGATCCCGGGCCAAGTCGTCGCCGTTCACCTAGGCTCCACGCCCGTGCCCGAGTTCGAGGTGAGTCCCACGGCCCGCGAGCTGTTCCTGGCCACCGACCTGTTCGCAGCGTTGCCCGTCGACGTTGCGCTGTCGCTGGCCGATGGGGCTCGTCCCCGCCGGCTCGGGCGAGGCGACATGGTGTTTCGCGAAGGTGACACCGCCGACTCGTTGTACGTCGTGTCGGAGGGCGAGATCGCCATAGCCAGTCGGGCCTACGACGGTCGCGAGTCGATCGTCGCCGTGCTCGGACCGGGAACGCTGCTCGGCGAGCTCCCGCTGTTCGACGACGAGGCGCGCTCGGCTGATGCCCGGGCCGTGTCGGCCGCCGAGGTGCTCGAGATTGGCTACGCAGCGATGCGTCGTGCCCTCGAGACGCATCCGGCCGCCATCTGGGCGGTCACCGCGTTGCTCGCCGCTCGGCTACGCGCCGCCGACGAGGCCCTCGCCGACGCCGCGTTCCTCGACGTTCCCGGCCGTACCGCCAAGCGATTGCTGGAGATCTCGGCCGGAGCCGACGACTTCGTCTCGCCGCTCACCCAGGAAGAGCTCGCCGGTCGAGTGGGCGCCTCGCGAGAGCGCGTCAACCGGGCCTTGGCCACCTTCACCCGTCTGGGCTGGATCGAGACCATCGAGCGCGGGCACTACCGGCTGCTCAACCGCACCGCGCTGGAGCGCCGGGCGTCGCGCTGACCTGCTCGTCAACCGGCCGGGCTGCTCGATGGGGCGGAGTGGGCCGGCCGGGCCGGCGCTGAACCGCCTGGCGAGCCGAAGTTCACGAGCCGCTCGGACCGACCCCGAGGATGCCCAGCGCCCGCTTCCAGGCATCGTCGGCGTCCTCGGGACGGTGGGTGGCTCGCTGGGGATCGTGCACGAAGGCGTGGTCGGCCTCGGGATAGACCACGATCTCACAGTCGTCGCGGCCGATCCAGGCGTGCCTGAGCGCCTCGATGTCGGCTGGAGGGCTCCAGTGATCGACCCCGCCGAAGATCGCCAGCGTCGGCCCGGCCTGGACCAGCGTCGCCAGGGGCTCACCCTGGCCAGGGCCGCGCCAGCCCTCGGGAACGGTGACCATCCCGTAGAACGCCACGTGCTGCCGGAAGTGTCCGGTCGCTGCGGCCTTGAGCGTGTACATCCCGCCCATGCAGAACCCCAACAGGTCGACGGGACACCCCGGGTGCCGACGGCGCAGTTCGTGGGCAGCCAGCGCCAGAGCGCGGAGCTGGATGGCATCGTCGAGATGCTGAACCTGCGACAGCCGATCGGGCGCCGTGGCCCGCTCGGAGCGATGCGCCGCCGACCAGGTGAACCAGGGCTCGATGGTGATCACGGCGAGGCCGTGCGACGCCAGGCGCTCGGCGAGATCATCGAACAGCGGACGGGCACCCATGATGTCGGGATGCAGCACCAGACCCGAGACCACGGGTTGGTCGATCGGCCAGGCCAGGGTGGCCGCCACGGTGAAACCGTCGCTCTCGAAGCTGGTCGGTTCGGTACCGGTCGCGAAGGGTCCGCGGTGCAGCTCGGTCATGAAGTGCTTGCCGGTGTGCTCATCGTCAGGTGTAGCGATCGAGGATCGAGTTCTCGGCCAGGCGCGACAGGCCCTCCTTGATCGCCCGGGCCCGGGTCTCGCCCACACCCTCGACGTGGACCAGATCGTCGACCGAGGCCCGCATGATCCGGCCCAGGCTGCCGAAGTGCTCAACGACCCGATCGGCGACCACCGACGGGAGCCGGGGCACCTTGTTGAGCAGCCGGTAACCGCGGGCCTGGCTGAGCGAGTCGAGGTCGGCGCCGCCGGGCAGGTTCAGCACCGACTGGACGACCCGGAGATCGAGCAGGTCTTCCGTGCTCAGCGCGGCCAGCGCGTCGACGACATCGACCATGGTCCAGCCCGAGGTGGTGACGGCATAGTCACGAGCGACCAGCCGCCGGTCGTCGCCCACTCCTTGCATGAGCTCGTCGAGCTGGAGATGGGCCAGCCGGCCGTCGGTGCCGAGCTCGACGATGTACCACTCGATCTCCTCGGCGATGCGCCGCACCATCTCGGTGAGGGCCAGCACCGACACGACATCGCGAACGGTGACGAGGTCTTCGACCTCGAGGGCCGAGAGCGCGCCGTTGACCGAGTCGAGCCGGGCCCGATAGCGCTCGAGGGTCTGGAGGGCCTGGTCGGCTCGGGCCAGCAGCCTCGGGATGGGCTCGAGCGTGTGGCGTTCGTTGCGGCGGTACACCGAGACGACCGACATCTCCTCGGAGACCGAGATGACGGTGTTGCCGATCTGACGGGCGACCCGTTCGGCGGTGCGATGGCGCGTGCCCGTCTCCTGTGTGGGAATGAACGGGTCGGGCACCAGATGGACATTGGCCCGAGCCACCCGGGAGCAGTCGCCCGCCAAGATGATCGCGCCATCCATCTTGGCCAGCTCCGAGACCCGCTGGGGTGTGAACTCGGCATCGAGGAGAAAGCCTCCCGAGCACAGCGCCAGGACCTCGGGCCCGTCGCCGACGATGATCAGCGCACCCATGCGGGCCTGGAGGATCCGGTCGATGCCATCACGCAGTGTCGTGCCCGGCGCCACGATCCGCAGCGCTTCGAGCATTGCTTCAGAGGGTCGGGAATGGGCCACGGCGATCCTCGGGGTGGAGCCGGTGACGGCTTGGAATTGCTTGGCAGGCTAGTAGCTCTCGTCGATACGCCGTCTGGTGTGCGGGGGCGGTCGGCGGCATCGGAAGAGCGTTTCTTCACGGCCTGAGGACTTGGCGGATCGCCTGGGTGAGCGTGGTGACCCGCCGGAGCCGGATGCCGCCGACATCGGGCGTGCTCTCGGGCACGATCGCCTCGGTGAACCCGAGCCGGGCCGCCTCGGCCAGACGACGTGGTGTCTGCGCCGCCTGGCGGATCTCACCGCCCAGCCCCACCTCGCCCACGGCCACCGAGTCGGGCGGCAGCGCCACGCTGCGATGGGCGCTGACCAGGGCCAGGCACAGCGCCAGGTCGCCCCCGGGCTCGGCGAGCCGAACCCCGCCGGCCACACTCGCGTACACGTCGACGGTGGCCAACGAAATGTCGGCTCGCTGGTCGAGCACCCCGAGCAGCATGGCGAGGCGTGCCGGATCGACGCCGGTGGCCGCCCGCCGGGGTATCTGCGCTCGGTCGCGGCCCGTGAGCGCCTGCACCTCCACGAGGAGGGGACGGGCGCCTTCGAGTACCGCGGCCACGGCCGAGCCCGAGGTGCCCTGGCGCCGATCGGCGAGGAACAGGGCCGAGGGATCGGACAGGTCGCGCAGCCCCGTGCCGGTCATCTCGAACAACCCGAGCTCGGATGTGGGGCCGAAGCGGTGCTTCACCGCCCGGAGCATGCGCAGGGCGTGGTGGCGATCGCCCTCGAACGACAAGACCGTGTCGACGAGATGCTCGAGCGTGCGGGGCCCGGCCAGCGAACCCTCTTTGGTGACGTGGCCCACCAGGATGACCGCCACACCTTCCTGTTTGGCCAGTTGCACGAGGCGATGGGTGCACTCGCGCACCTGGGAGACCGTGCCGGGAGCCGACTCGAACGCCGGATCGTGGATGGTCTGCACCGAGTCGACGGCCACGACCACGGGACGAACCTGTCGGATCTGGGTGGCGATGGACGCCAGTGAGGTCTCGGCCAGGAGCCACATGTCGGCCGAGAGCACACCCAGCCGCTCGGCTCGAGCGCGAACCTGTTGGCGGGACTCCTCGGCAGTGACCACCATTGCCCGCTCGCCGGGCCTGCCCGCCACGAGACCGGCCAGCGCCTGCAGCACCAGCGTGCTCTTGCCGATCCCCGGCTCACCGCCGAGCAGCGTGACCGACCCGGGCACGAGCCCGCCGCCGAGCACCCGATCGAGCTCGCCCACACCCGACGGCAGAGGTTCCTCGCCGTCGCTCGACACCTCGAGCATCGGAATCGCCGTCTGGACGGCCTCGGTGTGACCCGCTCCCGAACCGTTCGAGCGCGCCGAGTGCTCCTCGATGACGCTGCCCCACTCGCCGCACTCCTGGCAGCGGCCCAACCACTTCGGAGACTCGGCACCACAGATCTGACAGCGAAAGCAAACACGCGTTCGGCTCATTCCCGTACCCTACCCGGGGGGTACGACAGTCGACGCGCACCCCGACCACGTGATCGTCGGCGCGCCTCGGGGTCGACTCGCGCGGTGGCTCCCTCGACGGGCTGACAGTGCGCCGAGACCGTGCGCCGAGACAAGCCGTGCATGCCGGCTTCATCTGGATGTTCTCCGGCAATGATGTTTGGAAACCGCCCCCTCGTTGTGCATACTCCCCCCGATGAAGATCGGTCTTGAACTCGACAGCTGGCTCCGAGAACTCCCGACCCGGCGGCCGCTGGCCGTGGTGCTCGGCGGCTCGGTCAACGCGCTGAGCTACGCACGGAGCCTGGGTCGCCGGGGAGTCCCGGTCCTGTTGCTCGACACGTCGAAGCGGGCCGCGACGGCGAGCCGCTACGTGCGGGCCCTCATCGTCGCTGAGGCCGCCGACAACCCCGAGATCTGGCTCGACGTGCTCGGCCAGATCGGCCGTCGTCTGCAGGTGCCTGGCGTCGTATTCCCCACGACCGACGGCCACGTCGAGTTCGTCGCTCGCCACGCCTCCGAGCTGTCGAGCTGGTTCCGGTTCATCGTGCCGGCCACCGAGGACGTGACGGCGATCCTCGACAAGGCCGAGCAGTACGAGCGAGCGTCCGTTGCGGGCATCCGCATCCCCATCACCTGGCATCCCACGACGCTCACCGAAGTGCAGGAAATCGCCTGTGCGATGCCGTTTCCGTGCCTTCTCAAACCGTTCTCGGACGTCGCCCGGGAGACCATTCGGGGGAAGGTGCTGGTCGCCTCGGATGCTGCCGAGCTTGAGTCGCTGTATCGCTCGCACTGCTCCGACCCGGGCGGGTTCGTGGTGCAGGAGATCGTCCCCGGCGCCGACAGCGAGCTGTTCGGGTACCTGGCCTTCTGGGACGCCGACGGGCGCGAGCACAGTTGGCTCACCAAGCGCAAGGTCAGGCAGTTTCCCAGTCGCTTCGGGACCGGCGCCACGCAGGAGACGGTCGACGCACCCGAGCTGGCCGAGTTGTCCCGCCGGCTGCTCGCGGCGTTCTCGTACCGGGGTCTCGTGGGCATCGAATGGAAGCGCGACGAGCGCGACGGGACGTTCTGCCTCATGGAGATCAACGCCCGCACGGTGATCGGTAACCAGCTGGCCATCAGCGCCGGCGTCGACTTCCCGTGGATCGCCTACCAGGAGATCACGGGGACGTCGATGGCCAAGACGTCGGCGGTGGCCGCTTCGGTCACGTGGGTGAACGAGGAGCTCGAGGTGCTCGCGCTGGCCCAGCTCCGTCGCGACGGAGCCATCACCCTGGCGCAGTGGGCACGCTCGATGCTGGGAGCTCGCTCCTGGGCACTGTGGTCGTGGCGTGATCCCAAGCCGTTCCTGATGCGTTCAGGGGCGTTGGCCCGTGGGCTGTACCGGGCGCTGCGCACGGTGCCCGTGAGGCCTGCGGGCACGGCCTCAGCCCCGCCTGGGGTCGGGCTCCGAACCGAAGGGATCCCAGTCGGGCGGCGGGGGCGGGAGATCGATCGGCCGAGCATCGGCGACGCGGCCCACGACGACCTCCGGGGCGGCGTGCTCGCCCGCTGAGCCACCCGCTGAGCCCCCCGAGCCCGGCAGACGCCCCGAGCCCCTCGAGAAGCCCCCCGAGCCCACGGTGCCCCCTGAGCCCGAAGGTCGCCCCGAGCCCGAAGAGGCGCCGTTGTCGGGCGCTGACCAGTCGTCGAGCCAGTCGTCGGGCTCGTCGGGCGCAGCGCCTCGGCCTCGTCCCGTCGGGAACCCGTCACGCCAAGCTCGACGTCTCCGACCGATCGCGCCGCCGACAGCGACCACCCCGACGAGCACGGCCAGACCGGCCAGCACCGCCGCGGCTGCGATCTTGCCGATCTGACCCGAGCGCACCTTCGATGACGAGAGCTCGGCAGCCACGACCTGTCCCGGTTGTGCGTTCCACGTTCGGCTCGCGCCGCCGGGGAGCTCGACCGACAGGCTGATCCCGACCGAGGTGGGGATCGCCTCGGCCGTGTCCCGCAACGCCGCCACGTCGGCTCCGTTGGCCTCCAACAGGGCAACCAGCGCCGGGTCGTCGAGGGCGCCAAGACCCTGCGTGAGATCGAGCGAACCGGTGAAGTCGTAGTGATCGCGGAACGTGGTTCTCGCCCGTGTGAACGAGGGTGCGCCGTACACGCCGGCGATGCCGGTGATCTCTGTGAGGACCGCCGTCAGCTGGGCATCGTCGACGAAGGACTTCGATGCGGTCGCCGTGACTCCGCCCTCGGGCGCAGGGACGGGCGAGCCGACTTCCCATCCGGCGGCGACGAGGTCGGCGGTGCGGAGCTGGTCGACACCTCCCACGGCTGCGACGGCTTCGGCGTCCATCACCACCGTGACCGTGACCGTGCCCGAACCGTCGGGTCGGAGCGCGACCTGGGTGTTCATGTCGACCCGGCATCCTGCGCACACCACGGCGACGATGAACGCAACGAGCAGGAAGCGGAGGCGGAGGATCACCGATGTCGACGCTACCAGGACCCGGTGACGCGCCGAGGGCGCCCGACGGGGCGCCCTCGATGCAGTCTTCTGGGTTGCTCGGACAGCACTCGGTGCGAAGGCTGCCGAGCGGCCCCGGCCCGCCCGATCAGCTCTTGGCCAGCTCCACCGCGGGCGGCTCGGTGGCTCGGGCCTCACCCCGGAAGGTGAGCGCGCCGTCGACGGTGTCGACCATCACGGTGTCGCCAGCGCGGAACTCCTTCCACAGAATCCGCTCCGACAGCGGGTCTTCGAGCAGGCGCTGGATGGCTCGGCGCAGCGGCCGGGCGCCCAACGTCGGGTCGTAGCCCTTGTCGGCGAGGTGCAGCTTGGACTCGGTGGTGAGCTCGAGGCCGAGGCCCTGGCTCTCGAGCTGGGACGTCACCCGCTTCAACATGAGGTCGACGATCTGGATGACCTCGTCCTTGGCCAGCTCGTGGAAGACGATGACCTCGTCGATGCGGTTCAGGAACTCGGGGCGGAAGTGGCGCTTCAGCTCCTCGTTGACCTTCTCCTTCATCCGCTCGTAGGTGACGGCCTCGTCGACCTTGCGGAACCCGACGACGGCCTTGCGCAGATCGGCCGTCCCCAGGTTCGAGGTCATGATGATCACGGTGTTCTTGAAGTCGACCGTGCGGCCCTGGGCGTCGGTGAGGCGCCCGTCTTCCAGGATCTGCAACAAGGTGTTGAAGACATCGGGATGGGCCTTTTCAATCTCGTCGAAGAGCACCACCGAGAAGGGCTTGCGGCGCACGGCCTCGGTGAGCTGACCACCCTCGTCGTACCCCACGTAGCCGGGAGGCGAGCCCACGAGCCGGGACACCGTGTGCTTTTCCATGTACTCGGACATGTCGAGCTGGATCAACGACTGCTCGTCACCGAAGAGGAACTCGGCCAGGGTCTTGGCCAGCTCGGTCTTGCCGACACCGGATGGGCCCAGGAAGATGAACGAGCCCGATGGGCGCTTGGGGTCCTTGAGGCCGGCACGGGTACGGCGGATCGCCTGGGACACCGAACGGATGGCTCCCTCCTGGCCGATGACCCGGTGGTGCAGCTCGTCCTCCATGCGCAGGAGCTTGGCCGTCTCCTCCTCGGTGAGCTTGAAGACGGGGATGCCCGTCCACATGGCCAGCACCTCGGCGATCGACTCCTCGTCGACCTCGTCGAAGAGGTCGACGCCCTCGGCCTTCCACTCGGTCTCCTTCGCCGACTTCTGCGTGAGGAGCTCCTTCTCCTTGTCGCGGAGCTTGGCGGCCTTCTCGAACTGCTGGCCCTCGATCGCCTGCTCCTTCTCGACCCGAACCTTCGAGATCTCTTCTTCGAGCTCGCGGTAGTCGGGCGGGGTCTGCATGCGGCGGATGCGCAGACGGGAACCGGCCTCGTCGATCAGGTCGATGGCCTTGTCGGGGAGGTGGCGGTCGGAGATGTAGCGGTCGGCCAGGTTGGCGGCAGCCACGAGGGCCTGATCGGTGATCGTGACCCGGTGGTGGGCCTCGTAGCGGTCGCGCAGGCCCTTGAGGATCTCGATGGTGTGCGCCACCGACGGCTCCTCGACCTTGATCGGCTGGAACCGCCGCTCGAGGGCGGCATCCTTCTCGAGGTGCTTGCGGTACTCGTCGAGCGTGGTGGCACCGATGGTCTGGAGCTCGCCCCGGGCCAGCATCGGCTTGAGGATCGACGCGGCGTCGATCGCGCCCTCGGCCGCACCGGCGCCGACGAGCGTGTGCAGCTCGTCGATGAACAGCACGATTTCGCCGCGGGTGCGGATCTCCTTGAGCACCTTCTTCAGGCGCTCCTCGAAGTCGCCGCGGTAGCGCGAGCCGGCCACGAGGGCTCCGAGGTCGAGCGTGTAGAGCTGCTTACCCTTGAGCGTGTCGGGCACGTCGCCGGACACGATCTTCTGCGAGAGACCCTCGACGATGGCCGTCTTACCCACGCCGGGCTCGCCGATCAGGACGGGGTTGTTCTTGGTCCGGCGGGACAGGACCTGCATGACCCGCTCGATCTCCTTCTCGCGCCCGATCACCGGGTCGAGCTTCTTCTCGCGGGCCAGCTGGGTGAGGTTGCGACCGAACTGGTCGAGCACGAGCGAACCGGACGGGCCGCTCTCGGAGCTCTGTGCGGCGCCGCCGCCGGTGGTGGCCGTGCCGGCACCGGCTTCCTTCGAGCCCTGGTAGCCCGACAGGAGCTGGATCACCTGCTGGCGCACACGGGACAGGTCGGCGCCGAGCTTCTGCAACACCTGCGCGGCGACGCCTTCGCCCTCGCGGATCAGCCCGAGGAGGATGTGCTCGGTGCCGATGTAGTTGTGGCCGAGCTGCAAGGCCTCACGCAGCGACAGCTCGAGGACCTTTTTGGCGCGCGGGGTGAAGGGGATGTGGCCCGAGGGACTCGAACCCCCTTGGCCGATGATCTCCTCGACCTGGGCCCTCACCGCCTCCAGCGAGATGCCGAGGGACTCCAGCGCTTTGGCTGCGACCCCCTCGCCCTCGTGGATGAGGCCGAGCAGGATGTGCTCGGTGCCGATGTAGTTGTGGTTCAGCAGGCGCGCTTCTTCCTGCGCGAGAACGACAACTCGCCTGGCCCGGTCGGTGAATCGCTCGAACACGGCATCCTCCCAGGCGCCCGTGATGACCTCCACCGCTGCACGGTGGCATGGCCGTAGCCGGACGCACGTGGCCCTCATTGTATCGGTCGGTTGAGACGACAACGCCGTTACGGGTTCCGAGATTCCCCGGGGGTGCGGTCGGGCGCGTGACGTCGGGCACGTCGACGCTGCGGTGGCTCGGGCTCTCTATCGGTCACGGAACCGGTGGAGTGGAGTACCAAGACGCCATCCTGATGATCGAGGGTGTCCACGTTGACCACGGACGGTGATCAACTTTGAGACGCGACCTGCTCGGGCGTACCCTGGAGTGGTGGTCGACTCCCTTGCGCCGCTCGGCTTCACCGCTCTCCGAGACGATCTTTCTCGTCTCGAAGCGTCGCTGAAATCCTCGGTGGAGGTCTCCGACCCGTTCCTGACCGATGTGGCGACCCATCTCATCGCTGCGGGCGGCAAGCGACTCCGGCCGGTCCTGGTGCTCTGCGCCGGATACTGCGTGAGCGGACCCGACCGTCCGGCCGACGAGAGGGTGATCACCGGCGGCATCGCCGTCGAGCTCGTGCATCTGGGATCGCTCTACCACGACGACGTGATCGACGAGGCCCTCACCCGACGGGGCGTCGAGACCGTCAACACCCGATGGTCGAACACGGTCGCGATCCTCGCCGGCGACTTCCTGCTGGCCAAGGCCTCGGAGCTGGCAGCGTCGCTGGGTGTCGAGGTTGCCGGGCTGCTGGCCGCGACCATCGGCGAGCTCTGCAAGGGCCAGGTGCTCGAGCTGCGCCACACGTTCGACATCGACCGCGACGAGGACGCCTATTTCGGGGCCATCGTCGGTAAGACGGCCTCCCTGATCTCGGCCGCCTGTCGCATCGGGGCCATCGTCGCTGGGCTCGATCGGGCGGCCGTCGAGAGCTTGAGCACCTACGGTCATCACCTCGGTATCGTGTTCCAGCTCGTCGACGACGTGCTCGACCTCACCGCCGACACCGCGACGCTCGGGAAGCCGGCCGCACACGACATCGCGGAGGGCGTCTACACGCTCCCGGTGATCCGGGCGCTCCGGGCCACGGGCGCCGGGGCTGCCGGGGCCGACGAGCTTCGAAGCCTCCTGGGCGGGCCCATCGAGCCCGAGGCCTTGAGCCGGGCCCGGGAGATCGTCGTGGCGTCGGGCGGCATCGAGCAGACGATGAGCCTGGCGATCGACCATCTCGATCGGGCCGAGGCCGCGCTGTCGGCGTGTCCGTCACTCGATCGGCGTGTGGTCGAGGGACTCGAGCGCTACTCGCGCTCGCTGCTCCAGCGCGATCGCTGAGCTGGCCCCGGCGCCCGTTTCGTCGGCGTGGATTTCGGGTCCTGCTGGAGGATCTACCGTTGTGGTGTGCTCGGAATCATCCTCGGTCTCGCCTCGCTCGCTGTGATGCTCGTGGGGTTCGTCGCGTTGCGCCGGATGCGCCTCATCGAGGACGTTCCCACCTCGACGGTCGCCGGCGTCTTCATGGGGACCAACGAGGTGACCGGGACGGTCGACGCGCCGCAGTCGCTCGTGGGGCCCCTCTCGGACTCGTCCTGCGTGTGGTTCCGGCACGAGATCGCCGAGGAGTGGCGGCGGACCCAGAGCCGGATGGTCAACGGCAAGCCGCAGATGCAGGTCGAGACGGGCTGGAAGACCCTCGAGGAGAGCCACCAGACGTTGCCCGAGTTCTGGATCGTCGACGACACGGGCCGTCTGAAGATCAAACCCGAGGGCGCACGCGTCACCGCGACGTCGACCGTCGACGAGACCTGCACCTACGGCGAGCCGTTGTACGAGCGTGGACCGGTGGGCTCCATCCCGAACTCCACCAACAGGAGGCGCTTCACCGAGGAGGCGCTCGTGGTGGGCTCCCCCATCTTCGTCCTGGGTCCGGCCCGATTGCCCGACGAGGGCCCGGCGGTCCCGGAGATGGCCGACGGCGACGGGCCGTTCCTCATCTCGGTCCGGAGCGAGCACCAGATCACCTCGCTGTACCGCTGGGGGGCACGTGCCGCTCTGGTGGCCGCTGTGGTGTTGGCCTTCCTCGCTCCGATCGCTGCAGCCGATCCCGTCGTCGACGAGTCGCGTCTGAGCGCGGCCGGGGCCCAGTCCGTGCTTCTGGCGGTGCTCGCGGGGGCGCTCATCGGGGGTTTCTGGCTGGTGCTCGTGTGGAACGGGCTCGTGTCGCTGCGCAACCGGGCGCAGCGGGCCTGGAGCCTGATCGACGTCCAGCTGCGCCGCCGTCATGACCTGATCCCGCAACTCGTCGCCGTGGTCGACACCTACGCCGCGCACGAGCGATCGACTCACCAGGCGCTCGCCGGCATCCGGTCGGAGCTGCCCTGGACCACCGCCGACGAGGCCACCCGAGCGGCGCACGAGCAGACCCGCGCCATCGAGCAGACCTACGCGTTGGCCGAGGCCTACCCCGAGCTCCAGGCCACCGAGCAGTTCTCGAAGCTCCAGACCGAGATCGTGAACGCCGAGGACCGCATCGCCTCGGCCCGCGAGTTCTACAACGACTCGGTCACGGCCATGCGCCACAGGAGCACGACGTTCCCCGGGGTGGTCGTGGCCCGACTCGGCCGCTTCGACAGTGGGGAGCTCTTCGCCGCCGAGGGCCTCGAACGGAGCGTCCCTGTCACCACCGCCTGACAGCCTGACATCCTGACGACTCAAGGGCGGGCGCCGTCTGGGCGACCCAGCGGCCATCGCGGCGTCTCAGCCGACCTCGGGGCGCAGGTGTGGGAACAACACCACCTCGCGGATCGAGTGCACGCCAGCCAGCAGCATGGCGACCCGGTCGATGCCGATCCCCAACCCACCACAGGGCGGGAGGCCGTACTCGAGCGCCCGTACATAGTCGTGGTCGATCTCGTTCGCCTCGTCGTCGCCCGCAGCTCGGAGCTCGGCCTGGGCCTCGAAGCGGCCGAGCTGGTCGACGGGGTCGTTGAGCTCGGTGAAGGCGTTGGCGATCTCGCGGCCGTTCACGATCAGCTCGAAGCGCTCGGTGAGGAGCGGATCGTCGCGGTGCCGACGGGCCAGGGGCGACACCTCGGTGGGGTAGTCGCAGACGAACGTGGGCTCGAGGAGCGTGTGTTCGACGGTCTTCTCGTAGATCTCGAGGATCAGCTTGCCCGGCCCGAAGTAGGGCTCGTAGGGCACGGCGAGATCGTCGCAGTGCCGGCGGAGTTCTTCGACCGGCATCGACGGGTGCAGGTCGAGCCCGGTGCGCTCGGCGACGAGCTCGCGCAAGGTGGCCCGACGCCACGGCGGGGTGAGGTCGATGCTGCGACGGTCGTCGGGCCCGTGCGGCTCGCCTCGGGGGGCATCGCCCTCGGGCGCCCGGTCGGGATGGGGCACGATCGTGGAACCGGTGGCGGCGATCGCCGCGCCAGCGATGAGGGCCTCGGTGAGGTCCATCATGTCGCGGTAGTCGGCGAGCGCCTGGTAGCACTCGAGCATGGTGAACTCGGGGTTGTGCCTGGTGCTGATGCCCTCGTTGCGGAAGACGCGCCCGATCTCGAACACGCGCTCGAAGCCGCCCACCAGCAGGCGCTTGAGGTGCAGCTCCAAGGCGATGCGGAGATGGAGCGTCATGTCGAGGGCGTGGTGGTGGCTCACGAACGGCCGGGCCGCCGCACCCCCGGCGACCGTCTGAAGGACGGGCGTCTCCACCTCGAGGAAGCCCCGGGCGTGCATGAGCCGGCGGATCTCGGCAATGGCGTTGAACCGGATCTCGAACACCCGCCGGGCCTCGTCGTTGACCATGAGATCGACGTAACGCTGCCGGAACCGGGTGTCGGTGTCGGAGAGGCCGTGCCACTTGTCGGGCAAGGGCCGCAACGCCTTGGCCAGCAGCAGGGCCGAGACTGCCTTCACCGACAGCTCACCCTTGCGGGTGGTCATCACGTCGCCCTCGACGCCGACCCAGTCGCCGAGATCGAAGTCGGCGAAGGCCGCGAACGCGTCGTCGCCGATCACCGCCTTCGACACGAACAGCTGGACGGTGCCCGAGCCGTCGCGCACCGTGGCGAAGATGAGCTTCCCCTGGTTGCGCACGAGCATCAAGCGCCCGGCGACGCGTACGCGGTCGCTCGTCTCGGCGCCCGGCTCGAGCGCTCGGTAGCGCTCGGCCAGCTCCGCGCAGGTGACGCTGCGGCGAAAGTCCACCGGATACGGGTCGACGGCCGCGGCGCGCAGAGCGCTGACCTTGGCCAGTCGGGCCGCTCGCAGTTCGGCCGCCTGACCGTCGAGCGTCTCGATCATCCCCGGCTTGGCAACCACCGGAGAGCCGACCGGCGGGGCCGGGGTGGGGGTCGTGTCAGGCTCGGTCGTGTCGGACGCCTCGGCGCTGCTCATCGGTTGCGGTTCCAGACGATGCGCAGCCCCTGGAGCGTGAGCCAGGGCTCGTGGTGCTGGATGGTGCGGGAGATGGGTGTGAGGAGGTAGCCGAGGCCGCCGGTGGCGACGACGGTCGACTCGCCGAGCTGCTCGGTGAACAGGTCGACGAGGTGGTCGACGGCGCCGGTGAAGCCGTGGACGGCGCCGCTCTGGATGGCCTCGACCGTGGACTTGCCGATCACGTTGCGGGGTGGGACGAGCTCGACCTTGCGCAGCGCCGCGGCCCGTTCGACCAAAGCGTCCATGGAGATCTGGATACCGGGAGCGATTGCGCCGCCGAGGTACTCGCCCTTGGCCGAGACGGCGTCGACGGTGGTGGCGGTGCCGAAGTCGACCGCGATGCACGGGCCGCCGTAGAGGTCGTAGGCCGCGACGGCGTTGGCGATGCGGTCGGCGCCGACCTCCTTGGGGTTGTCGATGAGGATGGGCATCCCGGTGCGCACCCCCGGCTCGAGCACCAAGGCCTCGAAGCCGAAGTATCGCCGGGTCATGTGGCGCAAGGCTGCGGTGACCACGGGCACGCCCGACGAGATCGCGACTCCACCGAGACGCTCCTCGACGTCGAAGCCGTGGAACCCGAGGAACTGGTGGATCATCAGGGCCAGCTCGTCGTGCGTGCGCTCGTGCACCGTGCTGATGCGCCAGTGATCGACGAGCTCGGCACCCTCGAACAGGCCGACGACCGTCTGCGTGTTGCCGACGTCGATGCACAGCAACAGGGAGCTGTCGGGTTGTGGCGCACCAGGCGGTACAGGCGGATCAGGCAAGGTCGAGTCCGATGTCGAGGGTCGCTGCGGAGTGGGTGAGGGCTCCCACCGACACGAAGTCGGCGCCGGCCCGGGCGTACTCGGCCACGGTGGCGAGGGTGATCAGTCCCGAGACTTCCACCGCAGCAGCTCCCGCGAGAAGGGCGACGGCCTCTGCCACCTGGGACGGCGACATGTTGTCGCACATCACGATGTCGGCGCCCGCGGCCTTCGCTTGGGCCACCTGGTCGAGCGTGTCGCACTCGATCTCGACGGCGCGGCCCGGCCAGGCGGCCCGGGACCGGCTGACCGCGTCGGCGATCGAGACGCCGCGGAGGTGGTTGTCCTTCACCAGGATGGCGTCGGAGAGGCTTTCGCGATGGTTGCGCCCGCCCCCTGCTCGTACGGCGGCCTTCTGGAGAGCCCGCAGACCGGGGATGGTCTTGCGGGTGTCGAGCAGGACGGTCGCCGCCCCGGTGCCCGAGATGGCGGCCACGAACTGCGCCGCCAGCGTGGCGATCCCCGAGAGATGGCACAGGAAGTTCAGCGCGGTGCGCTCGCCGGTGAGCAAAGCGGCCATGGGCCCGTCGACCCGGCCGAGGATGGCGCCGGCCTCGAACGGATCGCCGTCGGCGCGCTCCCATTCCACGCGCACCTGGGGATCGATCTGGGCGAAGGCCTCGGTCGCGCAGACCGTCCCGGCGAGGACGCCGGCGGCGCGGGCTGCGAACACGCCCGTCCCCGAGACCTCGGCCGGGATCAGGGCCTGGACCGTGATGTCGCCCAGATGGCCGAGGTCTTCGGCGATCGCCCGGGCCACGGCGTCGCGCACCGCCCCCACCGGGGGCTGGCACGGGATCCCGGCACTGGTACCGGCACCCGTCCGGTCGGCGCAGGCGCTCATCGCGTCGCCGCCCGATCGGTCTCGGGCAAGGGAACGAAGCACATCACGTCGTTGCCGAGGTGCACGGAGCGACCCAGCCAGGTTGCCGACGGGTCGGGGAAGTCGGAGCGGGTGTGCGCGCCCCGCGACTCCTCACGGGCCTCGGCGGCCCGCACCAGCGCCCGGGCCACGCGGACGAGATCGTGAAGGTCGGCGGCGTCGCGTCCCGACCAGGTGCCCCAGGGGTTCGACGAGTCGATGCGGTCGATCTCCCGGGCGGCGACTGCGAGCCCGGCAGCGTCGCGGAGAACGCCGGCACCCACGGTCATCTCGTGCTGCAGGGCCTCGCGCGCCGTTGTGACGACCGCGAGCGGGACGGGCCCGGTGCCGGCGTCGGTGCCTCTACCCGTGGACTCGGCGTCGCCTGCGGTCGTGATCGCGGGCAGGGTCGCGCGTGTGGAGCCGTTGCGTGAGCCGTTGAGCGGCGTGGGGGCGGGGAGCTGAGCCGGAGGGGTGGCCCAACCGCCGAGCGGGACACCGCGCATCGCGCCGGTGGCGGTGGGCTCGTCGATGCCGGCACCGATGGCCCGGGCCGACCGCACGCCGAACACCAGGCCGTCGAGGAGCGAGTTCGACGCCAACCGGTTGGCCCCGTGCACCCCGCTCGCAGCCACCTCGCCACAGGCCCACAACCCCGGCAGCGACGAAGCGCCGTTGAGGTCGGTGACGATGCCACCACAGAGGTAGTGCGCCGCGGGCGCCACGGGGAGCCAGTCGGTACGGGGGTCGAGCCCGACCCGCTGACACGAGCCCCAGATGGTGGGGAAGCGGCTTGGGAAGTCGGCGATGGAAGTGGCGTCGAGCCAGAGGTGCTCGAGGCTCCGCTCGATGAGGCGCCGGGCGATCGCCCGGGCGACGACGTCGCGAGGCGCCAGATCGGCCAGCGGGTGCTCGGAGGCCATGAACGCCACACCGTGCTCGTCGCGGAGGATCGCACCGTCGCCCCGAAGCGCTTCTGAGAGCAGGGGCCGGGGCATCACCGGCTGGTGGAGTGCAGTGGGGTGGAACTGCACGAACTCCAGATCGGTGACGGCCACACCGGCTCGGAGGGCCATGGCCACGCCGGTGCCCGTCGACAGGGTGGGGTTGGTGGTGACGCTGTAGAGCTGGCCGGCCCCGCCGCTGGCGACGACGACGTGCCGGGCCGCGACTTCGACGATCTGATCGTGCTCGTCGAAGCCGACCACACCGGTGCAGCGGCCGGCGCCCACGAGCAGATCGATGGCTCGGAAGCCTTCGTGGACGTCGACCGTGGACGCCTCGAGCGCGGCCACGAGCGCCCGCTCGATCTCGGCCCCCGTCGCGTCGCCGCCGGCGTGGAGAACCCGGTGCAGCGAATGGCCTCCCTCGCGAGCGAGGCCCAGGAGGGTGCCGTTGGGGCCCCGGGCTCCCTTCTCGCCGAGGTGCGCGGGGTCGAAGACCGCACCCATGCCGATGAGCTCGAGCACCCGGGTCGGCCCTTCGGTGACGAGGGCGTGGACGGCGTCGACGTCGCACAGGCCGGCGCCGGCGGTGAGGGTGTCGTCGAGGTGCAGCGCTGGGGAGTCGTCGTCAGTCAGGGCGGCGGCGACCCCTCCCTGCGCGTAGCGGGTGGCCGTGTGGACGATCGCCGCCTTGGTGAGGACGGTCGTTCGCAGGCCGAAGCGTGACGCCTCGATCGCGGCGGAGAGCCCGGCCACGCCCGAGCCGAGGACCAGCACGTCGATGGTGTTGCCCGTGGCGGTGGAGGGGGACATCAGGACCCGAATGCTACGAGCGCCGCTTGACCGAGACGCAGTCCAGCCCGGTCGGCCGTCGGGACGAGGAACGGTGCGGCCGATGTGACGATCCGGTGCTCACACCGCGAGACGCTCACCACGCGAGATCGGTGGCGACGCTCCCCGTCGTCGAGATCTCGAAGGTGCAGTTGTCGATCAGGCGCGGACGGCCGACCGTCGCAGCGACCGCCACGAGCAGCAGACGGCCGTCGGCGATCGCGTTCACGGCCTGCAGGTCGTGCCCGTCGACCACCGCCACATAGTCGAGCTCGGCGAGGGGTTCGGCCTCGATCGTGGACGCGACCACCGCCGCCAGCCCGGCTGCCGACCGCTCGCCTCGCCGGATCGCTTCGAGACCGGTCGCCAGTCCGCGAGAGAGGGCGAGCGCGGCCTGGCGTTCGGTGGGGTTCAGGTACACGTTGCGGCTCGACATCGCCAGGCCGTCAGGCTCCCTGACGATGGGACAGCCCACGACGGTCACCGGGAGCCGGAGGTCGTCGGCCATCCGGCGCACCACCGCGAGCTGCTGGTAGTCCTTCTTGCCGAAGTAGGCGACACTCGGGCCGACGATGGCGAACAGCTTGGCCACCACGGTGGCGACACCCTCGAAGAAGTGCGGCCGGGTCACCGATTCGAGGCCTTCGCTCACCCCGCTGACCCTGACGGTGGTGGCCGCGGGCCAGGTGGGATACATCTCGGCGACCTCGGGTTGGAACACGAGATCGACTCCGACGGTGGCGGCTGAAGCCAGGTCGCGAGCGAGGTCGCGGGGGTACGTGGCGAGATCCTCCGACGGGGCGAACTGCAGCGGGTTCACGAAGTGGCTCACCACCACCACGTCGCAGGCAGCTCGGGCTGCAGCCATCAGCGACAGGTGACCGTCGTGGAAGTAGCCCATGGTGGGCACGAACCCCACCGTGCGCCCCCGTGCCCGCTCGGCGTCGAGACGGGCGCGTAGCGAGGTGATCGTGCTGACGACCAGGGGCAGCTCGGACGTCGCGGGTGTGGCGGACGTCTCGGGGGTGTCGGACGACGCGGGTTCCGGTTCTCGGTCGGGCAGGCTCACGAGAGCAGCTCCTCCAGATCGGCATCGACCCGACCCGTCAACCGCAGCGCCTCACGGGCCAGGGCCCGGTACGGATCGAGCTCGTCGGTCGGGAGCGCGTGCAGGTGACGGGCGACGGTCGCGACGTCGCCCCGCGCCACCGGGCCGGTGAGCGCCGACCGGGCGCCCACGGCCTGGACGTTGGCGAACGATCCGGCGACGAGGGGCCAGAACGCCTCGGCGGGAACCCCGGCCGCGCCGGCCAGGCGCTCGACCTGACCGAGCAGGGCCACGAGATGGTTCGACGCCACGCAGGCCGCAGCGTGATACAGCGCCCGGTCGGTGACCGTGAACGGATGACCTCCGCAGTCGCGGGCCATGTCGGCGACCTCGGGCGGACCGGCGACGGCGAACCACGAACCGGTGAGGCGATCGACGTCGGCGGGCCCCCCGGTCAGTGACTGCAACGGGTGCAGCGACCCCAGGCGCACATCGGGCCGGGCATCGCGGAGCGCGTCGAGCACGTCGAGCCCCGAGGCGCCCGAGAGGTGCACCACGAGCGAACCCGGCCCGGCATGCCCTGCGAGAGCCCGGGCGACGCCGGCGACCGCATCGTCGGGTGTGGCGATCACCACGGTGTCGGCGCTGGCGACGACCGTGAGTGGATCGCCGCGACCGACCGTGGCCGTCAGCCGAAGACCGGCCCGTCCGAGCGCCGCGGTGACGGCCCGTCCGGCCCGGCCCGGTCCGATGAGGGCGACGGTTCCCCGCACCTCGCCCGTCACCGGGTCACCGGCTGTCACCCGGTCACCGCCATGACCGGGTCCGTCACCTGTCGAGCTCGGCGCTCCGGGCCCGGAGGTGCAACCGGTGGCGGGTGGGACGCACGGCGCTCGGGTCGGACTGCCAGCCGGCGAGCAGCACGTCAGGGACGAGGTCGGGGGCCACGTCGGCCAGCGGGACGAGCACGAAGAGCCGTTCGAGCATCCGGGGGTGAGGCACGCGGAGATCGGGTTGGTCGACCCGCTCGCCGTCGACCCACAAGACGTCGATGTCGAGCGTGCGGGGCCCCCATCGCTCGCGCCGCTCCCGATGGGCGCCCTTTTCCAGGCGCTGGCCGGCCTCGAGCAGCGCCCGGGCCGACAACACGGTCTCGAGCGAGGCGACCGCGTTGAGATAGTCGGGTTGGGACGGGCCCACGGGGTCGGTCTCGTACACGTTCGACACCGCCACGACGCTGACGCCGGGGGTGGTGGCCAGACCGTCGACCGCGGTCTGGAGGTTCGTGAGCCGGTCGCCCAGGTTCGAGCCCAGCGCCAGGAACGCCCGGTGGGTCGCACCGTCCCCGGGCTCGTCGGCCTGGGGCTCGTCGGCCTGGGGCGCGCCGGTTTGGAGTGTGCTCATCGGGTGACCGTGACGGCGATTCTGGCGATCTCGACCGGGACCGGCGGCCGGACCTTGCACACGGTGACGGTCGCCTCGAGCACCCGCTCGTCGGTTCGGCAGGCCTGGGCGATGTGCTCGGCCAGGCGCTCGATGAGGAGGAAGCTCTCGCTCTCGACGACCCCCACGATCATCTCGGCCAACTCGCCGTAGTGGATCGTCTTCGTGAGATCGTCGGACTCGCCGGCGGCTCGCAGATCGAGCCCGAGCACGACGTCGATCTCGAACGGCTGGGCCCGCACGCGCTCCTCGGGGAGCACGCCGTGGACACCCAGTGCTCGCAGGCCCCGAAGCTCGATGTGGTCCATCGGTCTGAGCGTACCGATCCCGGACCCAGCTGAACGCACCACGACCATGCGATGGCCGGCAGAAGGCATCGTCACGGGGCCGGCGACGGGGCCGGTAGCCTCGTTGCAGCACCGGCGGGCGCTCCGGTCACCGAGGACCCGCCCGACGATCGTCATCCGCCGACGGAGGACCACCCCTGCGCCGTACCAAGATCATCGCCACCCTGGGACCCAGCACACGGTCGCCCGAGGCGCTGCGCGGGCTGATCGCCGCGGGTGCCGACGTCGTCCGCCTGAACTTCGCCCACGGCACCGTCGACGACCACCGAGAGGCCGCCCGGCTGGTCCGCCTCATCGCCGGCGAGTTGGGGCGTGAGGTCGGAATCCTCGTTGACCTGCCGGGCCCCAAGATGCGGACGGGCCTCGTTGCCGACGACGCCGTCGGGGTTCGTCTCGTGACCGGGCAGCACTTCTCCCTCGTCGACGGCGACGTGATCGGCGACACGACCCAGGTCTCGCACACCGTCGGCGATCTCGCCGCGATCTGTCATGTGGGCGACGAGGTGTTCCTGGCCAACGGCGAGATCGTGCTGCGCGTCACCGAGATCGTCGGGGCCGACGTGATGACCGTGGTGGAGCGCGGCGGCGTGCTCAAGTCGCGCAAGGGGATGCACGTCCCGAGCGCCGAGCGCAAGGTCGAGGCCTTCACGGCCGAGGACGCCGAGGCGATGCAGGTGGCGCTGGCGATCAAGGCCGACTTCATCGGTCTGTCGTTCGTCCGAGACGGTGACGACCTGCGGAGGGCCCGGGCTGCGCTCCCCAAGAGAGCGGCGCGTCCGCACCTCGTCGCCAAGATCGAGACCCGTTCGGCGTTGGAAGCGCTCGACGACATCATCGCCGAGGCCGACGTGGTGATGGTCGCCCGCGGCGATCTCGGTATCCAGGTCGAGCTGCACCGCCTGCCCATGCTGCAAAAGGAGATCATCGCCGCGTGCAACCGTGCGGGAAAGCCGGTGATCACGGCCACCGAGATGCTGGAGTCGATGTGCTGGTCGCCACTGCCCAGCCGGGCCGAGGTGGCCGACGTGGCCAACGCGGTGTTCGACGGCACCGATGCGCTGATGCTGTCGGAGGAGACGGCGGTGGGCGAGTTCCCCACCGATTCGGTGCGCACGATGGCCGACATCGCCAACGCCGCAGACAACGCCGAGCTGAACCATGTGGTGCCCGTCCACAAGGAACTGCGCTACGACCGGGTCTCGTGGGCGGTGGCCCATGCCGCCGCGCTGGCTGCGGAAGATCTCGGGGTTGCCGCCGTGCTGTGTCCCACCCGCACGGGCGCCACGGCTCGGCGCATCGCCGCGTTCCGCCCCTCGATGCCGGTGATCGGGTTCTCGCCCCGGCCCGACACGATCGGTCATCTCTCGGTGGTGTGGGGCGTGCAGGGCCTGTTGATGAACGAGGCCAAGGATCGCCCCGAGGAGGTCGAGGCCGTGGTGATCGCGGCGCGCGACCGGGGATTGGTGGCTCCTGAGGACCTCGTGGCCATCGTGGCCGGCTCGCCTGGCCCGCGCGCCGGTGGTACCGACTACGTCCGGATCGTCCGGGTCTGGCCCTCCACCGAGGACTGGTCGCGCAGCCACACCTGACCGGTTTCCAGCGGGAGATCGGACGAACCCGCGGGAAATGTACGAGATATCTCGGATGTTCCGGATATTTCGACCATTCTCAGGTGTTGAGCACAGGGGTGTGTGCCGAAGGCTGCGTGAGCGGTCGGCGCATGGTCTCGGCGAGGGTCAGCGCCACGATCTCGCGTCCCTGCGTGCCCATCTCCCGTCCGGTCAGGCGCTCGACGACGGTGATCGCCAGTGGGCCCGTCTGGACGAGGTTGACCGACACGAGGAACCCGGCGATGACACCGCTCAGGACGTCACCGAACTCCTCGAGGTGCAGGAGCACCCGGTGGCTGGGATCGTCGATGAGCCGGCCCAGGGCGTCGTACACGGCGGGCAGACGCTGCTGGTACGACACGGGACGCCCGAGCGGTACCTGCTCGCACCGCATCCCCATGTCCTCGTAGGCCTTGAGGTTGTGCGGGGACTCGAGCAACGACACGACACGTGTGAAGCCCTGTTGGCGCAGCCAGAGGATCTCCTCCTCGCGACGCACCTTGCGATGGTTGCGGGCGTAACCCCCTGGCCGCTCCGACACTGCGAGACGGTCCTTGATGATCCAGGCGAAGAATCGAGGCTGGAGCCCCTGCGCCCATCGGCCTTTCACGCCGCGACCTCCGGGTCTGTGAGCCCACCGTCGTAGGCCCGTGTCATGACGTCGAGCACCTGCATGGCCCGCGTCGCCGAACGTACATCGTGCACCCGAACGGCCGCGGCACCCTGGTCGAGCGCCCACACCACCGTGGCCAGGGTTCCGTCCTGGCGACGGTCGACGGGCACCGGATCGTTGCCGGGGCCGGCCAGGACTCGTCCGAGGAAGGCCTTTCGCGATGCGCCCACCACCACGGGCACGCCCACGGCCGCAACCAGCTCCGGCAGCCGTCCCAGAAGTGTGAGGTTGTGCTCGGCCGTCTTGGCGAAGCCCAGCCCCGGATCCGCGCCCAGGTGCTCGGGTGCGATGCCGGCCTCCCGAGCCGCAGCCAGGCGGTCGAGGAGAAACGCCGTCACCTCGCCGACGACGTCGTCGTAGCGGGGATCGTCCTGCATGGTGGCCGGCTCGCCGCGCATGTGCATCAAGAGGTACCCGACCCCGGCCTCGGCGACCACGCCCAGCATCTCGGGATCGTGGCGTCCGGCCGAGACGTCGTTGACGATCGAGGCTCCGGCGGCGACGGCGGCGCGGGCGGTGGACGCGTTCCGGGTGTCGACGCTGATGGGGACGGGGGTCTGCGTAGCCAGCGCCTCGATCACCGGTATGATCCGGCGGGCCTCGGTGGCCGGGTCGACGGGCTGCGCCCCGGGCCGGGTGCTCTCGCCTCCGATGTCGAGGATGCCGGCGCCTTCGGCGACGAGGCTGAGACCGTGGGCGATCGCTGCGCTCGCGTCATGGAATCGTCCACCGTCGGAGAACGAGTCGGGCGTCACGTTGACGACACCGATGACGAGTGGACGACGGGCGAAGAGCACGACTCGCCAGCCTAGCGGTCGCGCTCGGCGGCAGGCCTGGGCCAAACGGGCGTTCTTGCGTCCGCGTCGCCGGGTCACGGAGCGATCAGGGGAGGCGGGCGGGCTGGCCGATGAGGCTCATGACCTCGGCTCGCGTCGCCGGATTGCTCTTGAACAAACCGCGAACGGCCTGGGTCACGGTGAGCGAGCCCGGCTTGCGGACCCCCCGCATCGACATGCAGAGGTGCTCGGCCTGCACCGAGACGAACACGCCACGGGGATCGAGCTCGGCCTGGAGCGTGTCGGCGATCTGGGTGGTCAGGCGCTCTTGCACCTGGGGCCGTCTGGCGTACACGTCGACCAGGCGGGCGAGCTTGGAGAGGCCGGTGATCCGACCGTCGCGACCGGGGATGTAGGCCACGTGGGCCCGGCCGATGAACGGCAGGAGATGGTGCTCGCACATCGAGTACAGGGGGATGTCGCGCACGAGGATCATCTCGTCGTGGTCGGCCTCGAACCGCACGGCCAGATGCTCGGCGGGGTCGTCGTGCAGCCCGGCGAAGACCTCCTCGAACATGTCGGCGATACGCACCGGCGTGCGCTTCAACCCGTCGCGATCGGGGTCCTCTCCGATCGCGATGAGCATCTCACGCACGGCAGCTGAGATACGGCCCTTGTCGACGGTCATGGGTGGCTCTCTCCTCGGCGTCTCGGCGTCTCGACTGCTCGGCGTCTCGATGAGCCGGGCACCGCCTACGGATGGTGCCGGCCGGGCTCGAGCGATCCCGTGCCGATGCTCGGTTCAGTCGGAGCTCGACGCGGCCACCGTGGGTGTCTTGTCGAGGGCGACTTTGGCCGCCGTAACCGGGTCTGAGGCGGGGTCTGAGACCCGGTCTGAGACCGGGCTCACCGGCGGGCATGCCGCCGCAACGGGGCCGCGACCGTCGCTCAGGGATCCGGTGCGCCAGGGCGGAACGGGTCCCAGGATGCGCACGACCTCGTCGATCTCGAGGGTCTCGTGGGCGATGAGCTCCTCAGCGAGATGGTCGAGCACGGAGCGGTGCTCGGTGATGACGGCCCGAGCCACCCCGTGAGCGTCGTCGATCAGCCGGCGGACCTCGGCGTCGATGCGCGACGCCAACCCGTCGGAGTAGTCGGGCGTCGAGGCGAAATCGCGTCCGAGGAAGACCTCGCCGTGCTTGTGCCCGAGGCGCATCGGGCCCAGCTCGTCGCTCATCCCGTACTCGGTGACCATCTGGCGGGCGATCGAGGTGGCCCGATCGATGTCGTTCGAGGCGCCCGTGGTGGGGTCGCCAAAACGGGTCTCCTCGGCCGTGCGCCCGCCGAGGAGCATCGCCAGCTCGTCGATGAGCTGGCTGCGGGTGACGAGGTACTTGTCTTCCAACGGCAGGGTGAGCGTGTATCCGAGCGCCCGGCCCCTCGGGATGATCGAGATCTTGTGGACCGGATCGGCGTTGGGGAGCGCGTGGGCCACGAGGGCGTGCCCGGCTTCGTGGTAGGCGATCACCAGCTTCTCGTCGTCGGAGATCACCTTGCTGCGGCGCTCGGGGCCGGCCACGACCCGGTCGATCGAGTCCTCGATCTCGCGCAGCCCGATGGCGATGAGGTTGCGCCGCGCCGCGAGGAGAGCGGCCTCGTTGAGCAGGTTCGAGAGATCGGCGCCGGTGAAGCCGGGCGTACGCCGGGCGATGACGTCGAGGTCGACGCCGTCGGCCAACGGCTTGTCCCGGGCGTGGACGCGCAGGATGGCCCGCCGGCCGTCGATGTCGGGACGATCGACCACGATCTGACGGTCGAAGCGTCCCGGTCGCAGCAACGCCGGGTCGAGGATGTCGGGTCGGTTGGTGGCCGCGATGAGGATCACGCCCTGGCGCGTGTCGAAGCCGTCCATCTCGACGAGCAACTGGTTGAGCGTCTGCTCGCGCTCGTCGTGGCCACCACCGAGCCCGGCCCCGCGTTGGCGGCCCACGGCGTCGATCTCGTCGACGAACACGATCGCCGGGGCCGCGCTCTTGGCCTGTTCGAACAGGTCGCGTACCCGCGATGCTCCGACGCCCACGAACATCTCGACGAAGTCGGACCCGCTGATGGAGAAGAACGGCACCCCGGCCTCGCCGGCGACGGCCCGGGCCAGCAGGGTCTTGCCCGTCCCCGGAGGGCCGAACAGCAGCACCCCCTTGGGAATCTTGGCTCCCATGGCGACGAATCGTTGCGGCGACACGAGGAAGTCCCTGATCTCCTCGAGCTCCTCGACCGCCTCGTCGAGACCGGCGACGTCGGCGAAGGTGGTCTTCGGATGGTCCTTGTTCACCACCTTGGCTCGGGACTTCCCGAAGCTCATGACCCGGTTTCCGCTTCCTTGCATCTGACTCGTGATGAGGAAGAAGAACAGGCCCAGGACGATGACGAACGGCAGGAACTGCAAGAGGAGACCGGTCCAGATGCTGCCCTTCTGGTTGTCGACCTCGTAGTCGACGCCAGCCCCCTCGATGTCTTCGGTGACCTCGTCGGCGGCCTCGCTGGGGATGGTCACCTCGTAGTGCTCGCCGCTGTCGAGCCGGCCTTCGATGACGTGGTCACGGTCGAGGAGCTTGGCTGTGGCGACCGTGTCGGATGCCAGCGCGTCCTGGAACTCCGAGTACTCCAACTGACGGCGGTCGGGGCCGCCGCTCACGACCTTCAGCACGACGACGAGCGCGACCAACCCCACCAGCAGGTAGAGCAACGGACTGCGGTGCAACTTCCGGGTCACGGTTCCTCGACTACCAGCGGGGCTCGGAGACGACGGGGGCGCGCCGCGGCGAGGCCGGGCGAACGGTCAGGCTATCCGACGGCTCGGGACGCTCACGCTGGCCGAAGGAGCGCAACTGCCGGGGAGCGCCCGTGCTCCGTCGACCGTCTGCCGCCGGCCCGAGAGCGCATGGCCCCGCGGAGCACGTCCACGCCGGCTGACTCGGTGTGACCCGACTCCGTGTGACCCGTGCCTCAGGCGTCGAATGCTCCATCGGGCCGGTGTCCCCGCCGGTCGCGCGCGGCTCGGTCAGCGCGATGCGGATACTTCGAGTGCGGTCGCAACGCCGGGAGCCCGGGTCAGCCGAACGTCAGCCGATGTACTCGGCGAGATAGGGCAGGTTCCGATAGCGCTCGGCCACGTCGAGGCCGTAGCCGATCACGAACAGCCGGGGGATCGTGAAGCCCACGTAGGCCGGTGCCGGGTCGATCTCCCCGTGGCCCTCCTTCACCAGCAGGGCGCACACGGTGAGTGATGCCGGGCCCCTCCCGAGCAGGTTGCGGCACAGGTAGTTGAGCGTGAGCCCGGAGTCGACGATGTCCTCGACGACGATGACGTCGCGACCGGTGAGGTCGGCCTCGAGGTCCTTGATGATGCGCACGACACCGCTGGTCTGGGTGGCGTGGCCGTACGACGAGACGGCCATGAAGTCGACCTCGACGTGGAGGTCGATGGCCCGCGCCAGGTCGCTCATGAACACGAAGGCCCCCTTGAGGACGCCGACGAGCAACGGCTGACGGCCGGCGTAGTCGGTGCTGATCTCGGCACCGAGCTCACGGACCCGAGCCCCGAGCGCTTCCTCGGTGATCACCACCCGCCCGAGGGCGGGATCGCGGGCATCGGTGTCGGGCATGCTCTACCGTTCCGGTGCGGGGGAATCGAGGTGGGCCTCGATCCACAGATAGCGGCGGGTGGCGCTCGTGACCCGGGCCGGGTCGGCGAGACGATAGCCCGGCACCCAGACGATCTCCCCGGTCGCACCGTCGGCGATCACGGGCCACCGGGTCGGGGACGGGGCCACGATGCCGGTCTCGGCCAGGGCGGCAGCGACGGTCTTGTGCCCAGCCATCCCGAATGGTTGCAGACGGTCTCCAGGATCAGTCGGACGGACCGTGAGGCCCCTGCTGACCGTGTCGGCGTCGAGCACGCAGCGGTAGCCGTCGCCGGGCCACGCCACGGGGGCAGCTCGTTCGATCCAGGCGGTGAAGCACCAGGACCCGGCCGTGGTCTCGCCGGGCACGACCAAGGTCGCCCGCTCACACCCGGGACGATCGTCTGTGTCGGTGTCGGTGTTGGTCAGCTCGAGCCGCCCGCGTCGGTGGGCGACGCGCCGGGCGCCGGGGAGCTCGACGGCCCGCCGGAGTCCACCGGCCACGTGCAGCACGGCGTCGACCTGCGCCAGCGAGGGCGGCTGCGGGCCCAACCAGAGCCGAATGACCCGGCGAGCGATCACACGGGGCAACTCGGCCAGCCCGGCGGCGTCGAGCTCTCGACTGCACCTCGCGTCGATGCCGATGTCGTTGCCCTGGTCGTCGCCGCCGGCAGGTGCGCTGAGTCCGTCGAGCGCCTGCTGGGCCACGCCGTCGAGGTAGTCGGACTCGTCCCTGAGCACGTCGGCTTGGCGGGCGAGGATGGACGTGACATCGCGGCTCGCGCCGCTGTCGAGCAACGGGAGCAGCTCGCGCCTCACCCACACCCGACGGAAGCGGGTGTCGTTGTTCATCGGGTCGACGATCGCGTCGATGCCGAGCCGAGCGCAGATCTCAAGCGTGTCCCGGCGCCCGAGACCGAGGAGGGGCCGCACGATCCGACCCCGCCGGGACGCCATGCCGGCCAGACCGGCGGAGGCCGAGCCGCGAAGCAGGTTCAAGAGCACCGTCTCCGCTTGGTCGTCGCGGGTGTGGGCCACCAGGATCACGCCAGCGCCGACCGTGTCGGCCACCCGTTCGAGGGTCGCGTAGCGGACCTGACGGGCCCGTTCCTCCAGGTTGGGCGCCGCCCGTCCACCGGCGATCTCGACCTGCTCCACGATCGCGAGGACGCCCAGCCGGGCCGCCAGGTCGGTGATCCCTCGAGCATCGTCGGCGCTGCCGTCGCGCAGGCCGTGGTCGACGTGGACGGCGATCGGGGCCCAGTCCATGGCGACGGCCAAGGCCAGGAGCGCCGACGAGTCGCAGCCGCCCGAGCAGGCCACGATCACGGGGCCCTCGTCCGACAGCATCGACCGGGCCGATCCTCCCGGCCGGCTCAGCCACTCGAGCCAGGGTGCGAGCACCGCCGCGAGCGGAGAGGTGAGCGGCCCCGACGGCTCCGACGGCCCCGACACGTCGCCGCTCACCGAGGTGTCGAGG
The DNA here is from genome assembly GCA_031362415.1 of Actinomycetes bacterium. GTDB lineage: Bacteria > Actinomycetota > Acidimicrobiia > IMCC26256 > VFJJ01 > VFJJ01. The sequence continues at coordinate 14,433 of JANLSK010000285.1, read as the reverse complement.
TCAGCGGCGGAGCTCATCGAAGCCGGGCCCGCCGAGACGAGCCGGGGTGGAACCCACGGAGTCGACTCGGGCCAGCCAGCGCTCGGGAGCGGTGAACTCGTCCAGAGTCGGCAGGTGCTCCGGGCTCGTCCAGGCGGCGTCGAGGGCTCGCAGACCGGCGAGGTCGACGACCTGCGAGCAGAAGCGCTCGCCCACCTCGTACTGACGCATCTTCATCTCGAGACCGAGGGCCTTGTAGATCTGGCGAGTCAAGCCCCCCTGCTCGCGCCGGGCCCGCAGCGCCTCCGACATCCGGGTCTGCCCGTGCACGTGCACGGCGCCCAGTCGGTCCATCACGAGGTTGCCGTGGCCTTCGAGCATCGACATGAGGGCCTGAACGTTGTCGAGCACCACGCGCTGGTCGGGACTGGCGAACAGGGAGACCAGACCCCCGTCGTCGAGGGGGTTGCGCCGCCGTCGCAGGTCGCTGAGGGCCCGCTCGAGGGCCCGAACCAGGCGCTTCGGGTCGGGGTCGGCGATCGCAAGCGATTGGTCGACGAGACCGAGGAAGTACGGTCGCATCCACGGCACGCCGGTGAACTGCGCCCGGTGGGTGATCTCGTGCAAGGCGATCCACCGGCGGAACTCACGGGGCCGGAATGCGAAGCGCTTCTCGAGCCCCAGCACGTTGGGTCCCACGTAGTACACGGCGTCACCATCGGCTCCGGCGCTCGCGGTGGTCACGCTGCTCCCGTTGGCCCCGCTGGCGCTGCGCTCGTCGGGCACGAGCAGGTCGTATTGGCCGAGCACCCGTTGGGCGAGCATCCCGACGAGCATCCCGATCTCGGCCCCGGCGACCTTCCGAGCCGCCCCGGCCGCTGGGGACGCGGCGAGCTTGGCCGCCATGCGGTCGGTGATGGGAGCGAGCAGCCGCTCGAACGAGACGAGGTTCGCCGCGGTCCACTGGCCCCGGTCGAGCACCAGGGCCCGGGCGGGACCGACGGCCGATCGAAGCCCCGTGAAATCGGCGACGAGGTCCTCGGCCTCCGAGGTGACCAGTTCGAAGTCGCGCTCGAGGACTCGGGCATGGTACGACCGCTCGAGCGGCTCGCGTCCGGCGACGCGACGGGCGATGCGGGCGGCGAGGTCCCAGTCCACCGGGGAGGGGGTCACCGGCGGGGAACCCGGACCACCTTCATGTAGTACCCGACAGCGAGGAGGATGAGCACGAGGCCGAAGCTCGCGACCAGCACCGGCGCGATCCAGTAGTGCCAAGGCTTGGCGGGATCGCCTGCCTCAGCGGCCTGGGCCAGCGCAGGCAGGGCCATGAGCACCACGACGACAGACGCGATGGCGAGCGTGGCTGCGAACCGAACGGCGCGTCTCACGATTCCTCCGACGACAAGAGCACTACGAGCGATGCTCGAAGGCTAGCCGGGCTCGGCGGGCTGGGGGCTCACCGGGTTCTCGGCTCCGGCGGATACCCCGCGCCGGCGGTCTCCTCGCGCCGGGCCCGCCGGACGTGACCCGAGGCGTACCACAGCACGACCAGAGCCACGATCACGGCAACCGCGATCAACCCGATGAGCACGAGCCGATCGGCTCCATCGTCGTCGACCGGTCGAGCGGGTTGCGCCGGTGCCGTGGCAGTCGCCGGAGCGAGCGTGGTCGGAGCGAGCGTGGTCGGAGCCGGCACCGCGGTGGTGTCGGTCTGGGCCATCGCGGTCGCGGCCGACATCACGAGGAGCAACGACGCGCCGATGCTCACAGCGACGAGGGCGCGTCGAAGCGAGAAACCGTGCCTGCATCGCTGCTCGTGTCGTCGCATCTCGCGCCCTCGATCCCTGGCCAAGCACAGTGTTCCACCTGGGGGGTCTCCCAGCACATACCGGTCATCGACGCGGGACGGCTCCACCCGTTCGGGGGTCAGGGTTGGCAGCTCTCGGGCGGTCCGGGCGGCACCTTGCCCGATCCGCAGGTGGGAACGATCGTGACGGAGATCAGGGTGCTGGCGACCGGTCCACGAGCGCCGTCTTCGGTGGTGCTCCACGACATGACGATCTCGACCGATCGACCAGCGGCCGGCGACACGGCGATGTCGAGACGCACCGTGACCGCCGAGCTCGGACCCACCACCGGTACCGAGCACGTGGCGACGGCCGTCGTGGTCGAGCACGGTCCGCCCCCGTCGGCGAGCGTGGCACCGACGATGGTGAAGACCGCCGGAACCTGAACGGTGATCTCGAGACCCTCGACGACGCCTGGCCCGGGATTCTCCAGCGTGGCGCTCAAGACGCCTGGACGTCCGGCGAACAGTTGCGAGGCTACCTGGACGTCGCCCGAGAGGCCGGGGGCCGGCACCGTGGTCGGTGTGGTCGGCGCCACCGGCGGGATCGGTGTCGGGCGTGGTGCGACGGTGCTCGGGCTGGGGGCGACGGTGGTGCCCGGGGCCGGGCCCGGGCCGACGGTGGTGGGCGGCTCGGGGCCTCGGGTCGTGGGCGACGGCGGCGCGGGTCGGGTCGTGATGGGGACGGGACGAACGGTCACCCGAGTTGTCACTGACGTCACTCGGGACGTGAGCGAGGCGTCCGGACCGCCCGGACCTCCGGGGGACGACGTCGTCGCCACGCTCGCCCGGGTCGTCCCATCGCCCGACGTGGCGGTCGCGGCGGCGGTGCCCGCCGTGGCGCTGCTCGTGCTGGCGGTGGTGGTGCTCGCCGAGCCGGTCGACGGGCCAACGGTGGCCGGGCTGGTCGATATGGTCGAGGTGGTCCCGACGGCCGAACCCACGTCGCGTCGCTGGTCGACGTCGTCGTCCGAACGGGCGACGACGACGAGGGCGGCGATCAATGCGACGACGAGGGCCGCAACCCCGGCGGTGGCGCGAGTGCGAGCTCCCGAACCGGGCGCAGGGTGAGGGGCTCGAGCTCCGATGCCGGCGCCGGCGCCGACCTGCCGGGACCGGCTCGGGGATCGCGACTCGTCGATCCCGGGGAGCATGGCTGCGGTGAGCGCAGCGCCGACAGCGACCAGTGCGGCGTACACCAGTGCGCACCGGTGACATCCCTCGAGGTGCTCGCGAACGCGGCGACGGCGCCGCCAGCGCAGGTCGTGCTGGGTATAGGCGCCCAGATGCTCAGCGCAGTCCCGGCATTCGCCGACCGAAGTGGAGGCTGCGTACAGCAGGAGCTGGGCTTGGCGGAGCTCCCGACGCGCCTGGTCGGCGAGCGTCCCCAGCTCGTCTTCGGGTTTCCCGAGGATCGCTGTGAGCTCGCGCGCTGACGTGTCGTCGATCTCGCTGTGCCACAGCACCGCCTGCGAGCGCTCGGGCAGACGGGCGAACGCCCGCCGGACGAGCTCGACCTGGAAACCGGTCCGGTACGTCTCGTCGGGTGTCTTGCCCGTCGTGCTCACGGCCTCGCTGGAATCGGCCTCGCCGGGTATGGCAACGGTGAGCGGCGAGCGCTCGTCGGCCACCGCCCGCAGTGCGGCCACGAGCGAGACCCTGAAGGCTTCACTCGGTCCGCCGCCCTGGCGCAGCGCCGATCGGACCCGGGCGAAGGCCTCGGCCACGGCGTCGTCGGCTCCGGCGGCGTTGGGGAACAGAGTGTGGGCGAGACGGCGGGCGGCTCGATGGTGGCGCTCGTAGAGCACACCGAACGCGGTGCGGTCGCCACCGCGGGCCAAGGCGATGGCCTCGGCATCGGTCAGCGCCGACGATGGTCCTGCGAGCAGCGGAGGTGGGGTGCGGCGAGGGGTCACGGTGGCTTCGCAGCGTCGTCGTCGGAGAACCTGGCCAACCGCGCTCCGTAACTGCAGGAACGGTGGCTGTGGTCATTCTGGTGTGTCGGAGCCCCATCGCGCCGATCGGCGCTCCGTCGGGGTTCTGCTTCAGCGTCGCTGCCGCGTTGATGACGACGCCGCAGCGACGCGATGTGAGAGCCGGGTCTCGACCCAAGCGTCGAGCTCCAGCCAGCGATCGTCGAGCCAGCCGAGGAGCGCATCGGGGTCGGACGGGACCTCGGCCCGGGGAACCCGACGGACCGTGACCTCCACCGGGTGGCGCAACGGAACTCGCCGCAGGGCGCCGCCGAAGGTGTCGAGGCCCTCGAAGCCGACGTGACCGAGGATGACGATGTCGGCGGAGGGTGCGCCGGCGAGGATCGCCAGAGTTCCCGCCGGGCGGGCAGGGAGGAGGTGGTGGAGCGTGCCGAGGCGCTCGGCCCGGCCGGGGTCGCGTTCGGCGATGCGGGCGAGCCCCCGAGCCCGTTTCCCGTCGTTGGCCCGCGTGCCTTCGGGGAAGATCACTGCGGCATCGTCCTCGCCCATCCCCGTCGCCAGCGCGGTGAGCGCCGCCAGCTCCGACGCGCCGTCGCTCGCCGACCGATCGAGGAAGTGGTTCGGGAGTCGATGGCCCACGATGTCGAGGCAGGGGTCGAGAGCGAGCTCACGCTTGAGCACGTAACGGGGTACGAAACCTTCATCGAGCAGGAGCCGCGCCGATACCAGCGAGTCGGCGTGACTTGCGTGCCGGGCCAACACCACGATGGGACCGGGGTGCAGGTACTCGGGGTGATCGACCACCACACGGAGGCCGACGCTCCACTCCAAGGCTCGGCTGATCCGACGGGCCCACCAGTGCTGGATGCGGACGTGGGGTCGCACCCTGGTGCCGCGCCCGGTGGCCCACAGCAACCCGGCCGCAGCGACACCGGCCATCTCGATCCAGGCCCACATGACGGCGAAGGCCATCATCCGCAGGCGGGGCAGGCGCCGGGGCGCGGTGACCAGATCGACGAGCAGGGTCACCGGGATCCACACGGGCGCGGCGACCACGAGCCCGACAGCCAGCGCCCCGAGAGCCGGTATCGAGACGACGCGCCGTCGCTGTGAGCGCGAGCCCGTGGAGGCCGAGGTCATGGGACCGGAGCGTTTCTGACTCGTCGGATCAGTCGCGGATCAGTCGTCGGCTCAGGCGCGGGATCAGTCGGTGCCAGCAGCGGGGCCGGCAACGAGAGCTTCGAGGCGCTCGAGGCTCTTCTCCATGGCCGCGGGGTGCTTCTTCGGGTACCCCATGAGCTCGATGAACTTCGGCGACCGGGCGCCCGACCAGTCGAAGGTCTCGGTGACCACGGTGGCGCCGCCGTCCGGCTCGAGGACGTAACGCCAGCGGTGCTTGCCGAAGTGCGCCCAGGCGATGCGACGGTCCTCCTCGAACTCCACCACGGTGTTGCCGATCCGGTACGGCAGGCCGATGCGCATCTTCATCCCGAACTTCTCGCCCAGCGCCAGGCGATCGGGCCCGAAGGTCGTCTGCTTCACGGTCCCCGAGCCGTCGAAGTCGGGATGGCGCTTGGGATCGGCCAGCACGGCGAAGATCGTGTCTGCCGGGGCGGCGATCCGTCGGCTCACCGACACTTCGCGGGCATGGTCGCTCATGGCGGCAACCTTACCGGGTCCAGTGGCGTTTCGTCCGTGACGTCGCGCCCTCGTCCCCGAGTATCCGACGCGCCCCAGTGTCAGGCCGCTCGACGAGGGGGAGGCCATGGGGCGCCTGGACGGGAAGGTCGCGCTGGTGACGGGGGCCGGATCGGGGACCGGGTGAGCGCGCGGGGATTCGATGACCATCCGTTCGCGCTCGGCACGCCCGAGGAGTTCGCGAGCGTCTGGCGTTCCTGGCGTCCGAGGTGTCGAGATGACCGTCGGCACCGTGTTCCACTCCGACGGCGGTCTCACTGCATACTGAGGGCTGAGCCCCGCACACGGGTCTCCACCCCCTTGGCGCCGTGCACCCTGTTCCCCCTTGCCCGCGCCCCTCTGTCGTGAGTGTCCCCATACCCCCTGTACCGGAGGAGGCGTCCACCGTGGTCGTAGCTGACGAGCATCCCGTCGACACCGAGGAGCAGGCGGCGTTCCGGGCCGAGGCGCGAGCGTTCCTCGAAGCCAACGCCACGCCGAAACAGGCGACGAGTCCGTGGGCCATCAACTTCCACACGAGCGAAGAGGAGGGGCGCCGGTACTTCGAGCTCGGGCGGTCGTGGCAGCGGACGCTCTTCGACCACCAGTTCGCCGGGCTCACCTACCCCCGGGAGCTCGGAGGGCGCGGCGGAACGTCGTGGCACGAGACCATTTTCGGCGAGGAAGCCGAGCAGTTCGACGCGTCGTCGGGGTTCATCGCAGCCACGATGGCCATGCTCGGCCCCACGCTCATGCGTCACGGCACCGACGCACAGCGGCTCGAGTACGTGCCCCGCCTCTTGTCGGGCGACGACGCCTGGTGCCAGCTCTTCAGTGAGCCGGGCTCAGGCTCCGACCTGGCGGGTCTGGCTTGTCGAGCCGACCGCGACGGGGACGAGTTCGTGGTCACCGGGCAGAAGGTCTGGAACTCGGCCGCCCAATTCTGCAATCGGGGGATGCTGCTCGTGCGCACCAACCCCGATGCCCCCAAGCACCACGGGATCACCTTCCTGCTCATCGACATGGACAGCCCCGGGATCGACGTGCGACCGCTCGTCCAGGCCACCGGGGCGTCGCACTTCAACGAGGTCTTCCTCAGCGAGGTCCGCGTACCCGTGTCGCGCGTCCTGGGCCAGATCGACGAGGGATGGGCGCCGGCGCGCACGGTGCTCTCGAACGAGTCGGCGTTCATCGGCGGTGCGCGTGGCGGGTCGACGTTCGAGCGCCTCCGCCTTCTGGCGCAGGGCTATGGGGTGCAAGGCGATCCGGTGACACGCCAGGAGTTGGCCCGCCACTACTGCCACGAGCGGGTGTTGGCGATGATGGGTGAGCGCATCCTCGCGGCGGTGAGGCGACGCGAGACGCCGCCCGTCGACCCGTCGATCCTCAAGTTGGCCGTGGCGTTCAACCGGGTGCTGTCGGGCAACCTGGCCATGTCGATGGCCGGCCCGGTCGGGCTCGTGTCGAGCGACGAGCGGGGAGCGTGGATCCAGTCGGAGGTCATGGGCCGATACGGGATCTCGATCGGGGGCGGCACCAACGAGGTGCAGCGCAACAACCTCGCCGAGCGGGCCCTGGGCCTTCCCCGCGAGCCCACGGCCGATCGCGACCGCTCCTGGCGCGACATCCCCCGCAGCTGATAGCCCCGACCCCCCACCAAATGTGCGCGGAAATGCGCACGGGGTGAGCATTTCCGCGCACATTTGGGTTGAGGAGAGGCGGCTCAGGGGGTGAGGAAGCCCCGCTCGGCCAATGCGGCCTGGCCGTCAGGCGAGGTCAGGAACGATACGAACGCCTGGGCCAGCGGGGTGGTCGCTGCTTCGCGGAGCACCACCACGGGGTACTCGACGACCAGGTTCTGCTCCTCGGCGATGGCGACACCGTCGACGCGCTCGTCGGCCATCACGTCGGTCGCGTACACGATGCCCGCGTCGGCCTCACCGAGCGCGACCCGAGCCACCACGGCCTTCACATTCAGCTCCCGCGAGCGGGGTGAGGCCTCCACGCCGGCGGCGGCCAGCACGGCGTCGGCATAGCGGCCGCAGGGGATGTCCGACGCGCATGCGATGGTCACGATGTCGTCCCGGGCGAGATCGGCCAAGGCGCCGATGCCGAGTGGATTCCCTTGCGCCACAACGATCGCCAGGCGGTTCCGGGCGAAGATCGTGGCTGGACCGACTGCCAGACCGTCGTCCACGAGACGGGCCATGGTCTCGGTGTCGGCGGCGGCGAACACATCGGCTGGGGCGCCCTGCGCGATCTGGGTGGCCAGAGCCGACGAGCCATTGAAGGTGAGCTCGACGGTCGAGCCGGGGTTCAGCTCCTCGAACCGGCGAGCCACGGCGGTGAACGCCTCGGTGAGCGACGACGCGGCGTACACGCTGACCGTCCCGCTCGGAGTTCCGTCAGCGGCGGGCGGGCCCTCGTCGGACGCGCAGGCGCCAAGGCCGACGACAGTGAGGACAGCCACGGCAGCCCAGTGCAAGACGCCACCCCGACGGGCGGTCGGCCGACGACGCCTCGCAGTACTCCAGCTCGGACTACCGATGGCGAGCTTCACGCGTTTCACCTCGGGGCCTCGTTCTCGGTCAGATCGGCGAGCATTCCGTCGATGAACTGAACCACGGCTTCTGCGGTCTCGGCCCGCCACCGAGCGACGATCCGGTTCGCTCCCGACGGCGCGCCCGACTCCCACGACGCCAAGGCGCGGACGAGGGGAGCGAAGGCTCGACGCTGCGTCACCAGGAACGAGCGTTGATCGAGCCCGAGCCGGTCGCGGAGCACGAGCTTGCCCAGGAGCTCGGTACGGACGTCACGGAGATGCTCCACCGGCGCGTCGAGCCAGTCCTTCATCGCCTTGCGCCCCTTGACGGTTACTCCGTGGATGGTGCGCCGGGGCCCCTCGTCGCTGTCGACGGTCCGCCTCGGAGCGGCCAGCCCTGCGGCCACGAGAGCGTCGAGCGCGTGATACACGAGCTGGTGCGAGAGCGTCCACACCTGGCCGATCGATCCCTCGGGTGCCAGCTCTCGGGCCAGCGCCCAGCCGTGCCGGGGCTCGTCGAGCAGTAGCGCCAGCACCACCCATTCGCTCAGTGCCGGTTTGGTCTTGGGTCGTGGCGCCATGGCTTTGGTCCTCCGCAGGTATCGACACGTCAGTCCTCGAAGATCTCGACCTCGGTGGCCTTGACGACCGCCCACACCTGGGCCCCGGGGCTCAGACCGGTCTCGGAAGCGGCAGACGGTGTCACCTCTGCCACGAGTGGGAACGGCCCGTCGAGCCCGACACGCACGCGTCCACCGTGGCGCTCGACCGTGGTGACCGTCATCGACCACGCGTTGCGGGGCGTGCCCTGCGGCGGCGCCGTGTACAACCCGACGGCGTGAGGGTGCACGACGACCGACACCCGGCTCCCGAGCGGCAGACGGTCGGTGTCGGCGCTCACGATCGGCGGCGAGCCCGCCACGATCGACACGCCGCCCGCCTCGACCGTCCCGTGCCAGAGGTTGACCCCGACGAGCCCGGCGATCCATGGCGTGCGCGGCCGAGCGGCCACGTCGTAGGGAGCGTCGGCCTGCGTCACCTGTCCCCGCTCGATGATCACGACGCGATCGGCGAGCGACAGTGCCTCGACCGGGTCGTGCGTCACCAGGACCACCGCCCCCGTGAATTTCACCAAGGCCATGCGTAGGGCCCGTCGCATCTCGATCCGCACCGCAGCATCGAGAGCCGAGAACGGCTCATCGAGCAGGAGCAGACGGGGCTCGTGCGCCAGCGCCCGGGCCAGCGCCACCCGCTGGGCCTGACCCGCCGAGAGCTCGCGGGGCCGGGCCTGCGCCAGATACTCCGTACCGAGGCGCGCGAGCCACTCGAGGGCCCGCCTCCGGGCGTCCACCGTGCGGGCCCCGCGCCGGCGGAGGCCGAAGGCGACATTGTCGAGCGCCGACAGGTGCGGGAACAGCAGGGCGTCCTGGAAGACGAACCCGATCGAACGGCGTTCGGGCGGCACGAAGACGCGAGCCGCCGGATCGTCAACGACCGTCCCGCCGATCGTCACCCGACCCGCGTCGAGAGGACGAAGCCCGGCCAGGCACCGCAGGAGCGTGGTCTTGCCGGCTCCATTGGGGCCGAGGACCGCCACCACGCCCGCTTCCGGAGCGAGGAGATCGACGTCGAGCTCGAGTGATCCGAGCCGCACCCCGACGCTGGCGGTGAGGCCCGACGGGCTCGGTGTCTCGTCGCGGTGCGTCTCGGTTGTGCGGGCCTCGGTTTTGCGGGCCTTGGTCCTGATCATCGGAGCGGGCCCAGCCAACGGTCGCGCAGGGCCACCAACACGCTGAACGACACCACCAACAAGACCAGGCTCAGCACGATCGCACCGTCTTGGTCGCTGCCCTCGAGTGACTGGTACACCGCGAGCGGAACCGTCTGCGTGCGGCCCGGAGCGTTGGCAGCAAAGGTGATCGTGGCGCCGAACTCGCCCAGGGCCCGGGCCCACGCCAGTACCGCACCAGCGCCGATCCCGGGTCCGACGATGGGCAGGGTGACGCGCCAGAAGGTGCTGAGCCGCCCCGACCCCAGCGTGGCGGCAGCATCCTCGTAGCGACGGTCGCTCGATCGGAGCGCCCCTTCCACGGCCAGCACGAGGAACGGCAGCGCCACGAACGTCTCGGCCAGGACCACACCGCTCGTCGTGAATGCCAGGCGGATCCCAAACCAGTCGTCGAGGAGCTGGCCGACGAGACCACGTCGCCCGAAGGCCATGAGCAGCGCCACGCCGCCAACCACCGGTGGGAGCACGACGGGGAGCGTCACCAAAGCCCGGAGGGCCCGGCGACCTCGGAACTCCGTGCGGGCCAGCACCCATGCGAGCGGGACCCCGAGCACGATCGCCAACGCCGTGGCCGACAGCGAGCACACGAGTGAGAGGCGCAATGCTGTACGTACGGCGGGCGAACGGAGCTCGTCGACCACGGCGCTCCACGGCGCCCGTTGCACCAGGGCCACGAGCGGGAGCACCAACACGATCGTGGCGACGACGGCCAGCGTGACGATCGGCCACGGCGCCGATCCCGTGTGCACACTGCGGTGCCCGTCGTTCGTGCGGACCCGGACCACGCTCGTCCGGCTCGGATCGCCCGTCCGGTTCGCATCGCTCGGAGCGCTCACGGGCCCAGCATGCCACTAGTCAATCCATGAGTAGTAGTCGACTGTCGGTTCGCCTCCGAACCAAGGGAGCGAAGGAGCACAGGCGAGCGACGGGCTCATCGTGCCTCAGAGCCCGATCGGGGCGCCGGCCCCGGGTACAATGCCGTGCCCATTCGCCGGGGTAGCTCAGTCGGTAGAGCAGCTCACTCGTAATGAGCAGGTCAGGGGTTCGAGTCCCCTCTCCGGCTCCACTGAAGTCCTGGTCAGTGGCCATAAACGACAATCAGCACCTCCCGGGAGTCCGCCGGAGGTCGTCTCGGTCCGTCCTCGGTCCGTCCTCATCCGTCCTCATCACCAGGGCTGCGCCCGGCGCGTTTTCGCACGGCGTCGACCTCGCGACGTGTCGTCGACGGCGCATCGTGCGCTACGTGAAGGGCAGCCGGAAGGACGCCGAGATCGCGCTGGCCCGGCTGGTCGTGGAGGTCGGCGACGGCCGCTGACGTCGGCACGACGCGGACGGTCGCCGAGCTGTTCGAGATGTGGCTCGACCTCGCGGGGCGCGATCTGTCGCCCAAGACGCTGCACGAGTGCCGCAAGATCGTGAATCGGGTCGTGCTCCCGGCGATCGGTGAGGTGCGTCTCGATCGGCTCGACGCGTCGATGCTCGACCGGTTGTACTCCCGGCTCGGTGAGAGCGGCCCCAAGGGTCGTCCGCTCGCGCCGCTTGAGTGTTCGCAAGGTCCTTGCCGTGGTGCGGAGCGCGTTGCAGGCGTTGAAGTGGCGGTGGGTGCCGGTGAACGTGGCGGTACTGGCGACGACGCCTCGCAATCGGCGTACCGAGGTCACGCCTCCCGGATCTGATGCTGTGCAGCGCCTGGTCGACGGGGCCCGTGATGCGGGTGACGACGACCTGGGCGACTTCGTCTGGCTGGCCGCGATCACCGGGGCTCGGCGGGGCGAGCTGTGCGGGCTCCAGTGGGAGGATCTTGACGTGGAGGAGGCTGTTCTCTCGCTGGCGCGTGGCGTGATCGAGGTCGACGGCGAGCTGATCGTCAAGGCCCCGAAGTCGCACCAGTCGCGGCGGGTCGCGCTCGACGCGGGCACCGTGGAGCTGTTGAGGTTCGACGTCGGCATTGTGCCGAGCGGGCGTTGTCGTGTGGGGTGGGTCTGGGCCCGTGGGTGTTCTCGCCGTCGCCCGGCCATGACGTGGTGATCTCTCCGGAGTCGATGAGCGGACGGTTCCGGCTCCTCGCCCGCAGCGTCGGCGTGTGGGCGCGTCTGCATGACCTCCGGCACTTCTCGGCGACGCAGGCGCTCGATGCCGGCGTACCGCTCCCCACGGTCTCGAAGCGTCTCGGCCATCGCCACACGAGCACCACCGCGAACATCTATGCCCATGCGACGTCGCGTTCCGACCGTGAAGCCGCCGATGTCCTCGGCGGCCTGCTCACTCCCCGCTCGACGTGAGCGACGACTTTCTCGACGACGGACCGACCGGCACCGGTAGCGACGTCCAAGCGACCGAGGCGCTCCGGGCACACTTCGAGATCCACCGGAACCGAGTCTTCTTCGCCCGATACGGACAGAACTATGTTGAGGGCTCAGCGGTGACGGACTGTCCATAACGCTGTCGGGCTGCTTCTCCGGAGGTGCCGACCATGGCGCCGATCGAGGCCCAGGAGTGCCGTTGTCGGCGCGCTAGGGCGACTGCCGCTTGGAGCTCACGCTCGGCGTCCGCTCGCGCCAGGAATGCATCGCGAACGGCTCGGAGCGCCCCTGCATCTCGAGCGTCGTCGCCGGGCTGGTGCTGTTCGAATCGACGGGCCAGGTCGTCTGCGCTGTGGAGGATCTCTTGTGCGGTTCTGGGCATGGTGTTCACCTCAGGTACTTCGGTCGGGCTGGCATGGCGTGAACGATGATCGGGCCGTCTGAGCTGTCGATGATGCCGACTTCGAGATGGTTCCCTGCGTGATCGGCTCCGATGAGCATCGTGAAGCCGTCGTCGAGGTCTTCCACGAGGATCGGGTTGTTGAACGCATGAATCGAATCATGTCGACGTCCGCAATCCGGTGTTTACGAGCGCTCGCTGCGATGAGCGGGTCCGCGCCCACAAGTTAGCTTGGCATGTCGCAATATGCAAGGTAGCTTGCATCAGCCTTGTTCGGGCCACGGGGAAGTAGCGGCGTTGATAACTGCGTGTTGCGCCACCCGACGCAGGTGACCTCAGGGACCAGTAGCGGTGAGGCTTTCGGTCGTACGTGCCGGTGTCGTTCGTGATGGCGGCCGGTGCAGGTGGTTGGCTGCGCTGCTGGCGTCTGGCCTCAGCCCGCGGTCGGTGAGGAGAGACGGATCGGTGATGTTTGGGTCGGCCGGGAGCGTGAGAGCGGCGACGGTCGGCGGACCGATCGAAGTGTGGGCCGCGAGCCGCAGTGGGGATGATGGCGAGGCCCGCCGACGACTGTGTGGTTAGTCGAGGAGGAACGAACGGGTGTGTGTGACGCACGTGTCCAAGCTGTCGAGCCAGGGTGCATGCTCGGCTCCCGGGACGATGACGAGATCCGAGTTGGGCAGCCGCGGGGCGAAAGCCCGAGCGACCGCGGCACCGCCGTTGGGATCGTCTTCACCCCAGAGGAACAGGACGGGCATCGTCAGTCTGGAGAGCAGGTCGTCGGTGAGGAGCAGCTTAAGGTTCTGGCCACGGAGCGCGGTGAAGACCCGGGGTGACGAGCGGATGTCATTCGCAAAGGTGTCCGTGTGGCGGAGGAGCGCGTGGGCCCAGTCGAGCATGTGATCGTCGAAGGCCCCCGGAATCGATGGCTCGACCGAGACCGAACTGACGGAGTGCTTGCTTGACCATTCCTCTGCTCATGGGAAGCCGGGTCATCATCGGCTGAAGGCCGGGTACAGCGCTGACTCTCGCCGCGAACGGCGCACCTTCGCTTGGTGCCAATCAACCAGCTGTACTCGACGATTCTGGTGACCCGCTCGGGAGCCGCGGCCGCCCCGCGGAACGCGAAGAAGCCGCCGTAGGAGGTCGCTCCGACCGCTGCGGCGTCGAGTTCGAGGGCGTCGAGCAACTCAGGGAGCAGCCGATCGGCGTAGGCCTCGACGCGGCCAAGGTCTCGCAGCGGCCCGCCCACGATTGGATCGGACAACCCGAAGCCGGGGCGATCGACCAGCAGACACCGGATACCTCCGAGAGCAGCCGCCAGGGTGGCCCAGCTCGTTCCGGCGATGGATCCACCGTGGATGAGCACGAACGGAACGCCGTCCCCGACCTCCTGCACTCGCACCCGTCCCCCCGAGGCCAACGGCACGTATCGCTCAATCGGTGTAGCCCCGACGTGATTCCAGAGCCGGCGCTCAATCTCGCGGTAACGCGCAACGTCCCTCGCCATCGCCCAATCTCTAGCACCGACAACCGGCTCTTGGCGTCTGACGACCCAGTTGCCGACGCCTTCGTGCCCTTCGGAGGAGTTCGACAACAACGCCCGATCACCGACGCCAGCGTCATCGCCATCGCCGAACGGCTCGGCGAGACCACGATCGCGATGATCGACCGGCACCGCTTCAGCATCGTTCGCCCGGCCACGGCGCGATCGTGGTCGCCTCGGTCGCGACGCCCAGGACCATCGGATGACCCTGCTGAAGAGCGCAGCGATCCTGCCGTCTGGCTCGGGCTCAGGCTTGGATCAGGCTGCTTCGGTTGTTGGTGGTGGGTTCATGAGTTGGGTGAGCCATGCGCGGGTTGGTTCGGAGAGCGCCATGGGTTCGGATGGTGGTTGGTAGGGTTGTCCGTCGGGTTTGATGAGGGTGATGTCGTTGGTATTTTCGTTGACGATCAGGTTCCA